>PGXU01000013.1 GCA_002839335.1 Spirochaetae bacterium HGW-Spirochaetae-4
GTACGAGGGGATGGAGAAGCTCTTCAGTGCCTCTTCAATGGTTCCGTTCTCTTCAGTGGTCCCCTTGATGTCTATGCTGCCCTTTACATAATCGCCGGCCGCGCAATCCAGGCTGAGGGCGCTAATGGTGCACCCCGCGTAGCGCTTGATTGCCGCCTTGCGGTCGATGGTGAAGGTGAGGCTGGGAAGTGCCTCGTTCACATCGCAAAGGCCGATGGTGTGGGTGTACGATTCCGAGTCTCCCACCTGGGTGCAGGTGTCTTCTCCCCCCAGGGCGGCGTGTAGGATGAGACCGGCCGATTCGGGTCGGAGGATGAAGCTCACTGAGCCCTCCACCGTCACCGCCAGAAGATCACGATTGCTGGCTGTCTTGCTTCCCAGCAGCGAGCCCTCATCACCTTTCTCGACAGCCACCTTGATGCTCTCACTGGTCAGATCGACCAGTGTTGTGGGACTGGCAGCCACGGCGAAGGAGCTTTCCTTGCCCGCCTGCAGCCGCGATCCCGTTCCTGTGTAAAATGCCATATGCGTTTCCTCTCTTGTGGTATCTAGAATTCCTTGGACCACTGCAAATCGATGCTTGCCTCGATGGCGGTGACCGTCGTGCTTGCGGTTACGGCAGGGTAGTAGTCCATGTCGGTGATGCGCGCGTCCTCGATGAATCCTCCCAGCGTGGGATCACCTCGTACGAGTAGGTACAGGGCTCCATACAGTGCGAATACACGCTTGACCAGAATCGCGTTGGGTGCACTCTTGCACAGGAGAAAGATGGTTGCGCGCATGGTGGCCAGGTCGCTATGCATGCCCAGCGGCTCGAGGTTCTCATAATCGGGCTGGATGTAAAGCATCGTGGGTCGCCGCATGCTGTCCACATCGGGGAAATCGATCTCTATGTTCTTATCATCGAAGTGCTCGATGGAAATCCCCTCTTCGCTCTCCTGCAATCCGATCAAATCAGAGGCAATCACCGCCTTGAGCCTTTCGAGTACCTGCATCTCAGTTATCATCGTTTACTCTCCTTTTCGATGCGCGCCACCTCCCGCTGTACCAGCTGATCGAGTTTCGTCTTGAAGGCCGTCGTGCTCAGGTACTTCTTCACCGGAGCGGCCACGAAGTCGCGCTCTGGAAGCTTGACCTCATGCACGCGAACCCATTTTCCGTCCTTCTGGAATGTGAGGTATCCCCCATCCTTGGCTGTTATCCGGGCTCCCTTGGCCAGTGCGTAGCCGTAGAATACTTTGGTCTCTTGTGAGGAAGCCTTGGCTTCGACGATGACCGCTTTGCCGCTACGGATCACACGGCGGCTGATGCTCTTGTACAACGCCCCACTTCCTTTGGCCAGGCCGTGGGACTTGTAGGCCTTGCGCACCTGGGCTCTTGCGGCCGTGCCGATGCCTCCTAGTATGCGGCGCATCGCCTTGTGCCGATTTACCCCGAGGGATTCGAGGTACCCTAATGCTTCAGCCAGGTCGGTCTCCACCGATACGCTTTCGGTGCTGTATCGTTTCCGTCTGCCGGCCATGTCAAAACCCCAGGATGCGCAAGCTGTCCAGCGGCTGCAGGTACTTGCGGTAGTTGCTGTAGTTGACGAACGTGCGGCTGTTGTCGGCAAAGCTTTTGCCCGTCAGGCCGATGTTCCCCCCGGTCTCGCTGAGCATGAGCGTGGCGATACGGAGGATCGAGACGACGATCACCGCAGGCATCTGCCCGATTTCCCATCCCGCGGTGTAGCTGAGGCGGATGTTGTCCTCGCCGACGGGGAACTTGGTGGCATGGTCCAGAAAACGAATATGGTCGTCACATGGTGCCACCAGGGACGTGTCTACAGCGGCCGTTCCTACGGTGAGCGCTTCGACACTGGTGATGTTGCGCGCACGTAGGTACAGGCGACGGGAACCAGAGCCCGAGGCGACCACATCGGTATGCTCCTGCTGCTTTGGATCGAAGCCCAGGTACGAGCTCACGATATCCTCGGCAGTACAGAGGAAGGCACCCTTGAGCTCTACGACCTCGGGAGAGTCCTCATAATTGCCGCTGTAGGTGTTGAACATGGCGATACTGGCGATCATGCGCTTCCTCCATCATCAAGGTGATGGACACCCCAGCTCTCACCGGGATGCCCCCATAATCGTTTACTATCAGCTGGCCATCAGGCCCGCACTCCTGAGCTTAGCCAGCAGTACATTGAAATCCAGCACCAGCTCTTCGATGGTGGTAGCCGTGCTATCTGCTTGGCTGGCAGCGGCATTGATGCTGCCACTGGGCAGCCCTTCGATGATCGCCGCAGGATCGATGGTGACCTTCGCATTCGCAGCGAGGATCACCTCGCCGCCGATTACAGTTTTCTCACCGCCTTGCTCGCGGTAGTTCTTGGTGTTATATGACATCAATTACCTCCCTTAGGCCTTCTGCTGCAGGACCTTGACGGCCTCGCCGAGGATCAGTCGCCCATCCACACGTTGGGACCCGAGGAACCCCACCTGCCCGGTCGGGGCGAACAGTTCGCCCAGGCGCTTGAAGGTGCGTCCCTGTCGGTCGGCGATCCAGTAGTACGAGAAGTCCCCGAAGGCCAGCGTCTTGGCCCCGCCTGCGATCTCGGGCATGTAAGCCGAGGTCTTCACCGGACGGGACAGGATGGTATCAGGGGTGTTTGCAGTCAGCGAAGGCTGCCAGATGTACTGCCCGTTGCCGTCCTTGAGCTTGCGAAGTGCCTTGACGGTGGCATCATTGGTCACCCACACCGCGTTCTTGCGGTACGGAGAGCGAAGCGCATAGTACAGGTCGATGACCTCATCGGCATTCAGGGCGGTCGCGGATGCCGCGTTGACGCCGATCTGAGCCCCTCCGGATGCGGCAAGGATTCCCAGGGGCTTGCCCGATCCGTCCCCGGTGAAGAACGCTGCCTCTTCCTTGGCTCCGATACGGCGGGCGAACTCGGTGGCGATGTAGGATTCGATGTCGAATACGCTGTCGTTGATCAGCTCCTCGCTCACCTTGATGATCGTACCCAGCTTGTAGGCGCTGATGGTCACCTGCCCGAAGCTGTCATCGCTCTCAGGATACGTTCCCTCCTCATCGATCCATGCCGCCTCGCCCTTGGATGCGGAAATGGGAATCTTTCGGTCTCCGCTGGCAGTCTGGATGATCCTGGCAATTGAGCGGAACAGGTTCTCCTCCTCCAACGCTGTCACGAGGGTGTGTTCGAATTCGTCGGGCACCAGGTAGCCGCCTTCGGTGTCGGTTCCCACCTGCAATGCGTTACGCAGTTCTGGTGCGTTCTCGCGGCGTCTGAGGTGGTTCCAGAATGCCTTTCGATACTCGTCCGAAGCTCGTCCTGCTTTCTTCTCAGCCTTTTGTGCTCCATCGGGGCGACTGGTGATCGGAGAGCCCACATGAGCGTTCAGCTCACGCTCGAACGCCTCGATGCGCTCCTGTCGTTCGATCTCGTGGCCCAAATCCACGATCTCGGCTTCCATACGTTCGTAGGTGGTGGTATCCTCGGCGCTCAGGATGCCCTTGTCGTTGCGCCTGGAGTCGAGGAATGCCTTTGCCTGTTCCCAGGTCTTCGCGCGCTGTGCACGCATGTCGTTGATCTTTCCCATTGTGTCTTCTCCTATTGGGGTTTGATGAGATTCAGTCGTTTCTCGAGCTCGTTAAGCCCGGCTGTGCCTTCCTCAGGTGGCTCCTGGTCTTCTGCGATTGCATATGTTTCGGTGATCTTGTTCATCAGTGAGAGCTGCGAGGTGCGCATCGAGAACGCATACGAGGTCTCATTGGACGCTTTCTTCGCGTCCTCGAGGATCGCATCGGCGAAGCCCAACTCGATGGCCTTCTTCGCGTTCATCCACGTCTCGTTGTCCATCAGGTGGCTGATCTTCGCCCGGGTGAGGGTTGTCTTGATCTCGTAGGCGTTGACGATGCTTTCCTTCACCTCATCCAGCATGCCGATGGCCTTTTGCATGTCCTGATGGTTGCCGTAGGCGAGTGTCATGGGATTGTGAATCATCATGAGGGCAGTGGGCGCCATCAGGACTTTCGTGCCTGCCATCGCGATGACTGAGGCAGCACTCGCTGCAATCCCATCGATCTTCACCGTGATTGCCCCCGGATAATCCATGAGCATTGCGTAGATGCGACTCGCTGCGATGCAATCCCCACCGGGGCTGTTGATCCACACGGTCACCTCGCCGCTGTCGGCGAACAGTTCATCGTGAAACTGCTCGGGTGTGACATCATCATCGAACCAGCTCTCCTCGGCGATCGTGCCCGAAAGCTCAAGGATTCTCGCTCTGCCTTCGTCTTCGCTCTGGTTTTTCCATTGCCAGAACTTCTTGTTCTTCATTACTCTCCTCCTGGGGTGTGTCCGTATACGTGTCTGCGAATGCCCCTGCCCGCGAAAGGGGGAGCATGTTTCCGTTGATGAGGTAGAGGTTCCCTCCGTCCTCGTCGGTAATGAGATCCATGTCCTCCAGAGTCCGGATATCGTTGGCGCTCATCCATCCGTTCTGGCGTGCTGTGGCATACCCGCCCATGCGGCTCTGGTAATCACCGCGCAGTAGCCCCTCGACGTTGAAGCGGAAGAAGTGCGTTTGCTTCTCTTTTGTATCCAAGAGCGCACGCGAAAGCGCTTGCTCCCAGCGGATGACCCACGGATCAAGGGTGTATTTGACGAACTCCAGCGACTGCTGCTCGATGTTGCTGAACGAGGACTTCTCCAAGTCCCCCACCATGTGAGGGGGGACGCGGAAGATGCGTGCGATCTCGTTGATCTGGAACTTGCGTGTCTGCAAAAACTGCGCCTGCTCGGGTGAGATCGAGATGGGCGTGTATTTCATTCCCTCTTCGAGCACCGCAACCTTGTGCGAGTTCGCAGAGCCCCCGAACTGCCCCTGCCACGTATCGCGCAGGCGTGTAGGGTCCTTCACCGTTCCCGGGTGCTCCAGCACTCCGCTTGGGGCAGCTCCGTTGGCGAAAAACTTCGCACCATACTCCTCACAGGCGATCGCCATACCGATGGCATTCTTTGCCATAGCAATCGGCGAGTAGCCCACCAATCCATCGAAGCCGAGTCCCGGTATGTGCAGCACCTCTGAGGCGTCCAGAACCACCGAGTTTCCCTGCATGGTGGGAGCGTCCTCGGCGCTGGTGGTGTATTGGTAGTAGAGCTTGCCACTCTTGTCGCGGTCGACCTGCATGCGGTTGGGCATCAGCGGATAGAGCGCGGCAACCTGGCCCTTGCCGTTTCGAATGATCTGCGCATACGCGTTACCCCAAAGCAGCAGGTGGGTCATCAGCGTCTCGCGGAACACGAAGCTGGTCATCTCCGCATTGGGCTCGCTGTGCAGCAGGGTGTACAGTGGATGATCCTTGGCCTTGTGTTTGCTCGAGTCATCGTCGTGACGGTACAGATGGAGCGGCAGGCCTGCGATCGCTTCGGCCAGGATGCGCACGCAGGCATAGACTGCCGTCATCTGCATCGACGATCGTTCGTTCACCGCCTTGCCGGATGTCGATCCTCCGAAGAGAAAACTGTATGAGGACCCGCTGGTCCTGTTTTGCGGCTTGTCACGCGTTCTGGTGACAAGCTTGGATATGAGTCCCATATATGTATCTCCTGATTCCTAGATGAAGAGGATGCCTCGGTCCTCGTAGACCGATTCGCGCACTTCGTTGCCACACCTGATCGCCCGATCCAGTGCCATGATTGTGGCAACCGCGCCGTCGATCTTCTCGGTGGACTTCTGCTTGTCGGGCTTGATGTTCCCAGCCGGGTCGGTGCGGATGAAGATGTTGTCCATCATCCAGCGGAGTACCGGATGGCCCGCATGTGCGATACTCCGCCCCAATACCAGCTTCATCAGCTCCTTGGTCGGGGGGCTCATATCTTTGAATCCCTGTCCGAAGGGCACCACTGTGTAGCCCATGCCCTCAAGGTTCTGCACCATCTGCACCGCTCCCCAACGGTCGAACGCGATCTCTCGGATGTTGTATCTCTTGCCGAGCTCGCCGATGAAGGCCTCGATGAATCCGTAGTGGACCACGTTGCCTTCGGTGGTCTGTACGTGGCCGGTTCGTTCCCATACGTCGTAAGGAACATGATCACGCCTCACACGCAGGCCCAAGCTGTCCTCGGGTATCCAGAACCAGGGGAGGATCACGAATTTGTCATTCTCATCCCTGGGAGGGAATACGAGCACGAACGCAGTGATATCGGTGGTGCTTGAGAGGTCCAGTCCCCCGTAGCAGACCCTGCCCTCGAGCTCCTCGGCATCGACGGGGAAGTTGCACAGGTCCCATTTCTCCATCGGCATCCAGCGCACCGCCTGCTTGACCCATTGGTTGAGCCTGAGCTGACGGAACACGTTCTCCTCGCCCGGATTCTGCCTTGCGCTGTCACAGGCCGCCTTCACCTTCTCGAGGGTGATGGTATGCCCAAGCGACGGGTTGGCTTTCTTCCATGTCTTTGCATCGGTCCAGTCGTCGTCCTCCTCCGAACCGTAGATCACCGGGTAGAAGGTCTTGTCGTGTTTGCGACCTTCGATGATGTCCTTGGCCTTCTGGTGCTGCTCGTAGCAGATGGAATGCTGGTCGGTGCCCGCGGTGGTGATCAGAAAGAAAAGCGGCTGGGCACGCGCATCGCCCGAGCCCTTGGTCATCACGTCAAAGAGCTTTCTATTCGGTTGGGTGTGCAGTTCGTCGAAGACCACCCCATGGATATTGAATCCGTGCTTGGAGTAAGCCTCGGCGCTCAGCACCTGATAAAAGCTGTTGGTCGGCAGGTACACGATGCGCTTGGTAGCGGCGAGAATTTTCACGCGTCGATTCAGCGAGGGACACATGCGTACCATGTCCGCTGCCACTTCGAATACGATCGATGCCTGCTGCCGGTCGGCTGCACACCCGTAGACCTCGGCGCGTTCCTCGAAGTCTCCGCAGGTCAGCAACAGTGCCACCGCGGCGGCGAGCTCGCTCTTGCCGTTTTTCTTGGGAATCTCGATGTAGGCGGTGTTGAACTGCCGATATCCATCGGTTTTGACGATACCGAACAGGTCGCGGATGATCTGCTCCTGCCAGGGAAGCAGCTTGAAGGGCTTTCCCGCCCAAACCCCCTTGGTGTGGCAGAGGCATTCGATGAACCCAACTGCACGGTCGGCTAGGGTCTTGTCGTAGGTTGATTCCTTTACCATGAAGGATGTAGGGGTGTATTTCTTCGGTTTCGGCATAACTTATTTCATTCCTCAGGGCAAACAAAAAGGACCCGGCGTGGGTCCCTTCAAGTGGTGGGTACTTGTTGTCAGTTGTATGTTTTCTTCAGGCTCTCAAGGGCCTGCCTTGTATCAGTGTCACGAGGCCTGATGTCCCAGCCGCGGTCGTAGTTGCATACGACGTTGCCATTCCTCTTGAGCATCAGCTTGGAGATCCTTCCCTCGTCGATCCCGTATTCCGAACCCTCCCAGTACACCTTGATGCAGTAGGTGAAAACGCTCTTGCCGATCTCCAAGGTTCCTTCTCTCCACATGCTCTTGCCTCCGTGTCCGTTTTGTTGGTGTATATATCCCTCAAATCGGAAACTATAGCAACCTGTTACAGCGCAATAATATGAATAAACACACTACTGGTGCAGAGTCGGGTATGACACCTTGTGAAGGCTCCTGTCAGCCTTCTCCGGTGAGTATGAAGTGAGCGTATTCCCTTGTGTTGTCCCCCTCAAGGTAGTCGACAAGTTCCATAAGTCCCATCTGGGAGGCGATCCACTGGACCGCCCCCGTGTTGAACATGTTCGTCAGACCACTGTCACGTACCTTGAGGATCTGCTCCTTGATTTGCTCAGTCATCGCCGGCCTCCATCGATTCCATAACCGCCTGCTTGAGGATACCCTCATCGAAGCCGCAGTCGTAGTAACCGTCAAGGATGGTCGAGTAATAGTATGCATCCGGCATAGCCAGCGGAGGTCCTTCGTTCATGACGTAGGCCATCGCCACCAGCTCATCACCGTCCAGATTCACCATCAGGCGCTTCTTGCGATACAGGTGGGGGTGACCCTCGTAGCGGTCCAAGGCCTTCTCGCACTTCTCGGTGATCTGCCAGAGGAGCACCGGAACCCTTGCTCCTCGTTTCATCTCGATGGTGGCCACTCCAGTATGTCGACCTCCCCGGAACAACAGCTGATAATCGTGCAGTACCGTTGTTCCGATGACTGCGGCATCGGGGCATCGCTCTCCCATCTGTTCGAGGTTCAGATTGCTTCCATAGGCCAGATAGACTTTCTTCATCGTTGTTACACTCCTTCACTTGGTCTTCTACCACCCCAAGGGCGGTTGTCCCGCCCTCAGCTTGCAGATTCGTCGCCCCTTCAGGCGGCAACCCGCCGTCTCCATGCCGCTGATCCGGTGAGGCGCTTGGTCAGGTGCTCGCGACAGGCTTTGAACTCGTCGCCGATGAAGCCGATGCGGTTTAGGTAGGTGCGCATCGCGAACTTCTCGTTCTCGGCCTGGGGCTTCTTGGTGCTCGCCGAGCTTTGCGTGAGCGCTTGTCTGTTCAGCGCGAGGGCGAGGACTATGTAGCTTCTGACCTCCCCGGCGTGCAGGGTGCTGTTGAAACCGCGTAGCTCGACGGTCTTGTGGCCGTGGAAGAAAGAGTGCAGGTTCAAGAAATGGTAGCGGCTTTCGTGGTAGTGTGCGTCCCGGTTTCCCCGGTAGCCTTCGTACCAGATGCTCTCGATCTTGGCGAAGGTGGTCGGCTTTTTGCGGTTCATGGTCGCCACAAGGTGCTCGTCCATCCTCTTGCAGTACCGTGCCCGTGAAGCCTCTATGCCAAGAGCCTTGTAGAAGAGGTCGTTTCGGGCGTAGATGATGTTCACGAAGTTTCTGATCGAGCGTGGTGTGTGCGGCTGGCCATCAAGGTGGATGTGGATGCCGCAGGAGCTGTTGGTGAAGGCTCCGGCTTTGCGCAGCGCCCTGATGATCTCCTGCAGGTTCTCGATGTCACCTTCGTAGGTGAGGATCGGGCTGACCAGCTCGACGCTGTACAGGCGAGATGCACTCTCCTTGATCCTGCCCCGCTTGGTTTCGCATCGGATGCTACCATCGTATGTGAACTTCCATGTGCGGCCATCGAAGGTCTTCAGTTCATAGGTGTCGTAGTAGGAGCCACCGTAGAGTAGCTCTCCACCGAGGACCGTCTGGGCAGCCATTGCTGCGTCCTTGCGGGTGATGCCTGTCATCTCTATCTCGATTCCGAACCGTGTTGTCTTTTCCATGCCGTCTACCTCTCTTTGGTGTGTTTTTCTTCGTACTGTAGTAATCACTCAAAGAGGGATATATAGCAAGTGTATATATGCAAATAAGATACACTAATTTTATATTATGAATGGATCGAATTTTTGTTGCCTTTTTGCGGACCCCGTATGACAATGCATGAGGTTTCCAACCCGGATTCCATACCAGAAACAACCAAGGAGATCCTCTTGAGCAACACCAATTCGATATTCACGATGCATGATGTGCCCGTTTTCAGGGCACTGGACAGTGTCAGCATGAAAACCTTCCAGCTCCTCATGGGCTGCGGTACGATCGACCCGGTCAATCCATCGCTCTTCGTGCTGGGCCTTGGAGAGACCGAACACCTGTATGAGGCTGAAATGCTCGTCCTGGAACTGAGCCCGCATTCAGTGCGAGTGATGGAGGTCGGCAAGGCAGCCCTGGGTGATCTTCCTGCCTTCGAGATGAACCTCGAGCCTCTGTTCGCCCTGATGGGACCGGCTTGTCCGTCCCTGCTGCTCTCGCCTACGATGCTGCCTCCGATGATCGTAGAGAAGCTGTACCATCTGTACTTCCGTTCACGAAACGACGGCTGGCGGCTCCTTGAGGGTGTGAGATGCTATCCGGGTAACCCGTTCAAACGAGTGAGAAGAGAGCTTGGGGCACGATACAATGCCTCCGGCCCATTGAAGGACCGAAGGCTGGAAAGAGATGAGGCAACGGAACTGGCATCGCTGTTGCTTGAAAAAAGGACCAGCGATATGGAATGGAAGACCTTCATCCTTTCATGGGGCGACGCCGCCAGCAATGCACTTGATGAGGATCCGTCGACCCTTGTCATGAGCCTTGAGGATTTCCTTTCCCTTTACGACGACCTTCAGGAAACCTGCCGTCTCAAGTGGAAAAGGCACACTAGAAGATCTTATGCCGGGGGATCTCCTCACCCGGTTTCCTGACCATGTCGACACCCGGCACCACACCCAGTGTCGAGCCGGTCTCCCAGGCAACGTGCATGGTCCCAATGTCGTCCACCTGGATCACGACTCCCTTGGTCCCCTTGGGTGGGGCTTGCTCGTCATCCATGTGCACCAGCTCAACCGTACATCCCTTTGGGTATTGGAGTTTGAGTACCTCAATTCGTTTCTTGTTCATCTCATCCATGGTGTACCCTCCTTGTCAGGCTGCATTGATTGCCTAGGTTTCCGCTAATAGCAAGTCCCATACCCTAAGGTTTTGACAACGCATCCAGGATAAGGCCGATCTGGCGCAGGTATTGCTCGTAGCGGTGAGCGAAAAGCGGAAGTTCGTTCTCCCCGTAGTCCAGAAGCTTGTCGGCATCCGTTTCCGATATGCAGTACAATCCATTCTGGTATGTCCAGTTCAGGGTGGGGAAGGCCGGGATCGTCGGAGCCTCGGGTGCCATCGAGACCAGAACCTGGCGATATGGGTCATTCTCCTGTCCTGTTGGCACGCTCGTGCAGCCGGTTGAGACGATCAAGACGGCCGGCAGAATCACCGCTTTCAGGAGGTTCGATCTTTTCAGGCGGTTTTTCTTGGGTGATGGTGGTGATCTTCTGCTGTACTTCATCGATCTTCTCCAATTCCTGTTCTCGTTTCTTCACCATATCCTGGGCTTGTTGGATATCCTTTTTCAGGTCCTTGGTCTTGTGTGCCTGCAATCGTGTGATCCCCAGCAACCCCAGGATGATGAGGATCAGCATCTGCATGATTTCATTCATCGGCTTTTCTCTCCATGAACTTTTTGACCAGTGGTTTCCAGAATGCCATGCACGCAGGAAGCTGCAGCAGGTAGATCACAATGGTGTACAGGACCACCAGGTATGGCGTGGGGTTCAGGCCGCCGTCCATGCCGGTCCCCGCAACGATGCGGAATGTCACATACCCCAGGAGCGCCGAGCAGGCGAGGGCGACCAGCTTGATCTCGTTCTCGCTTGCCCTGTCACGGCGAAGGCTTTTCTTGTAGAGCTCCATCACCAAGCCTAAAAAGGCGGCGAAGGCAAGTAATATGGCACTGAGGATCATGTATGCTCCCCCTTGCTACCAAGCAGCGACAGAAAGTAATCGTCCATCTTCTTTTCCTGCTCCTCGGATTCTCCATTGATCTCATGGGTCCTAAGCGACTTGAAGATGACCTTGTCGTTCTCCAGTGCCATGACCAAGCCCATCTGGATCTTGGTGATGGTGGTCTTGATTTCCTTAAGGTCCTTCGCATAGCCGTGGCGGTCGTCGCTCCGTTTTGCCAGTCGGTTGAGCAGCCACAGCACGATGCCTCCCGATCCGAACAGGCATACCGCGAGAGTGGTGATCAGGGTGATTTCATCCATCCTGTGCCCCCTCGGTGGCGACTTCCTCGTAGGAGTAATCCAGTCCGTCGCGCTGCACGATGACCCCGGCTGAGGATCCGACAAGCTCGATATAGCGTTTGACGATGACATCGCAATACTTCTCATCCAGCTCGATGGTGGCACAGCTCCGTTCGGTCTGCTCACAGGCGACCAGAGTGCTACCGCTGCCGCCGAACGGGTCGAGCACCAGCGTGTTGCTCATCGACGAGTTCATGATTGGGTAGGCAAGCAGGGCCACCGGCTTCATGGTAGGGTGGTCGCCGTTCTTCTTGGGCTTGTCGAATTCCCAGATGGTCGATTCCTTGCGTCCGGTGTACCACAGGTGCTTGCCTTTCTTCTTCCATCCGAAGAGCACCGGCTCGTGCTGCCACTGGTAGGGCGAGCGGCCGAGCACCAGCGACTGCTTTTTCCAGATGCAGGTACCCGAAAGGTAGAAGCCCGCCTCGCTGAAGGCCTTACGGAAGTTAAGTCCCTCAGTATCGGCATGGAACACGTAGATGGAAGCGTCGTCGGCCATATGATTTGCCGTGTTGGTGAAGGCATCGAGCAGGAACTGCAGAAAAGCATCGCCTGCCATATTGTCGTTCTTGATCTTGCCGGCTGAGCCCTCGTAGTTGACGTTGTAGGGCGGGTCGGTGACCACCAGGTTCGCCTTGGCTCCCGCCATCAGAAGATCGAAGGTCTCGGCCTTGGTGCTGTCCCCGCATACCAAGCGGTGCCTTCCCAGTTTCCACAGGTCCCCAGCTTTGGTGATCGCGGGCTTCTCCAGCTCGGAGGCCACATCGAAGTCGTCGTCGTGCACGCCCTCGGCAAGCGAGTCCTTGAACAGGTCGTCGATCTCTGCCGGGTCGAAGCCGGTGAGCGATACGTCGAAGTCCTGACCCTGCAGATCGGTGATGAGCAAGGCCAGCTTGTCCTTGTCCCACTCGCCGCTGATCTTGTTCAGCGCGATGTTGAGGGCCTTCTCCTTGTCCTCGGAGAGATCCACGACCACGCACTCGAGCTCGGTATGCCCGGCGTCCCTGAGGATTTTCAACCTCTGGTGGCCCCCTACGACCCGGCCGGTGGTCCTGTTCCAGATCACCGGCTCCACATAGCCGAACTGCTCGATGGAGCGCTTGAGCTTCTCATACTCGGCATCGCCGCTCTTGAGGTCCTTGCGCGGGTTGTAGTCAGCAGGCAGCAACTCATCGATGTGTTTCTGTTCAATGGTCATGATCAAGTTCTCCCTTGAGCGCCTCTATATACCGTTCGCTCACCTGTTCCCATGCAAAGAGGGAGTTGCCGAAATGGCCGTAGCAGGAGGTAAGGTTGTATATGGGACTGCGCAGCCCCAACTCCTCGATGATGTCCTTCGGCTTGAGGCTGAAGACCGTGCGGACAGCATCCGCAAGCTGCTCATCGTCGATATTTCCTGTAGCGAAAGTGTGTACATTTACCGCGACAGGTTCGGCCTTTCCGATTGCATACGAGATTGCTACCCCGCAGCGTTTGGCAAGGCCGGCTGAGACGATGTTCTTGGCGATCATGCGTGCCATGTAAGCCCCGCTTCGGTCCACCTTGGTCGCATCCTTTCCGCTGAAGGCGCCCCCTCCGTGGAGTGCCAGACCCCCGTAGGTGTCCACCATGATCTTACGGCCTGTAAGGCCGGTATCGGCACCAGGTCCGCCCTCAACGAAACGGCCGGATGGGTTGATGAGGATGCGTGTGTGCGCATCGATGGGGAAATGTATGAAGGCAGGCTCGAGCACCTTTTCGATGAGCTCGCCCTTGAGGGTGTCCAGATTCTTGTCACGCTCATGCTGGACCGAGACGATGACGGCGGCAACCCTGACGGGAATACCATCATCGTACTCCACCGAAACCTGTGCCTTGCCGTCGCTGCGGATTCCCATGATGGTTCCGTTCTTCCTGCACTTGTCCAGGATGCTGCAGATGCGGTGGGAAAGTTCAAGAGGCAAGGGGATGCAGGTGGGTGTCTCATCGGTTGCATACCCGTACACCGTGCCCTGGTCCCCGGCTCCCAATTCATCCGCCTTACCTTCGGAATCCCTGATCTCTAGGGCTGTATCGACACCACCTGCGATATCTGAACTTTGGTTGTGCAAGAACACGCTGATGGTGAATTCCTTGGGATTATAGCCACTCTCTGCAAGGGCGGTCCGTACGGTTTGGCGTATGTTGACCTTGGTGCGGCTGGTGATCTCACCGGCGACGATGATCCGGCCCTTGGTCGCCATGACCTCGCAGGCCACGCGCGAATATGCATCGCTGCTCAGGCAGGCATCGAGTATCGAATCGGCGATGTAGTCACACAGCTTGTCGGGATGTCCTTGGCAGACACTCTCGGATGTGAGGTAGTTCTTCATGTTTGAATTCCTTTGGTTGTTTGATTGTTTGGCGTTACCGGCGTGCGGTGAGCAGTCGTTCCATCAGGTCATCCTGAGGGTTCGCTCCTTGGTATGAGGTGGCGTTGTTCTCCTTCACAATCTGGAAGATCTGGTACCAGATCTGGTTGACTTGTTTCATGTATTCACGACTCATCGCCACATACGGAGAAGCAATAGCAGCACCGGTGGTAGGGTGCTTTGCGAGGAATCCGTATTCGCTGACGGCCATCTCGCACTGGATCCACCTGGCCACTGCCATTGCGTACTGGTGTATGATCTGGCTGCTGACTAAATTCTCACAGCGTCTGGTCTTGAGCCAATCCCATGTCTCCTGGAAGACCTCTGCAGCATCGAGCTCGATGCCACTCTTCTGGGTGACCGTCATGTAATATTTGACCTCAGGCATGTCCGCGCCCTCGAGCTCGGGAGCCTCGGGCAATTGCACCACGCGGGCCTCTCTGCCTTCGTGTATTTTCTCTGAGAGAGCCTTGGGTTTCCTCCCTGCACCGACGCGGGCACCGCCACGGTTGGTACCGTCTTTTGCCATGTCGCACCGCCTTCGTATGATGAGGGGGACAATCCCCCGTTTGAATTCCAATTTTTCCGCGTGATTGCCCCTGCCCGTTGTACACTACATATGGTGTAGAGATTCAGATACCCCTAGGGTTGGCGCTACTAATAGTTACCTTTTAACGTTCCATCGGTCTCTCTGGCGCCCGTGGAGGGCTGAGTGGCACCTGTTGCATAGTGCCATGAGGTTCTCCTCGTCATCCGTACCACCATATCTAGTGGCAGTGATATGATGGGCAACCGTCGCTCGTGTAAGGCGTCCCTCTCTCCTGCACAGCTCGCAGAAGGGATGCCCTTCAAGGAATGTTTTCCGGGCCTTCCTCCAAGAGGATCCGTAGCGCTTGTGGGTGCCGGGATCTCGTTGGTTGCGTTCGTAGGTGCTCGCAGCCTCTTTCGCATGCTCCTCGCAGTACCAACCGTCGGTGAGATGTGGACAGCCTGGGTGGCTGCACGGTCGCTTGGGCTTGTAGGGCATGAGGGGTACTCCTTGGGGCAAAAAGAAAGCCCGGGAGGAATTCCCGAGCTCTCGATTGGACTTGTCTGAGTGTACAGTAGCGTACAAGACGAACTGAGCACAACTGTTATTTTCTGATATTTTAACGATTGGGTTTCATGCATATCGTGAACATTCCAGCGCAGTTCATGCACCCTGTGATAAAGGCACAGCACCTTGCTCGCCTAGTCCCCACAATGGAATCAATCTTGCGGTTGAGTCTTCTCCCTGTTTTGTGTGGTTTAGGCTGTGAACGTAACGTAAAAGGCCTCCCCAGCGGTACCCTCGGGCGTTACCTGCCAAGAAGAGCCCTTGTGGCGTGACGATCCGAATGGCGTGCCGAACCACAGGCAAAACCGGAGAGACTCCGCCACCGGGGCTCAAACCGCCCAAAACCCTAAAAAGGTAACGTAAAACTGGTGCTACGCTACCACTACGTTACCCTATCCATGTGTTATCATTGAAAGCAATTAGAAAGAAGAAAACTCTAGGTAACGTAAGTAACGTAAAATTGATAAGCTCGTATAGGGAAAAAAAGAAAGTATACTCCCACCCGCCATTTTTCACCTGTGGCGTGGCGTGTGGCACCCTCATGTTTTTTTTCTCCTATAGCATGGGTATATGTGAAAAAATCGCGTTACTACGTTACCCTAGGTATTGGAGGGCGAAGAAACTCTCACCCGACTCAAGAAATTCCGAGCAATCATCCTCAACATCATCCACCTCGATATTGGCACACACCACGCGGGTGTTCACGCCGTTTACCCTTTTCTGCAGCTGATAAGTGCTTTTTGAAGCGAAGGAATACGCTCTCCATCTGATTGAATGACTGCATGGATTGTGTAGTGTGGTGGGGTGCGAGCCTCCATAGGAGACTATCGAGCCTCGTAGGAGAATCCATCAGGATCCAGGAACCCTCACCAGGGCCAGCGCCTTCCGGTGCAGGTGATAGATGTAATCCTGGCTATAGTTCAGTTGGGATGCGATCTGGTCCCAGCCTAGGAAGGTGATGTAACGCATCTCCAGCAGCGTCTCGCACTCCATGCTGTTCACACTTCGGATCGCTTCAGCGATTTCAGTCTTCAGTCTCATTAACTGGGCAATGCTGGTGTTGATTTCATTTTCCAGTTCGGTGATCCGTACCACCGCCTCCTCCACGGGAGATCGACGGATCGACGGAGCCTTGGGCACCTCTGTGAGTTTGGGGGATACGTAGACGGCATGGCTTTTGAGCCAATCGAGCTGGCGTTCCTTGGTCTTGATGCGTTTGTCCAGATACCATGCCTGCGACAGATATTCCTTTGCTTTCATGCTCTTGCCTCCTGTAGGTGAATCTTGGTGAAGTCGGGGCTGATCTCGCACAGGAGTTCGAACCACTTGCTCTCGAAAAACCTTTCAATCTCATCCTTGGTCGCCCATGCGTATACATAATCGGGGTTGCTCTCCAGCTGGGATACCGCCTTGTGCCAGTCGGTGACTGCACGTTCCACGATGGCCGCTGCCAGATGTCTCATACTTGCCTCGGTCATCGGCTACCCCCTGTAAGTTCGGCCTTCACCGCTTCGATGAGGGCGTCCTGGGTTTGAGCCTTGCCCGAGAGGACTTTCATGATGCGCTCATCAATGGTCTTCTCGGTGATGATGTGCTGAACCACCACAGTCTCGGACTGCTGCCCCTGACGCCACAGGCGCGCCACCGTCTGCTGATACAGCTCAAGGCTCCAGGTCAAGCCGAACCAGATCAAGCAATTGCCACCACTTTGGAGGTTCAGCCCGTGCCCGGCAGATGCGGGGTGGATCAACCCGACCGGCAGGTTCCCTTGGTTCCACATCCGGATGCTTTCGCTCGTATCCAGAGTTGAAAACGACACGCCAAGCTTCTCCAACCTCCCCGCAATCCGCTGAAGGTCGTGCTTGAACCAATAGGCCACCAGTACACTTTGTCCGTTTGCTGCTTCGATGAGGTCCTCCAATAGATCAAGCTTTCGGTCATGGATGCCGATCGTCGCCCCGTCGTCGGTGTACACAGCCCCATTTGCCAGTTGCAGCAGTTTGCCCGACAGGCTTGCTGCATTGGCAGCCGTCACTTGTCCGCCCGAGGAATCCAGGACCAGATCTTTCCTTAGTCTCTCATAGACCATCCGCTCCTCATCACTGAGGGTAACCTTATACTCATTGGTCATGAGCTCGGGCATCCTGATATGGTCCTGGGCCTTCATAGAGATCGTGATGTCTTCGATTGCCTGGTAGATCCTTTCCTCCGCACCGGGGGCGGGTTTATAGCTGAACACGATCTGTCCATTGCGTTTGTCGGCTTTGAAGTACGCATCACGGTAAGCTCCGATGAACCTACCCAGCCTTACTCCTTTGTCCAACAGCTTGAACTGCGCCCAGAGGTCAATCAGGCCGTTGCTTGCCGGTGTGCCGGTCAGGCCTACAATACGGCGGACCATCGGGCGGCGTTTCATCAGAGCCCGAAAGCGCTTGGAGCGGTGGTTCTTGAACGATGAGAGCTCGTCGACGACCACCATGTCGAAGTCGAAAGGCAGGGTGCTCTCTTCGATCAGCCACTGCACGTTTTCGCGGTTGATGATGTACAGGTCGGCCTTGCGCTCGAGTGCTGAAAGGCGCTCGGCGGTGCTTCCCACGGCCACTGATGCAACAAGGTCCTCCAGGTGATCCCACTTGCCGATCTCATCCGGCCACGTGTCCCTTGCAACCCGAAGGGGCGCGATGATCAGGACCTTGTGTACCAGGAAAGAATCGAATAGGAGGTTTGATATGGCCGTCAGGGTGATGATTGTTTTGCCAAGTCCCATCTGCAGCAATACCGCCGCCACGGGGTGCTGTTCTATAAAGTCGCTCGCATACCGTTGGTAGTCATGCGGTGTATATGTCATTGATGATCTCCTCTATCTGCTCTTTTGCATCCAGCACGTATGCCTTGAACCCCAGGGCCTTCAGCATTTCATGCCTTACCCGTTGGAGTGCCCTCATCTTTTTGCCTGGGGCCTTCACTTCCACGAAGCCGCACCGCCCATCGGGCAGCAGCACCAATCGGTCCGGCATCCCATCGAAGCCCGGGCTTATGAATTTCACAGCCCGACCTCCCATCTTCTTCACAGCCTTAAGCAGCTGCATCTCGATCTCTTTCTCAAGCATTCCAAATCTCCCTATGGAACGACGGAACGACCGGAACAAGAATTCCTATATATTTATACGCGTGCGTATAGGCGTCTCCATGTTTCCCATTCCCTCTGTTCTTCCTCAAAAAGTCTTTTTGGTATATTCTTGTTCCATCGTTCCAAAACCTTGAAAACCTGCATTCTAGAATGGTATTTCGTCGTTTTCTTGTGGAACGAGCTCTGGAACAAGCTTGGAACGAGCTGATTCTTGTTCCACATCCTGTAGAACGAAGGCTCGCTGCTTGCCATAGATCGGGAAGTACATCGTTCCATTCTTCGTTCCACAATATTTGGTCCAACCTCCGATTTTCTGCATGATGGCAGTGATGCCATATGAGTCGTTCTTGCTGATCGTAGAGGGGTCATTTGCATAGCACTCGCACCAGATTTCCATGTTGCATACAGCCGTTCGTCTGACAGTTCCCTTGGCCACCATGCCGCTGCCCCTCTCGGAGAAATATGCGCGCCGTTCGTACATGTCCATCGCATCCCAGTTCTCAGGCAACAAGGTGTCGAGATACTTTCTGACAAGACCTTCGCGGTCATCAGTTTCCATGGCTTGAGTCTGGACATCCTCAGCCTCATACAGAAGTGCGCCTTCGAGGTAGAGTCTTTCCCCCGCCTCCCAGATGGACTTGGCCTCTGCCCAGAATTGTGATCGGAATTCCTCGGTGCATCGCCAGGTCATCTTATGACGCGGCTGGTTGGATTTGACGATCCAGTATCGTCGGTTCCCGGTGACATCCCGAAGGTATCCATGTTCTCCGTTGACCGTCGCGATGATCACACATTGGCGGGGATGGCTTTCGACCGTCCTGCCATAACTTGGACGATATTGATCGTCCGAGGTTGAGAAGAATGCCTTGACCTTCTCAATGTCGGCCTTCTTCATTCCTGCAAGCTCGCCTATCTCCACAATCCAGAAACCCTGCAACTTCTCAGCAGCCGACTTGTCATTCACATCGGTCAGGGAGAGGGACTCTGAGTAGTAATCGCTACCTACCAGATCCTTCACGATCGTACTCTTGCCGATTCCTTGTTCGCCATCGAGTACGAGAACGCTGTCGAATTTGATTCCCGGGTGGTAGACGCGGGCCACCGCTGCAGCAAAGGTTTTTCGGGTTATCGCCCGCGTGTATGGAGTGTTGTCGGCTTTCAGAAAACGAATGAACAGTTCTTCGACCCGTGAAATGCCATCCCAGGGCGGTAAACAATCCAAGTAATTGCGGATGGGGTGGAACCGACGGTCATCTGCGACCTTGGTAAAAGCGACATCATGGTTACGACCAGAGAACGCAAGATAGCGTGAGTCGATGAGAGATTTCAATTGGGCCGTATCAGCATCGCGCCAGAAGTGGTTTCCCATCGGCCTGCCCCAAGGCATCTTGGAGGTGACTTGGATGCGTCCCGCCATTTCGTTGAAAGCGAAGCCGGTGAAATCAGGATCGTTGTTGAGAATCAGGTTGAGGTTCCATACACTGTTCTCCAACAGGCTGCTTCGGGGCATGTACCGCAATTGTTTTTCCCAATCCCCCTCTGGTGCAAAGTCGGCATCAGCCTCCGCACGGCGCTCCTGGGTAATCAGCAATTTAACCCTTTCATCCTTGCTGGCATGCTCGGCCATTGTGTTGAAGGATTTCTTCGGATCGTCATCCCCAAAGCGATGGATCCTCACCAGATCAAACGCATTGAGGAGTTTGCCTGAGGCGGGGTCGGTAGCATGATGAGAGTAGGCGAATTTCTCATCATAGATCACCACGCCGGCACTGGAATCGGCAGGGATATAGTCATATCGGCCAGGGGTAATTGAGGGTTCATAGATATCTGAAAGAAATTGTTCAATTGCTCCCTGGATGGTGTATGTCCGACAAAAAGCTCCAATCACCCCCGGTTTTTTCAGAGGGTCTTCTGCATTTCTTCCCGTGGCATTATGCACTGTACTTTCCCGGCTGGAAGTAGGCAGAAGTGAGCAGTCGTTCCAATGCGGGTGGTACGCAAGGTAAGTATCTGGATCAAGCCATTGCCCATCGGTCTTAAGGAAAATGAATTCCCCGTTTGATGGGGTGGTTGGCCAATACATCAATTGGTGCGGACGATAGGAACATTCATCGAATTGGTCGATTCCAAGACTATCGGTGAAGTAGCGTGCGATCGCGATATACTCATCGGGTGTGACATCACGGACCATCGGTACGATGATCCGTGCTCGAGGAGCTTCATGGGTATGCCCGTGCGTGGTATAAAGGCACGCAGCGTATGGGCAAGAGGTCTTGAATGAGGAGATCAGTTCTTGTGTTGCGTGGTCGGCATCGAGAGTGAGCATGGAGCGGCTTGCTACGGTTTCCCGCTTTCTGCGGTTATCCCTTAGCTGTCCCCCGACGAATCCACCTTTGTCCTTGATGCGATCGCGTTCTGCTTTCAGCAGCTTTGGGTATCCCTCCACTGATTCTGTGGTTCGTATGGTTTCTGACAATCGCGTGCAGAGCTCATCGAATGTCGTGGTCTTGTTTGTCCAGGTTTTCGCATAGCAGCTGTTGCCATAGGCTATGGGCAGGTTACGCATATCGTATCCTCCTGAGTAGATAGATAGAGAGTTTTCATGATGATTTGACACTCCTTACCTACCACCGAAAAAGCGTACCCTATATACTGGAAGAGATGTTATTTCCTATAGATTCGACAAGCTACCTTCATGGCAATTCAAAGAATTCGTTTCTATGCCCTTCAACACATGTATATGATCCCTCAAATTGAATTTGTTTTTGCATGCTCTGTGTTAGCGAGACTTCCTTTCCACATATTTGACATTTTAATTTGATATCAAGTAATTGATCCTGGATGCATTCCATTTCGTCATCTTGCATAAGATTATACATTGATATCATATTACCCACTAGAGCTCGGTCCCATGACTCGTCAGAGAAAATGACTTCACTAGTGATTACCTGCTCATAAATAGTGCGACAAACTTGAAATACATAAAAAAGCATCTGGGGGAGGATAAAATACAGATACCTCCATTGCTCCTTTTTTGCATTAATATCAGAGAACACGAAGTTTAAATTTCCTGATTCGGTTTGATAATGCTGACACGATGTCACAATATGAGTTGCTTTCTGCCACAGCCGTTCTAGGCTATGAATTTCCCTTTTAGAATACCTAAGGTTATATAGGAAATCTGGTTCCATTAGACTTAAAGGAATCTTTTTCAGGACATCAGTGATAATTCTTCTTTTCGTTTCTTCGTTCTGCTTATCTATAGCTGCCTCATTATACGAAACAGAAGAATTGAATTTTTGAAGGAATTCTTTTGGTTCACTTAGTAGTGATTCTAGGATAAAGAGATTTTCTTTTAAAGGTTTTCTTAAAAGCGAAAAGGTCACAGAAAGATGCCCCTTTTCAGAACTACGTAAGGCATTAAAAATGAATTGTAGAAAATCGGCTAATGTTGCAACGAAAATTTGTTTATAGGTGAGCAGGTCTGCCTCTTTTTGGTGCCCATTCTCTTGCAACCATTCATAGAGTTCATTGCCATGAAATTTTTGTAGTACTTTAGTTTCCTCTGAGGAAGGATTCAACTTGACATCGAAATGTCTTTTTTGTTCACCTTCTTTAACCATCCAAACCATTAAATCATGGAGAAAAAAGCAGTATTCATGACTGAAGTGATAGGTTTCTGGTATTAAATATGGCATGAAGTTTCCTTTTTTTAACTGTCCTTATTAAATGGGTTATATCTAGAAATGCTAGCCTATGAAATCTTTCTATAGTTGAAGGAGTGTTTAGGTACATTATCAGAACGTCCCTTCCTCGATTTCAATAGCAATTTTAAATTTCTCAAGATTGATTCCAAGTATCCTATTAGGGATTTTCCCATTTTCAGGTTCATCACTAGAACAAACAAGTGAGACAAGATTGCCTTGTTTATCAATGATGGGGGCCCCGCTACATCCTTGGAAATATTCGTGACCGGGATGTTCAAACGGCAATTCAAAAAAATGGAAATTGCCTTCAGTTCTCAAGTATTTAAGACCCATGTACACCATATTTTCAGCAGCAATAGCAACATTTCCAATTATTTCAGGCATAATCTGCCCACTAAAACCATAAGAGCCTTTTTGATTCGGTGTTGCTATTTCGTTATAATGGAACTTTAGCCGATTCTCACTTTTAATGATTCTCATGTCAGGACCAATTTCTTGATATAAGTTTTCAACATCTTTAGGTACTACAGTAAATGCAAAATCAATTTCTTCACCGATCCCATTTTTAAGTATATTGTCTATATCCGATTCACGATTAATCTTGGATAACCTTAAATATGTGAATCCATTTAAAGTATAGTATTTTGTACCTTTGCCTGAGATCCATTCGGATAACATAGCCCATGTCCCTTCATTTTTTGATACAGCATGAAATACGGTAAACAAATAATCGTTTTTGGGATATTGTACAATACAACCTGAAGCCATTGCTGTTGGCTTGCATTCTCTACCCTGAATAGATTGTAACGGAATGCTTGATAGTTTGACTCTTTCAGAAATTTCCATAAACTCACCTCCTATTTACAATTGGAATTTTAAAATATATCTGAAGCGAAAAATACCTTTAAAAGATTGATCAAGTTACACATGAGAATCCGACTCCCGAGGTTTCCGAATTAGACCTGCTTTACATGTCCTTTCTATTCTATCACTACCGCTGAGAATTCTATAAGTGCATAAACCAACTTGTTGATGATGGAAACTGCTTATAATTTTTTATCTCAAGATAATTTAAAATTTGAATTAACTGATGTTAAATTATATATTAACTATGAATGACTATCGATTGTTGTACAATCTTTTTTAAAATACTTTATTCGATAATTTTTATATAGTGCTCTATCAATCTCAATTTGCATTCCTGTACTGATTCGTTCACCAAACACCCAAACCTCCGAACATTTGCTCATGAGCACGATACCGAAAAACATGCCCAGATCGCGTTCGCTTTGAAGCCCGTCATCAAGAAACTGGGGGTAGAGCAGGTGAGGGGTTATCGGAAGATAACCTTTCTCGACAGCAAAGCGGCTGTAACGTCGGGCATGGAACACATTCTCTTCGATATTTCCAGCATATGGAGAGCAGATATATACCATGGGATGATAATCAAAGTGTGGTCTAGCTTGTTTCTCAATAGCCTTCATGGCCTCATAAGGGGTCCTGTCCATATATCCTTCCTTGTTGCGTATATTCATATTTAGTCCTTCTTGTAAAATTTGGTCTCAAAGCCATCCGCATTGAGCAGCAATCCATTCGCCCATGATGGCGATGCCGCCATGGAAGCCTCGATATCTTTCAGTTCCACTTCAGCAGGTGCCTCGATGACGATCTCGTCATGGATGTGCATGCAGATCCGATAATCCTTGAGTCGCTGCATCGAGTAGCAGAGAATGTCACGGCTGATTGCCTGTACGATGTTCTCCACCACCTTGGGACCATATGTTTCGATGCGTTCCCACTTCTTCGTGGCTCCCACGCCCTCATAGGTTACGCAATCGTTACCAAAATCATTGGTACCCATACGGGGCTTCACGTAGGCAAGCCGTCTGCCTGATGGCAACGTGATGAACAGGAAGCCACTCTCATACGAGAACTTGATGCCATGTGTGTTTGTCGAGATCCTATCCTTGACCGTTTCCTTAACCACCTTGTCCACATCCCACCAAAGCTGGACGATGTTCGAATTGGATTGACGCCACACATCCACCAATGGCTTGAGTTCATTCTCTTCAAGACCCATATCCAGAGCGCCCATCGCCTTCAGAGCTCCTACCGATCCGCCGTAACCGAGTGCCAATTCGGCAATTTTTCCTTTCTGTCTCAGATGGGCATTCTGGCCATGCTTCTCTACAGGGACCTTGAACATTTGTGAAGCCGATGCACAGTAGATGTCGCCATTGCCCGCAAAGACATCTATTCGCCAGGTTTCCCCCGCAAGCCAAGAGAGCACCCTTGCTTCTATTGCAGAAAAGTCCGAAACAATAAACCGACATCCACTTCTGGGAACGAATGCGGTACGGACCAATTGTGACAATGTGTTGGGAACATCGGAGTACAACATCTGCACCGCTTCATACTCACCGCTGTTCACCAAGGTTCTTGCAGTCTCCAGATCCTCCAGATGGTTCTGGGGTAGATTTTGCATTTGCACGAGTCTTCCGGCCCACCGCCCGGTACGGTTTGCCCCGTAGAACTGGAACATGCCCCTTGTCCTGCCATCGCTGCAAACTGCGTTTTCCATCGCCTGGTACTTCTTCACCGACGACTTGGCAAGCTGAAGCCTGAGCTCGAGCACTTCCTGGATCTGGCGAGGGGCATCCTGCAAAGCTGCCTTCACATCCTTCTTGCCAAGAGAATCGACTTCAAGACCGTTCTCTGACAGCCAGGTCTTTACCTGGGATACCGAGTTGGGATTCTCCAAATCAGTGAGATCCTTCATCCTCGCAATCAACTCTTCTCGGGCACGTTTATCCATCCTGATTGCATTACCCACGAGATTCTTGTCGATCAACACACCCCGGTCGTTGATGCCTTGATCAAGGCGGTACTCATCCCAGATGGCGTCGGGAACTGGAAATCGGCAGAGGCGCTGATGGATGGCAATCTCAACCTCGACATCGCGCTTGTTGTACTCGATGAACAATTTCCATTTGTCAGGTGCATCATCAGCCTCATTCCTGGTACGTCCGCCGTTGGTGATAGTAGGATTGCATGGGGTGCAGAAGTATCTGATCAGATCCTTGCCCTCAGAGAGCTTCTGTCTCTGAAGACCGAGCACTGCACCGACGCCCATCAGTGATAGGGGTAGTCCCAGATACGCCGACCAGATCATCGTGCAACGCCATGAGGCCGGATCCAGATAAGTACCTGTAGGCAGTCCTAGATGTCGGGAAAGACATATGCGTTCGAAGGTTGCATTGAACGCCCATTTGATGATGCCATCATCGTAGATAGCACTGATTATGTTTTTGGGGATTTTCTCTCCCCGGGCGAGATCTACGATCTTCACCTCCCCACCGTCCACGCTGTAACCGAACAGGAGGATCTCGAAGTCCTCTGCCTCGCAATATCGGTAGACTCCGCCCTTGAGCAGGTTCACCGATGAATATGTCTCAAGATCGATTCCCAGATATTGCATGCATAAGCCTCCCGACTAATACCGGGAAACCGTACCCCAAAAAAAAACTGTAGCTCGAGAGAACTGCAGTCAGGGTGTACGTATTGCTATGGAATCAGGGGTATTTATCCAGCTTCCACGCTTAATCCTCGTACGGTACGAATGACATCAGGAAGTCGATGGTATCCTTGCTTTCCTCAAGCTGGATTGTAAGCTTGATGTTTCTCCATGGGCCATAGATGGAGGTATCCTTATTTTCAAACATCCCGTAGAAACGATTGTTTTCCTTATCGATCACTACAGTATCCCCGCAATAATACATCATCATGGTAGGGATGGTTTTTGCATATTTTTCAGCTTCTGCCGGACTAAGATATTGGAAGTTGAAGTTGACGTGATAGAGATTCTCGGTGTCAACCTGTTTGATCACACCATTCTCACGCTCGACAAACCAAAAGAAATCAGAGGCATCATACCCTCCATGATTGAGAAGATATTCCCGATAATAGGTTTTTTCCGTCTCAGAGAAATCGGCCTCTTCAAAAGTTGCATATCCTTCGTCGGGTACGGAAGAAACATATTCCGCCAAGGGCATCAGCAGGTTCCCTGCAGCCTCCGGTTTTTGGTTCCAGTCTTCGATAAATGCAGAGGCATACGCTTGGCCGAAACCTCTGGCATCAACAGAGAAAAGGTATATGCTGGCGGATGATCCGTACGTGTTCCTGACCTCGATCCTGAACTGAACAGAATCGCTGTTCAGCAGGGCACCAAAAACGGTCTTCACGTCATAAGCATCGGAGATAACCAATCTCTTGGTATTCGAGTCGGAGAATTTGGCTCTGGTTCTGAGTTCCGAGGTAGTGCCGGTAGAATCCTTGATCTTGATGACCGCATAATCCGAGATCAAGCCGGAAACAGGGAATTCACTCTCATACTCAAACAGCTCCAGGTTCAATCTATTTGCGTCTACGATGAATTTTGCATACATCCTTGAGTTGTTCGTGGCACTGTTGCTGAATGTACCCGATGCTTTCACATTTTTGAGTGTTGCATAGGGAATATCAGTCGGGCTGCCGAATTCATCAACATAATATCTCTTGAGCCAAGCAGACTGGCCTGCGCTCGGCAGGATGCCGGCTGTTTCCATGAATGCTTTTGGATTGTTTGAGGGAACCGAGTCGGTGAATGTTGTACAGCCAGTTGTAAGCAGCAGTAAAATTATGAAAGCTAATAATAAAACAGGAATTTTCTTCATTGAGTCCTCCTATAGTCAAATTCCATGCTACTCCAATTTCTTGCTGGTTTCCATCAAGTTTCTTGCAATTTGTATTCTGACAAAGAAAAGACTGCAACTTTTCGGTTGCAGTCCAGATAGGTAAGG
The DNA here is from genome assembly GCA_002839335.1 of Spirochaetae bacterium HGW-Spirochaetae-4. Classification (GTDB taxonomy): domain Bacteria; phylum Spirochaetota; class Spirochaetia; order Sphaerochaetales; family Sphaerochaetaceae; genus UBA8525. Next base: position 26,807 of record PGXU01000013.1, read on the forward strand.
GATTTCATCGTCAATATGGTTTATTTAGGCGAGAAAATCATCCTCATCGTCAGTGGCGAAGTCGCTCTCGGCACTCGCCTTACCGCCCAGGGGCTCTCCCTCTTTAATCAGCTGCAGGTTCTGAAGCCCGCATGCGATGCCGCGGTTGCCGTTGGAGTTGAATGCATAGAAGGTGATCGAGGCCCTGCCATACACACCCGAGTACACGTCACTGCGGTTCAGGATCGGGTTGCACTGGGCATCCACGATGCCCGGGGCAGTGGCGCTGTTGGCATTGATGAAAAATGCGTTCTCGTAGGCTAGATCATCCGGACGGTCGATATCACCATCGCGCAAGGGGGTTTTCAGTGATGCAAGGGACGGGGCTGTCCTTCCATTGCCCTTGAGCTTAGCCTCTCCTTCCTTGTAGGCAGCCTCGATGGCAGCCTTGATTTTCTGCACCGTGGCCTTGTCACTTTTGGGGATGATCAGGGAGACCGAATACTTTGGTGTCCCGCCATTGATGGACTTGGGCTCCCACACGTTTGCGTAGGACCATCTGGTGTTCTTTCCGGTGATTACCTTCATTGGATTTGCGATTGTTGACATTACTTCTCCTCCATGTCGTCAAAGTCGTTGATTGTGATAGCCGGTCTTTTATCGCTTTCCGGTACGAGCGTCGGTTTGCCTTTGGGCTTGTAGATGAATGGGCCCAAGATCTCATTGAATCGTGTTCTTCCCAGCAACTCGGTCATCGCTGTGATTCCCAGTACCTTGTGTTCGTAGGGATCGAATCCAGAAGAGTTGACTGCCTCGGCGACGGCCTGATCATCGGTGTACTTGCGTACCGAGCGACCCTCGACCAGCTTGAATCCCTCCAGTTTTCCTCCTCTACCCAATACCGAAAGAGCGTACCCCTTGATATCGCTTACCCAGGAAGCCAACTCGTCAGCCTGCCTCAGGATCTCTGCAATCTCGTCATCTCCCAGAAGTACAGGCTCGGCAAACTCATAGCGAGCGAGATCCAGGTTTGCCTCGGCACGCTTACGGCAGCTGGCTTTCACCTTGCAGAAGCGGCAATGGGAACCTGAGCAGAATTCACCCTTGCCCCGGAATGCCAATTCAGCCCTTGGTTTGAGATAGGATTCAGCCCAGTTGGTTAGGTCATCGGCAGTCATGGTGAACGTGCTCACGTTTGCAAGGCGGGGTTGGAATACGGTCATCGATACCTCTTCCACCTCATACAGCGAGCCGAACATATCAAGAGCTCCGAGGGAGTAGAGCATCATCTGGGTATTGTGGTCTGCAGAGACTTCGACCCCCTGTCCGTACTTGAAGTCGATGATGTGCAGGTTCCTGTCGGCGATGATGATGCAGTCTCCGGTCCCAGAACATTCAGGTACATACGTGCTGATATCCAGGCGTTGTTCAAGGAGTATCAACGGATCTTTTTGAGCATCCTTCTCAAGCTGCAATGCCTCGAGGACGAATGCGGCATATTCATCGGTACAGCTTTCCATTTCCTCATTGTGGTAGTGCAGGGTGGGTCTCGGGTCCTCCATCTTGATTCCCAGGGCAAGTTTGACCTTGTACTCGCATAGGGTATGGGCTTCGGTTCCTTCCTCGGCGAACACACTTGATTTCTCCTCGATGTGTTCGCATAGGCGTGCTGATGGCGGACACATTGTCCATCGCGAGGCCGATGAGGGAGAAAGAAGGGCATGCCTACTCATCGGCAAGCCTCCTGAAATCCCTGAGGAAACCCGGGTAATATTCCGGTTTCAGATCCTCAAGGCTGGTGGCGTAGTGGTGTTCGAAGATGGCTGGCAGCTGATCGGCCTTGTCCTTCGAGGTGATTGCGTTGACGGCAGCCTTCAAATCTTCCAATGTCGCTCCCAAACAAAGGGCCTCATCGGCAAGATTTCTGAAATGGGAGGGATCGATCGCTGAGAGCTTGTCAGCTCCATACTTTTGCAGGAGCAGCCGCACTTGGTCCGTGTAACCATCACGTGACTTCTCTGCGAGTATCTTGCGCACATCGATCAGAGACAAAGGCTTCTCATCCTTTGGGGGCTCTTGAAACGCTTGGGAGTCCTGTGCTTCAAAAAGGTCTGGTTGGATCTCCTTCTGTCCGAGCAGGTTCTTCAGGTCTTGTGTGCGAAGCACTTCGGCGGCTAATTCGAGCGCCTCCGCAAGAGATCTGAATCCCTTGGCTCCATCAAGCAACAACTGGGCTTTATCTTCCATTTTCATTCACTCCTTCTTGCATCTCATGTATTTCGACGCTCCTGACCGTTTTGCCCGGTGTAAGTACGAGCACTTCGCTGTACTGGCCGAACAGAAATCGCAGCAGCCTTGCGGGTAACTTTCGTCCACGACTACCCAGCACTCCCTGGGTTCCTTCCCCGCCTTGGGCCACATTGATCTGGACCCTGTGTTGAAGTTTCATTGTGTTTCTCCATCGCTGTACGGGGTGTTGTTTCCCCGGAGGCTGTTTCGGTGTGGCATCACCCCGTGTGTACATCCTCTGCCTAATACCTGAAATCCGTACCCCAAGGAGAAAACGGGGATTATGCATCCCCAAACTCCTCGGCATAGAGAGCCCTGATGCGATCGAACATCTTTCTGCGGCGGCTACGGATCGCATTGTCCGTGGTCCCTTCCTCCCGGGCGATATCGACGAGTTGTCGGCCTTCACAGAGCTTCCAGAAAAGCTCCTGTTGGGCGGGGATCAGCTGTGGGATGATCGTGTGTACCTGATCCCTGATCGAGGGGGATAACTCCTCCTGGAAGAGAACCTCCTCTGGGGCTTGGGAAATATCCACAAGGTGCTCAATAGGGTCGGTAGGATGAGCTACCGGATTGGTATCGTGAAGAGTCTTTGAGAATTTGAACTTTGCATCTTGCAGTTCATCCTCATACCGATCGTTCAGTTTCTCGGCATGGTATGAATCGCGGAGCACGGTGATGATCTCCTCGGTGATGCCGTCCTTACCTGGGGTAAGGCGGTACGGTTTTCCGTCGATGCAATAGAAGAATTCTGGGTTGTCTTTCTTTGTCATTTTTTGTCCTTGATGGCTTGCGCCAAGCCGAGGACAATGAACCGGTGGAAAGACAGACCTTTTGCGTTTACAGAAAAACGCACCTATGCTCAAAGGACTGTCGATTCTTGCTCTTCTTTTAGAGAGAGCAATCCATCGATCATGTCCTCGGCTACAGGTGCGCTGCCTGTTTTCGAGTTTTTTAATAAGCCGCTATGCGGCGTCCAGTTCAGAGAGCATCTGCTTCTCTGAATGCTTCAACTTCATTTCAACGTTTTTGATCGGACTTAGGGATCTTCTTTCAGTTGTTAACCTCCATTATTTTACTGTTGTAAAGTTTTGCTCGAGGTTTGCGAAAATCTATGATAGGATACTGACATGCTCCCTCTCCTCTTGCTGTGGTATTTAAAAACCTTTAAATCACACTTACACTTACTATTTAACCAAAGGGGCATCCATAACGACGGTCTACTACGGTCTTGAACGGTCTACATCGGACTGGCTGTGGAAACCCATTGCTTTAAGGAGGGATTGGAGTTTTGAAGTTTTATGAATTTGCAAAAATGCTTTATCCCATATGCGGAGCCGGCGAGACTCGCTATAATTTCGTTATCAGATTGATTGAGAGTATCATTGAAGATGATGCTGAAGATGACTGTGCGGTATTGAGTTATTCTCGTGATTATGCTGGGCGCGTTTATAATGGCAGTAAACAAATCAAACCAGCAGATGTCTCTTATATAAACGGGCACATAGATAAGCAAAAATTCGAGGACTTTATATCTGGCTTTAGTGAAAGCGCCGCTGAAAGTATTGTAGTTGCTTTAGCAATGAAAGGAATTGTAGCAAATAAGTTCAACTTTCACGAAGTATGTACTGAAACTTTTGTACAGGTACTCCTTGATGCAGTGAAAGGTGATGCAACTGCAGAGACTAATACTGCCGCCACTAGGGTAAATACAGATTTATACGATAAGTACGGTTTTCAACTTTTAATCGAAGCTAGTTTCTATTGTCCAAACGACGGGTGTGCCGAGCCACTGTACTTCAAGAAAAGTGGTAAGGCAGAACCAAGATATGTTCCGACTGTAGTTGACCCTGAAGGCTCACCTGCGAATCCAAACAATTTGATTGCCTTATGTCCAAAGTGTAGTGATTATTATTGCCAATCCCCAGGACTTAAAGAAATTCAAAGGATGCAGGCGATTAAGAAGGAAATTGCAAGAGAGTCGTCTTCCCGCGAGGTGGCAGCAGATGTCAAGATCGAATTGGGAATCCGACTCGTGCTAGAACGGATTGCTGACGCAAGTGACGATGCACTTAAGGAGCTCACATATACTCCGCAAATGGTGATCAATAAAATCATAGAAGGCAATAAAGCACTTCGTCGGAAGGTTCTTAGGAACGTCTCCATGTATTTTGAGTTTACTCATAGTGTGTTTCAAGAGTTGAGTATTGAAGGTAAGCTAAGGTTTGATAAGGTAGCTGCTCAAATCAGAAATTGTTATGTCGGTGAAAATGATAATGGACGTTCCCAGCCGGAGATCTTTGATGCTTTGGTAAGATGGCTAAAGGATTTGACTCACGAGGATCAAGCCAGCTGTGAGGCCGTCATATCATATTTTGTACAGAGTTGTGAGGTGTTTGATGCGATTGCCAAGTAAGATTTTCTCATATGACGAGAGTATAATCGCCCAGTTTCCCATGCTACTGCGAATACTGTCTGACTCACCCTTGCCCGTACGACAGTTATATGAATTGACACGGGGTTATTGGGAAAGCATCGGAGCTTATATCGAGGCGCTTGATTGTCTTTATGCCCTTGGTAGAATCCGGTTTGATGATAATAAGGAGAATCTGCTTTATGTTGGTTGAAATTTGGTGCGATAAATTCATGGATAATGGAAAGATACGCCCGAAAGTGAAATTTCGTTCAGGGCTTAATACTATCCTCGGAGATATTAATGCAAGCAACTCTATCGGAAAGACTACATTCTTGCTAATAGTAGATTTTGCGTTCGGTGGTGATGACTATGTCAAATCAGATGCCGCTCGCCATATACATGATCACACAATTTGTTTTGGGTTTGAGTTTGAGAGCAAAAGGTTTTATTTCTCACGCACCACTCAGACTCCTGGAGAGGTTAATTGCTGTGATGAAGATTACACAATTCAAAACGTTCTTGCCTTAGATAAATACAATCAATTACTATTTGAGAAATATCAGATTGCACGAAATGGTATTACTTTTAGGAATATTATCGGCCGCTATCTTAGAATTTATGGGCGCGACAATTTAAATGAAACGAAACCACTTAACAGTGTTGCGGCAGAGAGTGGTGCCAATGCAATAACTGCGCTTCTAAAACTTTTTGGCCGGTATGATAAATTCGATGAACTGCTTTTACGCAGGAAAAATACTGAAGACGACCGAAAAGCGTTGGCCGGAGCAATTGAATTTGAATACATTCCAGCTGCCAAGAATAAATCTCAATATAAAAAAACGCAGAAACAGATTGAAATCCTTGAGTCTGAACTTAGCGAATTGCTCGAAAAGCAGGATGAGTTATTGTCCAAAGCAGATCTGGAGCAGGCAGACACGGCGTCAGCGATTAAGGCTCAGCTTGCTTTTGCCAGAAGACAGCGTAGTCGTCTTTTATCACAGCTTCGCATAGTGGAGTCAAACCTCCAAAAGCAATCGGGACTCAATGAGGATGATATCGATTCGCTGAGAGATTTTTTCCCCGATGCGAATATTGAGCATATCCATAGAATTGAGAATTTTCATCACCAGCTACAGAACATCCTTATCAGTGAATTTGAAGAAGAGAGAGCTAATTTACAGACGCTCATCGAAGGAGCTACACAGGAAATCGAATCGATGGAGAAACGGCAACGAGCTTTGGGCCTCCCGATTAAGCTGTCCAAAGCGTTTTTGGATAAATACTCCTCACTCAATATTCATATTGCATTTTTAAAAAAACAAAATGATTCATATGAAAAACTTAATGAAATTAAAGAAATGAAGAGAGATATAGTTAAGGAACTTGAGGTTGTGGAGGAACAGGAGCTTAGAGAATTGCAAAACGATATCAATATTCAGATGGCTCATCTTAACGGCTTCATCTATGATGGGACGCGTAAACCGCCAATCCTAAATTTGCAGAGCACCAGTCAGTACAGCTTCGAAACGCCGGATGACACCGGGACTGGGACGTCGTGTAAAAGCATGATAGTTTTTGACCTTAGCGTTCTTTATATGACGCCACTTCCAGCAATTGCCCATGACTCTGTAATACTTAAAAATATCGGTGATGCTCCAATTGAAAAAATCATGGAATTGTATTTAAAAAGCCACAAGCAGATTTTTATCGCATTGGATAAAGATGACTCATATTCTAAACGAACAAGTGCCATTCTCAACCAGACAGCTGTCCTTAGGCTGTCTGACTCTGGGAGTCAATTATTTGGCCGAGCATGGAACATGCTCGATGCTTAAGGAGGTTTTTTATGGTCATCAGCTATAACAAACTATGGAAATTGCTTATTGATAAAAAAATGAACCGACGAGATCTCAAGAGTGCGACTGGTATCAGCACTGCAACTATCGCGAAGCTAGGAAAGGGAGGGAATATCACAACCGAAATCCTTGTTAAGATTTGCGAAGCCCTTGACTGTAATCTGAACGATATCATGGAACTATCCAATGAAGATAAGAAGGAAAAAAGATAGATGGCTATTAACAATGAGAGTAATACAGCTGAAATCGGTTTTGAGAAGCAGATCTGGGCGGCCGCCGATATTCTACGCGGAAATATGGACGCAGCTGAATATAAACACGTCGTATTGGGACTCATCTTTTTGAAGTATATTTCGGATAAGTTTGAAGCTCGCTACCATGAACTGCTCACGGATCACGATGATGTGGAAGATAAAGACGCTTATACCGAGGTGAACATTTTTTTTGTGCCACCAACAGCACGATGGAGCGTCATTTCCGAAGCTGCTCACAAAGAAGAAATTGGTACGGTCATAGATAATGCCATGCGTGCCATTGAAAAAGAGAACAAGAGGTTGAAGGACATCTTGCCGAAAAACTTTGCCCGTGATGAACTGGACAAGCGTCGCCTGGGGAACGTGGTTGATCTTTTTACCAATATTCAGATGATAGAACATGGTGATAGTAAAGACATACTTGGCCGTGCGTATGAATACTGCCTTGCCAGGTTCGCTGAGCAGGAAGGTAAGCGAGCAGGTGAATTCTATACCCCATCTTGTGTGGTTAAAACACTTGTTGGGGTACTTCAACCGTTTAAAGGCCGTGTATACGACCCGTGCTGCGGTTCCGGCGGGATGTTCGTACAGTCTGTGGACTTCGTGGGGCACCACGCTGGCAACATTAATAACCTATCCGTCTTCGGCCAGGATGCAAACCCGACCACCCGCAAGATGGCTTTGATGAACCTCGCCATTCGCGGAATTGAAGCCGACCTCGGCGCTTATAACGCAGATACGTTCTACAACGACCTGCACAAGACGTTGAAAGCAGACTTCATCCTCGCCAATCCACCATTCAACCTTTCGGACTGGAACGACGGCAGCCTAAACGACGACCCACGCTGGAAGTACGGCTTGCCACCGTCCGGCAACGCCAACTTTGCGTGGCTTCAACATATGATTTCGCACCTCTCACCGAACGGCAAAATCGGCATGGTGCTTGCCAACGGCTCACTGTCCTCCCAGAGCGGCGGCGAGGGCGAGATTCGCAAGAAAATTGTGGAGGACGACCTCGTGGAGGGCATCATCGCCATGCCCACGCAGTTATTCTATACCACGCAGATTCCCGTGTCTCTATGGTTTATTAACCGCGACAAGACGCAGAAGGGTAAGACACTCTTCATCGACGCTCGCAAGATGGGGACGATGGTTAACCGCCGCCTGCGCGAGACGACCACCGAGGACATCGCCAAGATTGCCGCCACCTTCAAATGCTTCGATGCCGGAACGCTTGAGGACGTGAAGGGTTACTGCGCTGCCGTCAGCAACGCCGAAATAGCCAAGCAAGATTACATCCTCACACCCGGACGCTACGTTGGTATCGAAGAGCAGGAGGACGACGGCGAGCCGTTCGAGGAGAAGATGGCACGGCTGACGGACGAACTCTCCGAGATGTTCAAGCGTTCCCACGAGTTGGAGAACGAAATCAGAAAAAGATTGGGGGTGATTGGGTATGTCATCTAAACTTTCCGACCTTTGTGCTTTCGCAGACGGACGAGTTGCCGTTGCCGACTTGGATTTGGATACCTACATTTCCACGGAGAATATGCTTCCGAATAAGGAGGGCATTACCCGCTCGTCTGGACTGCCGACCGTTTATCAGACACAGGCCTACCGACTGGATGACGTGTTGGTTTCCAACATCCGTCCGTACTTCAAGAAAATCTGGTACGCCGACCGTGACGGAGGCTGTTCTAACGACGTGCTGGTGCTGAGAGCGAAGGATTGCTGCATTCCGGGGTTTCTCTACTACCTGCTCTCGGACGACAACTTCTTTAACTACGCCACGGCGACGGCAAAGGGAACGAAGATGCCACGCGGGGACAAAGGCGCTATTATGCGGTATGAAGTCCCCGACTTACCGCTAGAAGTTCAAATTGGAATCGCCGACACGCTGTCTGCTCTGGATGCTCGGATAGCCGAAAACCGTGCGATAAACAATCATTTAGAGCAACTAGCGCATACCATTTTCAAATCGTCTTTCATAGGCTACGAACCGACAAAACCGTTCACAGAAGTAGTACAAGTCTTGGGCGGTGGTACTCCAAAGACAACAAAGACCGAATATTGGGACGGTTCGATACCATTCTTTACGCCTAAAGACACTCAAAGTCTTTATATTTTGAATACTGAAAAGACATTGACTGAAGCGGGACTTAGCAACTGTAATAGTCGGCTTTATCCAGTGAATACGGTCTTTGTTACAGCTAGGGGCACTGTCGGCAAACTCGCTATTGCAGGTGTCCCTATGGCAATGAACCAGTCTTGCTATGCACTTGTAGGAAATAGCGGCTATGGTCAGCATTTTGCATACCACCTAGCCTTAGAGACGGTTGAACGTCTGAAGCATAAGGCAAGTGGGGCGGTATTCGATGCCATAGTTACAAGAGACTTTGAAAGCGAAATGGTCGCTGTTCCACCCATTGATGTGGTGAACGAGTTTGAGAATAATGTTAAACCCATTTATGAAGCCCTCCTCAATAACGTTAAAGAGTCTTTTCGTCTATCGTCTTTGCGCAATAGTCTACTTCCAAAGCTAATGTCAGGCGAGCTAAAAATTGCCGACTCTGGCGACACTAAATGATTGTTTAACCGTTCCTCCTGCCACCGTTAGAACCCATTTAACCGAAAGATTGGAGGAATATATGAAAGATAAGCTGATTGCAGGGATACAGGCAAGCATGGCGTCGGTGCTTAGTCCTGCGCAACAGGAGAAGTTACAGCGGGTACTGACCTACCACCTCCACAATGTGGAAGTTACGGGGCGGCAAGCCGCTGATCCACAAGAAACCGCCGAGAACGGAGGACTGCTTGAAGTGTTTATAGCCGCAAAAAGAGTGGAAGGTTGCTCGGAGAAGTCGCTGAAATACTACGACTCGACTATCCGACAGATGATCGATAGCGTTAAAAAGCCTGTGCGGGAAATCAGCACGGACGACCTGCGAGTCTACCTTGCCTACTACCAAAAAGAACGCGGTTCGAGTAAGGTCACGATAGACAATATGCGGCGCATTTTCAGCAGCTTCTTCGGTTGGCTGGAGGATGAGGACTACATCTTCAAAAGCCCTGTCCGCCGAATCCACAAGATAAAGGCGGATAAGACCATCAAGGACACGTTCTCCGATGAGGGCTTGGAGTTGCTCCGCGACGCCTGCGAGGAAGTCCGCGACTTAGCGATGATTGACCTGCTCGCTTCAACGGGAATGCGTGTCGGCGAGCTGGTCGGCTTGAACCGCGAGGACATCAACTTTCAAGAGCGGGAATGCGTGGTGTTCGGCAAGGGAAACAAGGAGCGGTTGGTTTACTTCGACGCCCGAACTAAAATTCATCTGCAGAACTACCTCGACAACCGCGACGATGACAACCCCGCGCTCTTTGTTTCGCTAACTCTGCCGCGAGAACGGTTTCTCACCGGTGGCGTGGAAACGCGGCTGCGGGAAATCGGTAAGCGGGCGGATTTGAAGAAGGTACACCCACACAAGTTCCGTAGGACGCTTGCCACGCGGGCCATTGATAAAGGAATGCCTATAGAGCAAGTACAGCGATTACTTGGTCATGTGAAGATAGATACGACCATGACATACGCAATGGTAAATCAAGCGAACGTAAAAAACTCGCACAGGAAATTCATCGGATAGGAGGACACGGCGATGATTCAAAAATGGAAGCCTACTCGGTTAGGCGATATCTGCAAGACGAACCAGCAAACCTATTCGGTAGCTGAGAAGTGGCCGTTCGTCAATTATTTGGACACGGGGAATATCACAGAGAACCGTGTCAGCGAGATAAAACATATTGTTATCGGTCAGGACACATTTCCAAGTAGAGCGAGGAGAAAAGTCGCTGTCGATGACATCCTCTACTCTACCGTGCGCCCCAACCAGAGGCATTATGGCATCGTGAAAGAGGTTCTGCCAAATATGCTTGTCTCCACAGGCTTCACAGTCATTACGGCAAATAAGGCAGTTGCAGACAGCGATTTTCTCTACTATTATCTCTCGCAGGACGACATCGTTAGGAGCCTTCACGCTATCGGCGAGCAGAGCGTATCGGCGTACCCATCCATAAAGCCGTCTGATATTGAGGTTTTGGAATTGCTGTTGCCGTCATTGGAGGAGCAACGGGAAATCGGGTACACCCTTCGGGCATTGGACGACAAAATCACCAACAACACGAAGATAAACAATCATTTAGCGTTACCGAGGCCGGGGATCGATAACTCCCCGGACATCAGACGGGGTAAAAGGCTGTCGCGGGTGGCTTGAAGATTACAGCTTTCCGCATAATTCGTTTCGATGGCAGCGTCCATCGGACTAACCAGTTTCTCAAACTGACGGAGTGCCTCGTCAGAGGGGATTAGCACAGGGAGGGAGGCCATATCATTCTTATTTATAGAGCCAAAAACCGTACCTTCGCCATTGAAAATATCAAGCTGTTGCTTCAAGGCGAACATCGTGTAGAGAACAAACGACTGATAATCGTTATTGCTTTGGATTCCCGCCAAGCCGCGGCCAAGGCAACAGGACTCGTAGGCAACGTTCAAATCCCCGACAGGGGCGCGAACGCTTATGAGGACATCTCCTTTCGTCGCCATACGCTTGGGTTGTGTGGTAAACAGGCGGCGAGTTGGAAAACGAGACCCAAACTCGGCTCGACCTTGATAAAAGACAGTCCCGATGCCGTCCTGGTTATAACTCACCCCGTCGGGAGACTGTCCCATCGTGACGGAAGCAATCTCGTTGAGAGTGCCTTCCCGCCAGTCGTCAGGCATCACGCCACCGAACGGCTCGAAGTCCACAAACCACGACTTAAAAATGGCCTGCGCCATCTGCTCTAAATGATTGTTTATCCACGTGAGAAGGAGGATTCATCAAATGGCGAACAGAATCCAAGACAAAAAAATAGAATCAGTAAAAATGTTCGTAGATGAAATAACTTCTCTCCGCCGAGACAGAACCGCAGCAAATGCTGAGGAATGGTTCTTTCGTGGGCAGAAAAATTCCGGTTGGGAAGTTCGTCCTTACATATTTCGCGGTGATGACTTAGCTTCAGAACATATCTTAATTGAGCGCGCACAAAGACAGAACCCTGTCGAATTTCGCAACTGCGTTAACAATTTTGAGATTCTAACCAAGCTGCAACATTACGGCTTAGGAACACGATTGTTAGATGTAACCCTTAACCCTCTTGTTGCGCTATTTTTTGCCACTGAACCGTCAGACGAATATATTGAGAACAAAAATGGGCAATACAGTCGTCGTGAACACGATGGTATAGTTTATTTTCGGCTTGTAAATGGGTGCGCCTTGCAAGATTTGCAGATAAGAATCGCTCTGTCGATCCCTTTTGTTGAGTTCGGGAAAAGTATGTCATTAGAGGTGTTCTGCTTACGCCTATTGGAACAAGGTACTATATCACGTTCGGAATATGAACGATTAATCACTGATGACTACTCGGAGATAATCCGAATCATCCAGACAAATAGTTTTATAATATCAACCAATAGCAACATCCGCTTGATTCAACAACGAGGTGCCTTTTTACTAGCCCCTGCCATAAACCTAAAAACAAACATTGATGTGAAAACATCTATTCTCTCAAAGGCTAAAACAAATCTTGCAATAGAGTTTGAGGGATACTATACCATTCCTGTAAAAGCCAAGAATGATATCCGAGCCGAGCTGAATTTCTTCAATGTCAACGAAGCAACGCTGTTTCCGGAACTGGAGCATCAAATGAATTATATTCAGAGACTAGCCCAACAGGCAGTGGGTACAGTTGAAGAATATAGGCAATATGCGTACCGAACATATTCGCAAACACCTGTTGAGTTTGACAGAATAACACCAGATGTTAATGGCATACTTAAAAAAGTGTTACCAACAATTAATGCAGAGCATATTGAAGTGTTGAGAGCAGAGATCAATACCGCTATCGCTACTATTGACTGGCATCTTAAGGATAGTATCATCAGCGGTTTACGCCGATCAATAACTAATGTGTTGGCCGACATGTTTTCTGCGGTTGAAGCAAAAAGCAAGGCCAAAGAAGTGGTTGAAGAATTGATAAATTAGAGGAGGTGTTCCTATGCCATATACCGAGGCAAACTACGAAAACGCGGTGATAGAAGTGTTCCGCGACACATTGGGCTACGGTTACGCCTACGGACCCGATATCATGCGGGACTACGCCGACCCGCTTTATTTGGATGAGCTTCGGACCGCCTTGCGGCATGTCAATCCGAAGCTGCCGGAAGCTGCCTTCACCGAGGCAGTCTATAAACTGCGCAACTTCGAAGGTGGCACGATATTGCAGAGGAACGTTCAGTTCATGGACTACCTACAAAACGGTGTGAGCGTGAACTTCTTCGATAAAGATGAACAGCGGTCGGCTCTGGTGCGGCTCGTGGACTATGAGAACACAGACCGCAACACCTTTACTGCCGCCAACCAGTGGACGATTACCGAGAACAGTGAGAAGCGCCCCGACGTTATCGTGTTCCTGAACGGTCTGCCAGTGGTCGTGTTTGAACTCAAGTCGCCCAGCCGTGAGGAAACGGACGCTTCCGAGGCGTTCCGTCAGCTTCGCAACTACATGATTGAGATTCCGTCCTTGTTCATCTATAACGCCTTTTGCGTGATGAGCGACCTCGCCACATCCAAGGCTGGGACAATCACTGCCGACGAGGACCGCTTCATGGAGTGGAAAACAAAGGACGGTAGCTACGAGAATACGCAGTATGCCCAGTTCGACACCTTCATTGAGGGAATGTTCGACAAGGCACGGCTACTGGACATCATCAAGAACTTCATCTGTTTCTCGGCGGACTCGAAAATCCTCGGCGCCTACCACCAGTATTTCGCGGTCAAAAAAGCCATCGCCTCCACCGCCAAGGCGACCGAAACGGACGGGCGCGGCGGCGTGTTCTGGCACACCCAAGGCAGCGGTAAATCCCTGTCGATGGTATTCTACGCCCATCTGCTGCGGGAGTCTTTAAACTCACCTACCATCGTGGTGCTGACCGACCGCAACGACCTGGACGACCAGCTTTTCGGGCAGTTTGTCAAGTGCGCCAACTTCCTGCGTCAGACCCCGGAACAGGCAAAGTGCCGCGAACATTTGAAGAAACTGCTTGCAGGGCGGACGGCAAACGGCATCATCTTCACGACTATGCAGAAGTTCGAGGAATCCTCCGAACCGCTCTCCGATCGACGCAACGTTATCGTGATGGCAGATGAAGCCCATCGCGGACAGTATGGCTTAGAGGAAAAGGTGGACGCCAAGACGGGGCGTGTGATTCTCGGCACAGCGAGGATTATCCGCGACAGCTTGCCGAATGCGACCTACATCGGCTTCACAGGAACGCCAATCTCGTCCAAAGACCGCTCCACCATCGAGGTGTTTGGCAATTACATCGATATCTACGACATGACCCAAGCCGTGGAGGACGGTGCGACTCGTCCCATCTACTATGAGAGCCGCGTCATCCACCTCAAACTGGACGAGGATGTCCTGCGCCTAATCGACGCCGAATACGACATCATGGCGACCAACGCCGAGCCATACGCCATCGAGAAGAGCAAGAAGGAACTCGGCCAAATGGACAGCATCCTCGGCGCGGAGCAAACCGTCACCGCCCTATGCGAGGACATCGTGAAGCACTATGAGGAGAATCGTCAGAACGAACTCACGGGCAAGGCGATGATAGTCGCCTATTCCCGCCCGATTGCCATGCGTATCTACCACAAAATGCTTGAAATGCGCCCCGAATGGACCGAGAAACTCGGTGTGGTGATGACTTCGGGCAACAACGACCCCGAAGACTGGCGCCAGATTATCGGCAACAAACGCCACAAAGACGAGATGGCGAAAAAGTTTAAGGACAACGATGACCCGCTGAAAATTACTATTGTGGTGGATATGTGGCTCACAGGCTTTAACGTGCCGTCGCTCGCCACCATGTATGTTTACAAGCCGATGATGGGGCATAACCTCATGCAGGCTATCGCCCGCGTCAACCGTGTTTACAAGAATAAAGAAGGCGGCTTGGTGGTCGATTACATTGGCATCGCCGGGGCTTTGAAGCAAGCGATGAGCGACTACACCAATCGCGACAAGCAGAACTACGGCGAACAGGACATTGCCAAAACCGTCCTGCCGAAGTTTATCGAGAAACTGGAAGTTTGCCGCGATCTATTCCACGGTTATGATTATTCCAGCTTCATGAACGAAACCTCAACCGATTTCACACGTGCCAAAGCCATTAGCGGTGGTGTGAATTACTTGACGGCTATAGATACGTCGACACGTCCAACATTGGTGCATGAAGGCAGCTACCGGTCGGATACACTGGGGTCTGAGCCATCAATTACCTACGACGACACTAAGAGCCGCAAGGAATCCTTCATCAAAGAAGCTATGCTTCTGCGGCAAGCTCTGTCTCTATGCCGGTCGCTCCTTACGCCGACACAGCGGTTTGAAGCCGCTTACTTCGAGGCAGTGCGTACCTTGCTCACCCGCATTGCCGGGGAGGGCAAGCCACTGTCCTTGAAAGAAATAAATGCCCGCGTCAACGAACTGTTGAAAGCGAGCATTCAAAGCGAGGGAGTTATCAATCTGTTTTCCGACGTGGACACGGGCTTCTCTCTCTTCGACCCGAAGTTCCTTGAGGAAATCGCCAAGATGAAGGAAAAAAACCTAGCCGTCGAGATTCTGAAAAAACTTCTCGCCGAGCAGGTGTCTCTCTATCGCAGGACAAACCTTGTCAAATCAGAGAAATTTTCGGAGATGCTCTCACGCGCTGTAAAAGCGTACATCAATGGAATGCTCTCCAATGAGGAAGTCATCGCCGAATTGGTGAAGATGGCAAAGGAAATGGCATCGGCATCCGTCGAGGGTGACGCGATGGGGCTGACAGATGAGGAGTTGGCGTTCTACGACGCATTGACCCGCCCTAAAGCAGTCAAGGACTTCTACGCCAATGAGGAACTCGTGGCGATGACTCACGAACTCACGGATATGCTCCGCAAGAACCGCACAATCGACTGGCAGAAGAAGGAGTCCGCACGTGCGGGTATGCGACGGATGGTCAAGAAACTACTAAAAAGATACAAATACCCGCCGGAAGGGATGGAGGATGCAATCTTAACTGTCATTGGGCAATGCGAAATGTGGACGGATAGTTAAGGGAGGGTTAAGCAATGAACGCTTTCAAAAGCAATATCTACAAGTATCTTGGTGGGACATGCCAATACTTGATACCGCTGTATCAGAGAACTTATAGTTGGGAGCGTGAGCAGTGCGCCCGCCTTTGGAACGATATCGTAAACCTCCACACCACGCACAGGGACGGGCACTTCGTCGGCTCTATTGTCCGCATTGACGAAGACTCAGCCGCAGGGTCTACCCTTGCGATGATTATCGACGGCCAGCAGAGGCTTACCACGCTGACCCTGCTTCTTATTGCCCTACGCGATTACGCAGCAACACATTCGGACTGCGCTGTAAACCCTAACAAGATAACGGATACGCTTCTCTTGAACCAGTATGAAACGGGCAATGCTAAGTATAAGCTGCTCCTTACACAGTCTGACAGGGAAGCGTTGATTAAGAAGATTGAGAGTGCGCCGATTTCTTATACGATAAAATCCCGTGTTCTGGACAACTACGACTTTTTCTCAGGGCTAATCAGCAAAGGTGAGATTGCGCCTTCCGACCTGTACGATTCTATTGGCAAACTGCAAATCGTTGACATCGTTCTCGACCGTCAGTATGATGACCCGCAGGCAATTTTCGAGAGTCTTAACTCAACAGGTATGGACTTGAAGGACTCCGATCTCATACGCAATCATTTGCTGATGGGCTTGGACTCCGCAACCCAGATGTATGTCTACAACAACATCTGGGGGCCGACTGAGCTTCTATTTGACTACGAACACCAAAGCGAGCTATTGGATAACTTTTTTCGCGACTACCTTACAATGAAGCTGGGTAGGATCCCCCGCAAGAATGAGGTTTACAAGGAGTTCTGCGTTTATCAGAATGGCGGCGGTCAGACTATTCGAGACCTCTGTCAAGATATATACCGCTTTGCCAAGTACTACTCAAATATGTATTTCGTCCGGAGCGGCGATGCCATGTTAAAATCGCTTTACAGTGACATGAAGGCAATCCGTATGGAGGTTGCTTTCCCGTTCCTTTTAAGAGTCCACGATGATTGCGACAAGGGATTGATAACAATAGAGGAAATGCGAGAAGTATTGCAATTTTGTGTGAGCTATATCTTGCGTCGTGCTGTTTGCGACATCCCAACGAATTCCCTGAACAAGACTTTCGCTACGATGAAAAACGATATCAAGCCGGACGATTACCTTAACTCGGTAAAAGCGTTTTTCATCTTGCTTGATTCATACAAAGAATACCCGAACGAGTGTGACATCCTCATCAAACACTTCCGGTCACTGAGAAAGATCCTTGTTGCTGGTAAGAACAATGCTTCCCGTCTCCTTCAGCCTTATTCGGTCAACCAATTGGAAGAACAAAAGCGTCTCCTGCCTGTTGAGCTTGCAGTATCCCACCTCATCGACGATAAGGCAGGAATACTTGGAAAGTCCGTTCAGTAGTTTTCCGGTCTTTTCTCCGACAATCGCATCATGAAATTTATCTTTCAGCTCATCCATCTTGATAAAGTACGCCTTCATCTTGTTGCTGCAGCATTCATTCCCGATGGCCATAAACCAGCCGCCCAGGCAGGTTCACCTCGCCTTCTCTACCACTACGAAATACCCGTTCTCGATCAGTCTGGAACGAATGCCATCACACTTGGCATAGACCCCGATGTCATTGCTCATACACTTGTCCCATTCATGAGGACCGAACTGAGTACTCACCATGGTGGTCTTCCCGAGGATCGCCCTTTCCTTGATGAGACGGCATTGCCGTTGTCCCCCTTGAGCGAAAGCTCACCCTTTTCATACAGAGCCCTGCAACCGGAGACGAACTTGCCCCTGAACAGGCTGGAAAGCACCTTTGCAGGAAGGAAGAACCTACCCCTTGAGGGCTTCCACCGGCCGTCGGGTGCAATGCCCCCTGCAGTGACGACCATGTGGATGTGGGGATGAAAGCTCATGTCCATCCTCCACACCTATACGAAAATCCGACTACTGCACCGATCATCGGTCTTGGCCTTCCAAAGCCTTGTGCGAATGTCTTCCTCCCAAGGTAAGCATGACACAAGTCCTCCCAAGTACGCTGCACATACCCCTGATGCTTGCCATACCCTAAGACCCTGGTGGAACCATTTCCCAACCCTTATCGAAATCACCCGACTCCATATACAGTTTACAGCGTCGAACTGGCGTACTTGGAAGAGCCTTTATTCTATCCTAGGTATGGGCTGTGGCTGAGAAATTCATAGATCGATGCAGTAGGGGCCTGGGCAACCAGGTATTCGATATCCTACTTCAATACCCCTAAGCCCTTGCCAGCCTTGATAGTATTCCAGGATTCTCCCAGGGATACTGCTTTATCCACCAAGGAGACAATCAGGCTTTCGGGATAACGGGGGGGGGCCGGTGTGAGTGGCCACATATGGCGAAGAATGATGTCGCACTCGATAGTGGTGATATCACCGTACACATGCACTGCATTCTCAAAAGCTTCTTGAGGATGGTCAAATCCATGCAATCCTCCAGACCGAGGTCTCTCGATTCTCCAGTCATAAAAAAAGAAATCATGCAACAATGCCCCTCGAATCAATTCAGGGAGCCTTTTTCGAAGCCTCAGTACCATTGCGACCTTATAGGAGTAATAAGCTACCGCAACACTATGGTCGGCAATGGAAGAATCATGATGGTTCAAGTGGCGGAGTATTTCATATTCCCGGGACGTTATAATGGAATGTGCCATCGCTGCGAATCTGAGATCTTTTACCAAAAGACGTTTTTCTTTGGATACGGGAGAAAGAATTGTTTTAATGAAAATATTTCCCCCCTATAATTGATTCGAGTCGGGTTCGTATCGACTTCGGTATTGCATTGAGGGTCGATTTCAATTCTCTGGCTAACTGGGGAAAGGCTTTGAGGGGTTTCAGGATACGTCTGATTTCGGGAGGCAGTTTCTTGGTGCCTAAATCAATTGAAGGAATGAATATACTTCCTTTTTTTGCCAATCGGTGCAGGTTCGCTACAAATGTCTTATAGAAAACAAGGGCACGGACTGAATCTATTGTATCGTGAACGTAATACATGGAGAGGGCTCCAGCAACATAATACAAGACAGCACCGTCAATCAGTTCGATTTTCATGAGCAAGAAAGGTTGGATAAACTCAATGGTTATAATTGCCAGAATTGCCCAGAAGAGTGAGTAAATAATACAAATTCGTCCATGGAGATTAAGAGGCTTCTTATAGTAATCCCAAAGCCGAATATCAAATATCTTTTCCATGAACCATGATACAAAATACTCGATAATCGTTGGAACGAGAATCATGACTCCCCAAAATAACATCCGGGGAGCCTGGGATAGCAGAGAGGTCAAGATTCCCAAAGCCAATGCTCCAAACCCATAGATGGGGATGAAAGGACCAGAAAGAAACCCCGAATTCACCAGGCGATGCTCAGAAAAACTCTTGATTGTAGATTCCAGTATCCACCCTAAGAAAGCAGTTGCAGTGAAGTACAGAAACCACGTAAAGAAACTGTCGTATAGCATCGCGATATCCTCCAAGGGGATTCCCTTTGAAACCTGGTTGTACCTTCCGATAGAAAATAAGATAGCCAAAAGCTCCGACAAAGACAATTATCTTTACCTTGTAATACAATATATCTCCCTCGTAGGAGGTTCAGGATTGGATAGATGGATATCCCTTGAGAGAACATCACTATTTGGACGAGCTATCGGTCTAGAAGGCATATGCGGCCTTGAATTCTAAAAATTTCCTGGCATGGTATTGTCCAAATTGCCCGTTGGAATCCCCACCGAAAAAATACCCGTTGAGGCTGAGAGTCACATCATCTACAGGGGTTATGGTAAAGCCAGGTACTAGCATCCAGTTCAGGTCCGGGATTGCAGCGGCACCAGCCAAAGTGACCTCCATCTTTCCATTTTTCATCGTATATCCAAGTTGGCCCATCACCGTACCACTCAGCTTATGAGAGGTTGATTCGATATCATAGACATTGTTTACTTGATCCAGATTTGTTATCCAGGTTCCCAAAGCCTGGAGATTCAAAGAAACAGCCCCAAAAGCCCTGTCGACACCTAATACCATGCTTGCAAACGGATTGCGGATAAGAGGGTCCGTTCCCTTCGGGTCATAGGTCTGATGCCAAGCTGCTTCGGCCCGAATGTTGTAAGGACCCAGGGCAAAAGCAGAATCGACTCCAATCTGATGATACCGGTTATAAGAAAGGACTAGATGTTGTGTTGCAGCAAGAACTGCAGGATCAGCGTTGATCGCAGGAGTCCTCAGGAATCCTGTATAGTATTGCATGCCTATATCTACACCTTTAAAGGAATCGGTGTAACGGAGACCTCCTTGTCCCCACTCCAACGACTTCGTATCAGGGTAGAGAAGCAGTTGATCCATCAAGGTATCAGCCTGGGCTGAGGATTGGGAAGCTGCTATTGTCGCAGCGGCAGGATCAGCAATTCCAGCTGCTATAAGAATAGCATGATTGGTATTATATGCACCTGAGTAGAAACCGTCCCAAATTTCAGCGCGCATATCAGTGAATGCCTTTGGAGCCCAGATTCCTTCTAGAGGCAAGTAATCGCCTTGAAAAAAAGGAACATAGACGGCTTCCAGTTTGCTCACCATGCCGGTACGCCAGTCAACTTTAATCAAAGCCTGCGCGATTTTCCTTCCTTCAATATCAGTATTGAAAGGATCGCTGTAGTCATGAGGATTCACTACGTCAAGAAGGCGAAGGCTATCCCCTTTGCCCCACACAACCTTGGTCATACCCACGGTTAGCTCAACGGTATCACCCCAGTAGGTTCGTAAGGTTGCCTCATCAATTATTCGAATTGGCTTGTTGGCAACAATCTCAGGGCTGAGCCGGAGAGCAAGTGTGAACTCGGAGGCAGGACTGGAAGACTCTATGCGTGCCAAGATCGAGCTGGGGGTCTCTACAAACCCCGTCTCCGGATTATCGGTGTTGATGAAAAAGCGCGAAGAGAAATCAAATTCCCCTGAAAAGGAAAGTGCTGAATTCTCTTCTGTATCTGTGAAGGTTTCGGAAAACCCGAAATCCTCAAAACCAAAGTCCTGAGCTCCTATGGGAGCTAGAACTACAGTAAATAGAATCAGGGATACCAGCAAAAATTTATTTACGTTCATGATTAGGGACGTCCTGTTTCAAGAAATTTGGTGGTAAAGACTCCTGAAGGAATGGGTTTGCCATATTCCAGGATTTGAAATTCCAATGTGGTCACATTTCCTTTCTGCACATTGGCCATCTGGATTTTCGTTGCTGACCAGATACCCTGGATTTCTTTGAATTCAAGCGTTTCCATCACTTTGAGCAACACGTTCTGCCTGTCGAACATTTCAATCCTGACCGGCAACCACTTATCTTTTGCTACATAGGTTACCATCCTGCTGTATTCACTTTTCGAAGAAACCACTGGTATTGATTCAATGACATACACATCTTCGTCGTTTACCCGGTCTTCCCTGAGAAGAGTGTTTTCCCGTTCCTTTCCAACGAGATCCATATCGTCATAGGAAATCTCCCCAATGAAGGAACTATTGCCCTCACTTGCTGCTATGCGGCGTATTTTCTTCAGTGCAGGGAGATAGATCCAACGGTCATCATCGCGATCTTCGTTTTCGATCATGAGAAAACGGGTGTTCTTCACGCTGGCGGGCTTTTGAAACACCACGACGGTTTTTGACAGGCCTTTTTCCGTTATTGAGTATTGGTCGATGAGCCGTTCTGAAGGAACTCCGCTTTTCTCCTCGATGGTAGCTGCAATCCGAGATTGGATAGAACTGTGGCGATTCTGTTCTTCTACCCTGTCCATAATCTCATCAGCCGAATACGCCCATACAAGAGACGTCTGGATCAGAATAATAGCAATCAAAAAGTATTTTTTCATTTTTTGCCTCCAAGCAATTCATTGAGCATGGGCTTATCGAGGAACTTGGGTTTGATAAGATCCAACAATACGGGAAGAAGGGTAAGTGAAACAAAACTGGAAGTCAGCATGGTGATTGCGATAAGAAGGCCGAGGTTCCTGAGTGGGTTGAACGTACTTAATACAAGTACTGCAAAACCAGCGGATACTGAAACGGCATTGAACATGATAGCTTTTCCGGTGGTCAGAATCGTACGTTCCATCATCGTATGGAAGTCTCCATTTATCCTTTTTCCCCGATGGAAAGCAACCAGGAAATGAATGGTATAATCGATTCCTGTACCTATGGTGATTGCTGCAACCATGCTGGTAGCTACATCAAGCTTGATGCCACTTACGCCCATCAAACCGAAGTTGACCAAGATGGAAACAGACAAGGGAACGATTGCCAACAAGCCGGCCCAAAAAGATCGAAAGAAAATTGAGATGACCAGAAACACCATGATCAACGAAGCAAAAATATTCCACATCTGGGTGGATACCACCAAATCTACCAACCCCTTCTCTATAAAGGCCAAGCCAGCCAGATCCACGGTGACTCCAACTGGAAAATTATCTGCCACATAGGCGTGTATGGCATCAGCAATTTTCCCCGTTGCTATATTTCCTGTAGAATTGAGTTGAACCGACATTCGGGCTTGTGACGGCTCCAACGCATCATCAGACCATTCCTCGGTTCCAGATCCTATCAAAATCAAATAATTGCCAATAAGATTCTTCAATCCCTCTTGATTCGCTTGGTTGTACCGTTGTGGATTCGTAGGAATCTCATAATACGCAGCCCCCTCATAATTCACCGTGCGATTGATCAGGGACAAGAGATCCGAAACGTGGATATCCTGTCTGTCTGATAGGGTATAGGCTTGATTCAACAGTTCGAGCAGAGCCATTCGAGTCAATTGGGTGGTGGGGTCATCAAGAATCACAGGATTGGAAAGCTCTGCTTCCGGTAAGGTATCTTCAAAACCAAATCCCAATCCCTCGATTTCAGTTGAATCGGCGGAAGCAGTCTCGACTGTTCCGCGTAGGCCTTCGGCTGGTTCGTCTGCATTGAGCACTTGATTTATTCTCTTGATGAACTGGGAATAGGAGATAACCTTTCCGACCTCTGGAAATTCGGACTTCAAATAGATTGCCAGGTCATCCATTGCGGCAAGTGTCTGAGGATCATTCAGATCACCTCTTTGTGTTCCCTTCACATTGATATTGAACGTCTTCGTACCATTGAACTCCTTGCGGAGAAAGGCATCGGATCTACTTACTTCAGTATCTCCCCTGAAAAACTCAATGATGGCACTGTCAAAAACCAGCCTAGTAGTGCCAAAAATTGACACCACCACCAAGAGGATCGACATAACAATGGTAGTTTTGGGATGACGGACAAAGGGTGTAAAAAGGCGGAGGAGCCCACGTGATAACGGATCCTTGTCTGGCTTGTACCCGGTCGGACCCTTTATGGTATGGGGGCCACGGATGAGCAATAATGAAGGAATCAAAGTCATTGCTATTACAAGGGCAGAAAATACTCCAAAGGTTGAAAATAAGCCAAAATGACGGATTGGGGTTATGGAAATCAAAGACAATGACCCAAATCCAGCCATGGTGGTAAGCCCCGCCAATGCAACAGGCATCCTGATATTGCGCAAGACACCAAAGACCAGGGCATCATGTTCAGGCTTGGTCAAAGGGTGTTTCTGAGTTAAAAATTCATCATAGTAATGGGTGAGAAAGTGGATTCCATAAGCACAGCCGACAGCCACCAGGACAACGGGGGTGACGGTAGCCATCAAAGTCAGTTTTATACCCAATACAACCATGAGCCCAAGTGTCCAGATTGAAGTAATCACAACGGTGAGGAGAGGAAGGACAACCCCTCCCAACCGTTTGAAAGATAAATACAGGAATAGGATAAGTACCAGGAGAACCAAAGGAATGAGAAACATCAAATCCTTCGACATGTTCTTGCTCAACAATACGGCCATGACGGGAAAACCTGCCAGATAGACATCTTGGTTGCTTATTCCTGTTTCCACGAGAATTCTTTGGATTTCCTCATAAATGACCTGTTTATTGTCCACCTGAGGACTTTTCTCCTGCTTATTCTGATTATCAAATTCCCGGATGCTAACCAGAATTTGCGTGGACCGGTAGTCATCCGAGACTAGGGAACCCTTATAGAGATCCCAGCTGAGAAGGCCTGTTTTGATTGCATTGATTTCTTCAGAAGTTCCCGTAAAATCTTCGCCTACCAGTGGCGATACGATAATCGAATCTCCTTCCCCCCTGATGTAGTCGGTATTGGTCAACGAAGTGACCGTATCCGCTTGCGGTAAAGCTTCAAGCCTTTTGGTAAGGTCTTGCAACTTCAATAAGAAATCTTTCTCAAATACCGTCCCTTGTGGGTTTCTCAAAGCCATAAGCACAATATCTGAACTGCCATAGAGCTCCTGTTGGGCGTCAAAGGCCTTCATCTCTGCGCTATCACTGGGGATGAAGTTTGAAATGTCGTTGTCAAACACAGCCTTAGGTAGTTGGAGCGCAAAGAAAAGAGTGATAGCCGCAATAATACAGACGATTATCCAAGGAAAACGAAAGAACTTATTCATTCGAAATCCTCCAAAACCAACGAATGGAACATCGGAGAAACCCAGGTGGGTAAGAGCTGATAAATATCTTGCCGGCTATTCCAATCATGGCCTAGAATGTAGATAATGAATCGTCCCAATAAGGAAAGGATATATTCATTTGCATTCGTTTTTCTATCTTTGGTAGCAGACAACCCATGATCCGTAATAATCTTTAGAAGATAGTCACCGGCTAGATCGATATAATTCTGGAACTTATTATAGATATCCTGAATTTCTCGGCCTTCAACATTTTCAAATGACCCGAACATCAAGTCTCGCATCTTGAAAAGTTGCTCAATGATAATCCGGGAAAAGGTAATGACCTTACTGTCAAGCGATATTGAATCATCCGAGAACCACGGTGCATATTGGGCTTTAATTTCCTGGATAGAATCATCAATCAAAGAGAAGAGAATATCATCCTTCGTTTTATAAACCAAATAGATGGATCCTTTACCGATTCCGGCTACCGAAGCGATATCGGCAACAGTAGTCTTAACGTAGGAATATTGGTTGAATAGTTTGAGTGCGGCACTTTTTATAACTTCCTGCGACAATATATGCTCCTTTATTGACCAAATACAAAACTGGTCAGAAGTATATAGCTGGTAGGGCTTTTCGTCAACATCTGTCCGATAAGGAAAACCATCCCCCTCCCATCATCGACAAGGGAACCTTCGACCGGGTTCAGGAGATGACGAAGTTGAGATCAAACATCGAATTCGATGAGCACGGGAACAAGGTCAGAAAGAACATCCATAACAGCATGAAACAAATCGATAACAAGGCCGAGGAACCGCCGAACGTATGTGATTTGCGATAATTAATTACTTACCATTTGTTACATATTTTGTATCAATAATACTAATGGTGGATCTCGGATATCTGTTTTACAGGTTAATACTTATTGTCTTTCCGACCACGCTTGGAGTGATGATTTCTAGTCAAAATAAATGTATATGATAAGAGGCTCTTGCAAAATAGCAAAAGCCTCCATACTCTTGGAATTTACCGTTTTCATGAACCACGAACATCCCTTGACGGTTTCCCAATGTCTCCAGGAATCCATAAAATCCTTATGGAAAGTCACGGAATCTGCCTTTGCTAGTTTGGGGAACAGCTCCTCGTATGCATTTTCATTGGCATTCATGGGGCTATCCTTTTTCCAGAACCATATATTGCAACCCCTTCTCAGCACAGTTGAAGAGGAAGGTAGTCGATATATTTCCTTATTGGAGCAATGGGAGATTATGCCTAACAAGAAATATGAGATGAATATTGCATGTGCCCTGAATAGTGGACTGCAATGATTGCATTGGAAATTTAACTATCATAAATAAAGGAACAACATTATGGATCAAATTATTCAAGGTATCAGCAATACCTCATTGTCTCTGGCGTTGCATTTCATGGAGAACAATCCAGAAGAGAATATCCCAAAAGTTGTGGATGCACTCTTGATTTTCATAAATGACAAAGGTAACAGGCGAAAGCTACTTGCGGCAAAAAAGGTAATGAAGGAAAAAGACAATCCATATCGGAATCTCATCATCAGGGGTTTTGAGGAACTTCAGCCGATAGTAAGAAAGCGCTTTGTTTCCAATTTCGTCGTGAGAGCCTCAATGATAGGGCCTGAACGGACCGAAGCTTTACGGAAACAGTACGACTGTAACATCCCTTGGGCAATCCTTATGGATCCAACCAGTGCATGCAATCTCAGATGTACTGGTTGCTGGGCTGGTGAATATGAAAAAACAGATTCATTGGAGTATGAATTGATGGACAGAATCATCAGGGAAGGCAAAGAGCTGGGTATCTATTTTTACATCTATTCAGGGGGTGAACCGACACTTAGGAAAGCAGACCTGCTCAAACTGGCCGCAGTACATGATGATTGCATGTTCCTTGCATTCACAAACGGAACCCTAGTGGATGGTGAGTTTTCACAAGCTTTGGCTGATCTTGGAAACTTTGCCCTGGTCTTCAGCATTGAAGGGTTTGAGGAACAAACTGATTTCAGAAGAGGATCAGGGACTTATGGTAAAGTTCTGGAAGGCATGCACCATATGCATGAGGCTAAGGCTCCATTCGGCTTCAGTACCTGCTACCATTCAAAAAATGTGGATAGTGTAGGAAGCGATGAATTCTTGGATTTTCTCATCGGTCAAGGATGCATGTTTGGATGGTATTTTACATACATGCCTTTGGGAAAAGATGCTGACACTACTTTGATGACGAACGCAGACCAGAGGGAATTCATGGCCCATTGGGTACGTGAAATGCGAGCAAAAAAACCAATTTTCTTGCTCGACTTTTGGAACGATGCACCCTATGCAGGCGGTTGTATTGCGGGAGGCCGGAGATATCTGCACATCAATGCTGCAGGGGATGTGGAACCTTGTGCATTCATCCACTATGCCAACAATAACATAAGGAATAGTACCTTGTTGGAAGCGTTGCAGTCTCCTCTTTTCAAGGAATACAGGAAACGCCAGCCATTCAACAAGAATCTTTTCCAACCTTGTCCCTTGCTTGATAATCCTGAGGTACTTGCCCAAATGGTGAAGAACTCAGGTGCCAACTCAACCCAACCATTGGACCATGAGGATGTAGATGAGCTTTGTGCAAAATGTAGCAATGCAGCAAAGGAGTGGGAAAGCCATGCCAATCTGTTGCACAAGCAATATTCATGAAATATGAGAGCACTTTGCATGCCTGGCTTGCAAAGCGATGAAGATGGTTGGATTTTTCGGGTCTGGCGAACTGTATAGGAAATGTATATGGCAGGTCTTGTGAGATGGGTCGTGCTGTTTCTGGTGTCCTCTTTCTTTGGATGGCTGCTGGAATCAGCCTACCGTAGCATTTATGAGCATAGATTTATTGATTCAGGGCTGTTAAGCGGACCATTCATCCCGATTTATGGAGTAGGGGTTCTCATCATCGAAACCATAGACTTACTGATACCTGATCGATTGATTTGGATTGAAATCACGGCATGTATCATTTTTTGTACCATGCTGGAATTTCTTGTACATGCTTATTATGAGAAGGTATTTGACTTGAAACTATGGGACTACTCATCATTGTTTCTGAATATTCAGGGAAGGGTTTGTCTCCTGTATTCGTTATATTGGGGGCTTCTGGGCTATGCATACCTCCATTTTCTGCAACAGTACATTTGGTTGATTGTGGATTTGATTCTCGCCAATAAGATTGGTTGGGTATTGGCAAGTAGCTTTTCAATCTATTTTGTTTTTGGCTGTATTTAAGAATTAGTGACTATGACACTATATGTCACACCTGATGGGAGAGTTTTGTATGTAGCAAAAAATCTATCCATCTCCCTCGATCCATGCTATACAGAACAAACCATGCCGGATGAGAAAAGAAAGCCCATTATACATGTCATACCAGCCAAGCGGCATTTCAAGCGTTTCCGGGTTGCCCTGTACTGCCGTGTAAGCACACAAATGGAGCGACAGCTGCAAAGCCTCTCGGCCCAGATGGATTTCGAGAAGGAGGACATCCTGGGGAACCTGATTGGGAATATGTCGGTACCTACACCGATATCAAGTCGGGTAGGACCATCAGCTCCCGTCCTGGCTTCCAGAGCCTCCTGGCCGACTGTGAAGCGGGAAAGTTGTTCCATAGGGTTTCAGAAGGAGCTGTTCATTATTACTTATTTGATCGCAATTCTTGAAAAACTCTGGTTGTAAGGCTATGTTGAGAGAAAGAGGATTCGTATGAATACTGCACTGGTCAATGTTATTACAGAATTAGTGGAACATGCTTGTGCCTCAGAGAAAAACAAGATTGGATATGAGATATGGAAGTATCATATCAAGCCGATGGTTCCCATAGCACAAGAACTTGCTACTATTCATAAAGCGGATGAGGAAATTGTAACCCTTGCTGTGCTGCTTCATGATTTGGCAGGAATTGAGGATTTCTCGAAAAGGAAACAGCACCACATCTTTGGAGCCGAACGTGCCAAGGAAATTCTAGCTGGTTACCAGTATCCCTCTGATAAGACCGAATTGGTTGCGAAGAGTATCTTGAACCATAGGGCAGACTTGAACCTTCCCAAGAATTCCCCTGAAGAATACTGTGTCGCCGATGCCGATATGCTGATTAATATCGTGGATGTTCCAAGTCTGTTTTATGATTCATACCATCAAGAACATCTTGGCATTGCTGAAGGAAAAACCTGGAGGCAGTCAACTTTGCAATTGTACTGGGAACATGTAAACCCCGTTTCTCAAGCTCAGTTTTTAGATAGGTTCACTCTTGCAAAACGTCTCTCGCAAGGAAATGAGAGTGAGAACTATTCTTTTGAGACAGATCTTGAGCGATCCTTTGCCGATTTGGTGGAGAAAGCTTGTTTATCTGAGAGGAATGCCTACGGATATGGGATTTGGAAGAACCATATTGCTCCTATGGTTGCTATCGCAAATGAGTTAGCCCAATTGCATTCGGCAGATTCAGAAGTTATTCGAATAGCCACGCTGTTGCACGACCTCGCAGGTATTGAAGATCATTCCAAAGCAGAAAACCATCATATCCATGGAGCAGAAAGGGCCAGACTTCTGTTGGGAGAGGTAGGATATCCTTCAGAAAAAACTGAACTGGTTGCCCAATGTATTCTTCACCATAGGGGAAGTGTCTTGATGTCGAAGGAAACAGCAGAGGAGGAATGCCTTGCTGATGCTGATGCAGTTGCCCATATGTCCGATCTGCCATCATTGTTTTTCGTAGCCTATGAGAAACAAGGTATGGGATTTGAGGAAGGGAAACATTGGGTACTGCAGAAAATTCAAAGGGATTGGCAAAAGATGAGTAAAATTGCAAGGGAGAGATATTCTGATCAATATAATGGGATCCTGAATATCTGTAATTTATAGTCTACGTTTCCGCATTTTCCGGATGAGTGACTAACACCTATTTGCTTGCGTCACGCCTCTTGAATATTTTCAAACTCTTATGGACTTAAAGAAGAAGGACATCCTAGATTCCCTGGCGTTCTCGCGCAGGTGCTATGGTTATGATCGTAATGAGGAAGAAGGACTCATCCTCAACATTGCTGAGGCCAGGATAGTACTGAAGATCTTTGATTGGTATGAGCAAGGCTGGAGCATCGTGAGGATCAAGAAGGAGCTGGAATCCCTGAAGGTTCCCACACCAACCGGCAAGAAGAAATGGCCGGTAAAGACGATTGAGAACATCCTCACCAATGAGAAATATACCGGCACCTCCGTCTATGGAGAAACAGAGTCTGCAGATTTCCCTTCCACCAAGAGACCCGTTCGCGACCCGTTCGAGGCCCATCGGTCACTCAACCATCACCTCCCAATCATCCATGAGCGCCGATTCAAGCGCGTGCAGAAACTCAAGGCAAAACGCTCCAACATCGAGATCGATGAGCACGGAAACAAGGTCAGAAAGAGCACCCATTACAGCTCCAAGAAGGCTGTGAAAAAAGCAAACAAAACTACCAAACCCCAAAACTAAATGGCATATTAATCAACGGTATTGTTGAAAATATGAGTGTGCTTGTCTTTAGTAAAAATTGACGAAATTGAGTAGTCTAAATTAATGAAAAATCCTGAAAAACTGGTAAAATAACGAAAAAATAAGTGTTTACAAAACAAATACTTGCATAGGGTAATCTTGTATCATGGGCAAGTTGTCATTGATGATTTATAGCCTAAATAATTTTATACACTGGATGGATTAAGTAGATATGCTGGATTTCTCAACGACATGCTTTGCGTTTAATAGATTTCTCGACAGAATAATTATATTCTGCTTCACATTTGGCAACTTTTTACCTCAAACATATGCATATATGTTCATACTTGACCTTGATAAACCTTGAAGATTCGAGAATATCAACTATAATACTAATGATTTCCAATATATTACTGTTGATTGGTTGACATAATTCAATATGGTGAAGGTGATAGAAAGTTTTTAGAATATTAACTTGATCCAAAACATGATTGATATGATAGTCACCTCTGTAAGAGGGGTAGTGTGTGCCGAAGAGAATTTCCGTATTCAATCTCAATGAAGTCGAGTTGTCAATTGTCAGGCAGTGTTCAGGTGACTGCGTGGTCGTACCATATTCCCGCTTCGAGGATGTTGTTGAAACAGAAGAGCCTCAACTGTTCATTATTAATGCCGGACTTTCCGGGTATTCGCGTCACGATATCGAGAAGCAGATTTTCAGCAACAAATCTTTCCAGAAGAATCAGATAATCCTGATTGTTGATGATCCTGAGATTGAAACATATTTCGCGAGTGATACATGGTTGAACATCGACTTCTATCGAAGACCCATCATAGGAAACAGTCTTAGGGTTCGGATTTCCTTCCATCTCCAGTTGATGCGAGCTAGAACCTGCGCACAGGAAAATGTTGAACAAGCGACTTTGATCGAGGCCATTCTTTCCCAGTCTCCAGTCGGTATAATGCTGACCCACAATGAGATTGCTGCTGCGGAAAATCGTTTGGAACATTTCACAATCAATCCGATGGTCGAAGAGATAATGGGAAGATCTAAAGAAGAAATCAAACTGCTGAGTTTGGCCGATGTGACCCACCCTGATGACCTGCAACCAGATCTTGATAATCTATATAAACTCATCGCTGGGGAGATTGATGGGTACGCAATGGATAAACGCTATATTCGACCTGATGGTTCAATCATTTGGGTCCACATCGTGGTTGCTCCAATATCTATACCAAGTGAGGAAAGACCTTTACAGATTTGTTATATTTTTGACGTATCCGAGCGAAAGAAGTTGGAAATCGCACTCATGGAGAGTGAGCGGAGCAAATCAGTTCTTCTCTCTCACCTGCCCGGAATGGCGTATCGGTGTGTGGATGATCCTCAATGGACCATGCAATTTGTCTCCGCCGGGTGTATTGGCCTGACCGGATACTCTCCCGAGGATCTCATAAATAACAACAAGCTATCTTACAACCAGATCATCGCACCCGAATACAGGACCAAGTTATGGAGAGAGTGGGAGCGTATATTGCCCAGTAAACGGCTGTTCAAAGATGAGTACGAAATCATAACCGCCGATGGTTCCAGGAAGTGGGTGATGGAAGCTGCCCAAGGCATTTATAGCGCAGATGGAAAGGTCGAGGCGCTTGAAGGAATCATCCTGGATATTACGGAAAGGAAAGAAATCGAGCGGGAATTGGTCAATTACAATGAACACGACCAATGGACTGGTCTGAGTAACCGACGGGCATTTGAAAGCTTGTTGAGACTTGAATCCCGTTCCCGGTCCAGGTCAAATAGGGCAATCATAGGGATCAACCTAAGCACTCTGCACCAATTAAGCACCACGTATGGATTCGACTACAGCCAAAAGGTGGTCCGTAAAATTTCTGAGGAGTTCAAGCATCTTGGTGATGAAAATCACGAGTTGTTCAATACCTATGTGAACAGGTTTGTCTTCTATGTCAGGAAGTATACGGAAAAGGAAGAGTTGGTCAGATTCTGCGAGGAAGTCTCTAGAAGATTGAAGGCGATTCTCACCATCGAACGGATCGGGTGGGGGATAGGAATCATTGAACTCGGCAATTTCCATGCCCGTGACATCAATAAGCTGCTGAGAAATCTACTGGTTGCATCCGAAAGGTCTCTTGTTGGCTTCGAGGATGATATGAACTGTTTTTTCTTTGATGAACAGATGGAACTGGATATAGAGCGTGAGAAGGAAATCATGCAGGAGCTTTCTGAGATTGCTGCAGGGCGGGGGAAGGGTAAACTTTTCATTCAGTTCCAGCCGATCGTAGATGTAAAGACGGATGCAATCTGTGGATTCGAGGCTCTGGCGCGTTTACAGAGCAAGAGGTTGGGGATGATATCCCCAATGGAGTTCATACCGGTCGCGGAAAAGACTAAGCTGATGATTCCGTTGGGTTGGAAGATCCTACAGCAGGCCTTCCAATTCCAAAAGAGACTTTGCGAAAATGGATTTGATTTCATCTCCATCTCGATCAATATCTCTCCGGTTCAACTGCTCAGGAAAGAGTTCCTTCCGAATCTCATGAGCATGATCGAGAAAGTGGGTGTGATACCTCACCTGGTAAGTTTTGAAATCACCGAATCGATCTTCTCTTCCAATTATCAAGAAGTGAACAAGATCCTGGGTCAATTGAAGGATCTCGGATTCCATATCGCGCTTGATGATTTCGGGACCGGGTATTCTTCATTCGCCCGGGAGCGGGAGCTGAATATCAACTGCTTGAAAATTGACAAATACTTCATAGACAAATTGATGTACCTCGAGGAGCATGAAGCCATCACCGGCGATATCATCTCCATGGTGCATAAGCTGGGCCATTGCGTTGTAGCTGAAGGTGTGGAACACGAAAAGCAGAGAGATTACCTGAAGCGTCATGGTTGCGACAAAATCCAAGGATACCTCATAAGTAAGCCAGTCGATGAGGATGCTGCCATCGAACTGATCAGCGGGTATGCTGCAATGAAATGCGATTGTCAAATGAAATGACTGTCACAAGATTGGGAATAGATCTGGACAAGGGCCATTATTTTATTAATTTGTTTACTGTTATGAATAGTTTTTCGAATCTACTTATGGTTGATTTCTCCCAATCGTGTATAGTAGATATGTTTTGTGATAAATAACGCGCGATACGATAATGATTAAATCTATCCTGATGGATTATTTTATTGATCTGGGGAATAATTGATTTATCGGTTGAAAGTTTCTTTATATCAATCTGTTCATAATCCTTTTTATACTCAGAGTTAAACCATTCGAGGTACTCTCTCTTTTCAAACATATCTTCCAACTCTGCTGGCTTAATGGGTCCTGTAAATTCATGAAAAAATAGCACATTACTTTCTTTGATGATTTTGTCAAAGACCAAATCTCTTATACGAGTTTGCCCTTTTTGGTCGATGAACGTGTCCAAAACACAAACAATGTTTAGATTGTTTCCTCTTAGGAGTGAAATAAACGTTGCAACTTTATCCAAACCTCCGACCGGGACGATTGTAAATTTCTCATTCAGGGATTCCTTCCCCAGGTTTCTCAACAAATCCGACATGATAGTCAGAATAACTAAATCTGCTACACCTTCCACGAGTAAATTGTTTTCTGAGATGTATAGATTTTGGGCTAGATTGTAACCCAATGCTGCTTGTAAGGGGAATAATGTACCCTTGTCCTTTTCTTCTATCGCATTAGAAATGCTTGTGCCAACTTTTGTCTCGTTGGAATCGTAGGCAGTACGTATTTCATGCAGCTTTGTTGAATCGATCATGAAGGGAGAATGAGTTGTGTAAATTACCTGATATTTTGGTGTGAGCTTTTCATCAATATACCGAAGCAAATCTTTTTGCGCCTCTGCATGGAGGTTTAATCCTGGTTCATCGAGTAATAAAATCATATTGTTAATCTGGTTAATTTTCTGAAACCAAATAAAGAAAGAAAAAAACCATATAAACCCTTTGCTTCTATTACTTAATGGAAGGGTGACTCGGTGTTTTGTATTTCGAATTCGAATATTTAGATATTTATCATTTGCGGTAGTTTCAATATCAAATGTAATCTCTAGGTTGCTATTCGTCGACCAGTAATCTGAAAAGGCATCAGTAATGCTGTTTGAGGTAGCTTCTAATTCTGCTATGTATGCTTCATGATTATTATCTGTAATTAGCTTTTTAACGTCAATGCGAGCTAATTCGAATAGAGCTCTAGAGATTTCAAGTTGAGGTTTTGTGAAATCATTATCAACAATCCCGCCTGCAATTTTGGATAAAGGTATTCTTTGTGGAAGAAGAAAATATTCGTCGAAATACCAAAATTTTGGAATCCTCGGCTCTATATACTTTTTCATCAAATACTTTGATAGGAGTGATTGTTCCTTTAAATTCCCAAAAGAGAATGTTTTAACTAACGTTTCTGCGATTGATTTAGTTTCCTCATGAGATGATAAATATGTGCAGAAATCATTCACATTTTCAATTTTGGCAAGTTCTTCTTTATGGCCCTCTGGTATACCAATTTTTAGAATGTAGTTTACTATAAATGCTTTCTCGGAAACCTTTGGAGTTGATATGGAAAGGGCATTGTTGTAATCCCTAGAAGCGACGATAGTGGTTTCCAATAAGACATTCTCTCCACAGTCTTGAATAATTGCATCAATGGTTTCAGCCTTTAGTGAGAATTTACATGAGATTACTTTCAAATTGTTTTCAGGATTTTCTGATTCATATTTTTTTAATTCAGTTCTTGGGTATTCCAGGGTCTTGTTAAATTTGTATGAGGAGTCTTTTTCATCGAAATAATTAAATCTAGACAAGGCTTCCAAAAATGCAGTTTTCCCGGACTCATTTTTCCCTACCAATCTTGTGCAACTCCCTTCAATAGGGACAATTTGCTCTGTAAGAAAACTTTTATACTTTGTAATGGTAACTTCTAGTAATCTCATGATTTTCTCCATTCATTGGTAATAATGTGATGGTTTTCCGATTTTATTTGGAAGTCGTTAAAAGCTTTATAACTTGGATAGTTCCTGTGAGTAACTTTGATGTCTTTTTTGGGCACCAAAATAGTACATAACCATCGTCATCTACAGGGATACTGATTGAGAATTCCATACCAAGACCTCCCTCCCGAGAAATGTAAGTATTATCAATAGGTGAAGATCAAAGAAGTTGCTACAACTATAAGCCAAGAAATCTCAGCTGTAAATGTTTGGGCAATAAAAGTATCGATTCGAGGTCCAATCAAGATCGTTCAATCAAATCTATCCATCTCTTTCCATTCGTGTTATAAAAACCCATGCCGGACGACGAGAAAAGAAAACCCATAATACATGTCATACCAGCCAAGCGACATTTCAAGCGCATGCGCGTGGCTTTGTACTGCCGTGTGAGCACACAAATGGAGCGCCAGCTACACAGCCTTTCAGCCCAGATGGATTTCGAGAAGGAGGACATCCTGGAGAATCCCGCTTGGGAATATGTCGGTACCTATACCGACATCAAGTCAGGACGGACAATCAGCTCGCGTCCTGGCTTCCAGAGCCTCCTGGCCGACTGTGAGGCGGGCAAGATCGATATGATCTATACCAAGTCGATCAGCCGGTTCGGACGCAACTGTGTGGATTTTCTGGTGACGCTCAGACGTCTCAAAGAACTGAAAATTGATGTCTTTTTCTACAATGAGAGGACTCACCTTCTTAGCCAGGCAGGGGAGTTGCTGCTTACTCTTCATGCCGGTGTAGCCCAGGCAGAGAGTGAGAACAAGAGTGAGAACATCAAATGGGGCCTGAGAAGAAGCACCATGGATCCTGATTCTCCTGCATTCTCGCGAAGGTGTTATGGGTATGATCGTAATGAGGAGGAAGGCCTCATCCTCAACATTGCCGAGGCCAGAATAGTCCTGAAGATCTTTGATTGGTACGAGCAAGGCTGGAGTATTGTGAGGATCAAGAAGGAGCTGGAAGCACTCAAGGTTCCCTCACCAACGGGCAAGAAGAAATGGCCGGTGAAGACGATTGAGAACATCCTCACCAATGAGAAATATACTGGTACCTCCGTCTATGGAGAGACAGAGTCCGCTGATTTTCCTTCCACCAAAAGAAAAGCCCGTGACCCGTTCGAGGTCCATCGGTCACTCAACCATCACCTCCCAATCATCCATGAACGCCGCTTCAAACGCATTCAGAAACTGAAGGCAAAACGCTCCAACATCGAGGTCGATGAGCACGGGAACAAGCTCAGAAAGAGCACCCATTACAGCTCCAAGAGGGCTGTGACCAGGGCAAAGAAAACAACCAAACCCGAAAACTAATTGACATAAGAATCAACGGTATTGTTGAAAATACGAGTGTGCGTACCTTGGATAAAAATTGACGAAATTGAGTAGTCTAAATTAATAAAAAATCCTGAAAAACTGGTAAAATAACGAAAAAATAAATGTTTACAAAACAAATACTTGCATAGGGTAATCTTGTATCATGGGCAAGTTGTCATTGAAGGGAACTTGACCCAGGATCCCGAATTGGGTGCGATCCCCAGCGGACGGAGTGTCTGCCGGTTCTCGATCGCGTCGAACCGGTATTATCGGAACAGCGAGAAGACGCTGGTCAACGAGGTGTCCTATGTGAATATCGATACCTGGGGAGCCTTGGCGGAGAGCTGCGGGAAGTATTTGCGCAAGGGGCGCGGTGTCAGGGTAGTGGGGAGATTGAAACAGGACCGGTGGCAAGGCGAGGATGAGAAGATGCGCGAGCGCTATGTCGTGGTCGCCGAGCATGTGGAGTTCCATCCCGATCCGAACAGGAATGACACCGCGCAGGCCGAAGAGGTTGCGATCGAGGCGGAGACCAACGACAACGATATGGTTTTCGAACAGCCTGAGGAACCAAAGAAAAAGAAAAAATAATCACGTGGGAAGATTCCCGGTTATCCCGGCATGGTGGCACCCTCGTGGTGTATCACCATGCCGTTTGTTGGATAACCGGTAGGTTCCAGAGATTTAGAATCTATATATGGCCGAAACGCCTGTGGTACCGGGCATCATCTCCTTGGGGAGGATCAATACATCACCTTTGCGCATCAACGTCAATTCTGCGATATCATCCAGGATATCACCACAATCGGGATCATCGATTGCACAGAATTCCGGTTCGCCTGTGGCATTGTCGATTTTTCCGGGTAGTATCTTGTTTTCCTCGATCAACAATGTTTCGATCCGACTGTCGAATGCGGCTTTGGCAATCTGTGCCAGATCCGAGGACCCCAATGATTCGGCCTCTGCCTTTTTGTAGGATGCAACCAGGTTGTGCATCTTTTCCATGTTGATGGGTTTGATTATTTCCAATGCTTTACGGGTAAGTTCGTTCATTTTCAAGGAGTCGTAGGCACTCTGTATACCCTCTTCGAGTAGATAAGGATTGTTGCTTACATGCTTGAACTGAGCATGGTATTCTTTCAGCGAAACCAATATGAGCGGTAATTTTGAGTGTTTGGAATAGTTGTCCAACACAAACCGATCCACATACCTGAAGAATTTCTCGGTATCGTTGTCTATCTCCTGCTTGACATCCCCATGTCCATGGTACATCGGGTGGCCTCCAGCCCCGCCATAGGAGCCGTGCGACAGGTAGGGATCCGTCAGCTGTTTTCCCAAGACTTCCTCCTGTGTTCTTGGAGTATCCGGGGGGAGTACAATTTCTGTAAACCCATACCTATTGCCTTGATAGAGGGTGAATCCGGTACGGCTCAACCCCAGCAACTGGTAACTCTCCAACGATTGGAAAGCCTTTATCAGAGGTTTGATATGGAAACTTTCGGCTACGGTGGCAAATTCCTTCACAGGGATTTGAAGGTTGTAGAGGACGCACTTGTTCCGGCTTGCCAAGACAGCCAACCCGTCGGCAGTGGTATTCCAGAAATTCGTATCCTCTTCGAGTTCAAAAAACGGTTTCATGATCGAACCGATCAAATCCTTCTCGTATTTCTTGCCCAATGATTGTTCAATCACCCGAAGCAGATTCTTGAAGACAATAGGGTCTTGTTTGTTTTCGGGAAAATGCCTGTGGGTCGGTTGATAGAGTGATACAAAAGGACCTTCCTCTTGATACATGATTTCATTCGGAAATTGATATGCAATCTCGTATGCCATGATGAACTCCTTTCTTATAAAAATTATTCCTTAACAGAATGCCGATCTGGCTCCAATTCCGTTTTGTATTCTCTTAATATAATACTTTAAAATAAATTAGCAAATCGGGTTAACCGCCAGCAATCCCGTCGACCCTCCTAGTGGAGGAGGCCGACAGCACCGATGGATTCGTTTCTCGCGTCATAGGCGTTGTCGTATACAAAAAATACCTATTGGAACAGTTTTTCTGGTAGTGGATATTTTTCGCAGTATGGAATCCCAATCAGTGGTACAGGTTCGTCGCCCAATCCATTGGAGCACAAATCGGGGTAGGGATATCTTTCATTTCTTTTTCTTTTTTACGGAGATTTACATCGATACTTGAAATCTCCGTTGACAGTGTCGTTCTAGTGACCTGTACCCGAGCATGTACTCTACCTGAGCCCGTAGTTGAGCTGAAGAGGGGAATTAGGAGAAGCTGTGCAGGTACTATATCGAGGTGTGCCTTGCCTTTCTTTTCTCCCTTTGCCATTGTATACTCGTTGCATTGCATAACCGTAGAGGGCTTGAATGGAAAAGAGCGAAAGAGCGTCTTTGCTGAAAAGAATCGATGAACTGGAGAGAATCGTTCGGGTGATGCGAGAAGAAAAGAACCGCGAAGAATTGCTCGACCTGCCTTGGGCCGGCAATCTTGGATCCTGGACGTGGAACGTCCCTTCCAACACCTTGGTATGCAACGATGTGAAGATACTTAATCTGGGATTTACCAAAGAGGAGATACCTGCGGTCCTCGGGTATGAGTTCTTCACGGATCTCTTGCATCCCGAGGACTACGGACCGGTCATGGACCAGATGCGACGGCACCTTGCAGGAGTTGATCCTGCGTACGAAGTAAGCTATCGAATCCGCCACACCGATGGTTCGTGGCGTTGGTATTACGACCGTGGCAAGGTCACCCGGCGGGACGCGCAGGGAAAGCCTCTGGTTGTTGCGGGAATTGTATTCGATATTACCAAGCAAAAAAGTATGGAAGAGCAATTGGCCCACCAAAACCGCAGGTTGCGCGAACTGGTGGACCATGATGACCTGACCAAAGTCTTCAGCCGCAGGGCTTTGTATGACTTCCTGAAGGCGGCCCATGCCCGCAGTTTGGCAAATGGGGATGATCTTGCGATAGTGATGCTCGATATCGATCATTTCAAAAAGATCAACGACACCTACGGCCACCTTGTTGGGGATACTATACTCAAACAAGTGGCTACGCTGATAGGCAATACCATACGGACAGTCGATGCTGTAGGTCGGTATGGCGGCGAGGAGTTTCTCGTGGTACTCGATGGGGCAGATCCTCAAGCTGCCGCGCAAGTCGCCGAGCGAATCCGCGGTACGATTGCCGAATATCGGTATGATGGCGGGATCACCGTACGAATCAGTGGGGGAGTGGCCGTTCTGCAAG
>PGXU01000014.1 GCA_002839335.1 Spirochaetae bacterium HGW-Spirochaetae-4
TTCTTGCCATGGTTCACCTCCATTCTCATCCTACCCGAGGCAATTGGCAAGTGTCAATATTGTCTAAATATCATTGGGACAGAATACTAGTGATCTGTAACATCCTAATCTTTACTTTTCTTGGGCCTATCGAACAGATGGGCTTCGTTCGTGTCAGCTCAGATATCTCGATTGCCAAACGAAGCGAGGGGAAAGGGGCCATGCAATGGCCACTCTCCCGAGCGAGTGCAGGCAACGTAAGGTTCCATCCCTCGTCCTGGGATGTTGATACCTTTCATATCTTCGCTTCCTTGTCCTTGCCCTCCGTCCGATCCGCTCCAAGCTCAGCCACAAGTTTATGCTGTTACAGATCACTAGTCCCGGGTGGTTCCAAGATATTTTACCGGATGGATATTCAACGTATTGTCGTGCCATCCGGTCACATATTCGGAGTCGATGATATTGGTGGTTATACCATGGTAGATGGGGAACACAATCGACGCGGAGAGCAGGTGTTCCTCCGCTAGAACCACTGCCTCTTTTCTCAAGGCATTGTCTGAAATCGACATTGCGGTCGTCAACAACCTGTCGTACTCCCGATCGCTGTATTTGCCGAGGTTGTAGCCGCTACCGCTGCTGTACAAGTGGAGGAATGTGAAGGGATCGTTGAAATCACCTATCCAGGTTATGAAAGCGAAGTCATACGGGGAAAGGGCTGGGAACCGGGAATACATGCTCAACGGGACGGTGTCGAGTACCACAGTCATGCCAAGTGTCTTGCTCCAGATGTCTGCGATCCGTTCGGCCGACTCGACCACTTGCGAGCCCCTGTGTACGGCCATATGCAATGTCGGCAGCCCAGCTCCATAGGGGAATCCGGCCTCAGCCAAAAGATTCAACGCTTCGGCGGTCGCCTGGCCGCTGTCATGCTTGGTGGCGACAAAAGGCTTGTCATGATTGGGAATCAGGTGTGAAGTCGGAAATACCTGTCCGCTTGCAGTCCGAATCTCATCCCATGGGATAAGTATATCCAAGGCACGTCGGACCCGCTCATCCATGTACGTGTCGGTATCGGAGCTGAAATAGTAGAACCCGGTGGAATATTCGGGCGTTATCCGCAGGTCCTGTGGGGCTCGCAATAGCTCGCGGGGAATATATGCGAGCGACCAATCGATCTCCCTGTTCAGGTATGACTCGAAAATCGAAACCTGGTCCATGAATCTGAATTGTATGTAATCGCTTGGAACCGACTCGTAATCGCGATACCAGGCATGTTTGGACAGCAGTATCTCCTTTTCGGTGATTGTTTCGATCCGATAGGGACCCGAGCACACCATTTCTGTTGGTTCGGGTGGAACACCTCCATTGCGCAGCGATTCGTGGATGGCGGCAAATGAAGTTGTTCCCAGCATTGCCGGAAGATATGGGGCAGCGGTCTGCAAGGAAATCTGTATATGCGAGGGATTCCTTGAGGTTATGCCTATGGAGGATCTCGATCCGGTGCCGTTCATGTAGGCCTCGACACCTTCGATGCACCCCATCATGGAAACAAGATAGGTATTGCCTTCACCGTGTTTCGACCGGTCGAGCAACCATAGCCATGATTCGATCAGGGCTTCGGCATCGATAGGGTCACCGTTGGAAAATCTGGCTTCCTTGTCCAAAAGGAACGTCCACACCAGACCGTCGTCCGATACGGAAGCTTCCTTTGCCAATGCCAATATGGGCTCGGCTGTGGTTGGATCGAGTGAGAACAGCCCTTCGAACAACCCGTCAAGCACCAGCAAAGATGTCGTATCGGTAGCACCGACCGGATCGAGGTAGATCGGATCCTGGCTTTGC
The DNA here is from genome assembly GCA_002839335.1 of Spirochaetae bacterium HGW-Spirochaetae-4. Taxonomy (GTDB): domain Bacteria; phylum Spirochaetota; class Spirochaetia; order Sphaerochaetales; family Sphaerochaetaceae; genus UBA8525. Next base: position 1,822 of record PGXU01000014.1, read on the forward strand.
TGCACTGCGATTACGAAGCGGTTGCCTACATCCAGGGGCTCGCGGGAAGGCAAGGGTTCGATTTCACGTGTTCCCTTCCCCAAGAGGGGCAATGTGAACAGAAGGAAAAGGATGGGTATGAGATACCATCGTTTCATGCGAATTCCTTTTCAATCAGGGCGGCAACATCGGCCGCCATTGCTTGCTTCTCCGTGGAAAATTCCTTTGCCCCTTCGTGCAGGACCTTTTTGATCTCCTCAATGCAATATTTTGTTCCAGGTAAGGCTGAATGCAGGAATTCTATGAAATCCACGGATAATGCATCACTAAACACAGTGACTTTCCGGATTATCGCCTCGTGTACATCAAAATCGAGGGTGATTCCACCCCAGCCGAAACGACTGGAAATCGGGTGGGCGAACTGGGGAGTCGAACCGAAGCGCCACTGCCAATCGGCGTAGGTCTCGTAGGTGGCATACAAGGAGGGCTCCTTGGCAAGCCGTGCGATCGTCAAGTCCTCGACTTCACACCGTTGGCCGTAGGTTTCGAAAAATGCTTCCATGATGGAATCACACAAGGATTCGTGGGTAATGTTCGGGTTGAATTCGGACAAATTCGCGACGCGGGATGCTACCGACCGTATGCCCTTGGACTTCAACTTGTCCTTGTCGGGTGTGAGATAGCCGGGAAGTTTTTCCATGTCGGTATCGATCAGCAATGTTCCATGGTGGAATGCCCGGGTCGCAGCCATGCGGAATGCACTTCCCGACACTTTTCTCCCTTCGACCAGCACATCGTTGCGCCCCGATTGTTCGGCCGTTACGCCGAATTTCGCGAGCGCCTTGGTGATTATGGAGAAGTTGCGGTCCTTGTCATAGGTTTCGCGGGGAGACATGAAGGTGAAGTTGGTGTTTCCCAAATCATGGTATACGGCTCCGCCGCCACTTTGGCGCCGTGCCAGAACGACTCCGTCCCTATCCATCGCGGTAAGGTCGCATTCATTCCATGGATTCTGGAATCGGCCGATGACGATACAGGGTTTGTTCCTCCAGAGGAAAAGCACATGGTGGTCGTCCGGAAAATTCTTGAACAGCCAATCTTCAGTCGCAAGATTGAACCAGGGATCGTGATGTTCTGCCGTGAACACCTTGATTTTCGGCATTTCGTCTCTCCTACCACTTTCTTGAGCTCCATAGTACTGTGTTTACAGAGTGCATGCAACATCCTATACTCCGTTCCATGAATATCATTCTCTTTGACGAATTGCCGGCAGGTATGGTTCTGGCAAACGATGATTTTCGAGCGGAACATATCCGTAAGGTACTCCGTTTGCAGGTAGGAGATTCATTCTCCATGGGTATTGTGAACGGCCCGAGTGGAATTGCGACCATCGAAGCAATGGATTCAACGGGAATCACACTCGGTTGGGAACCGCAGGAAAGCCGCTCCGAGTTGCACGGGGTGACGCTGCTGGTAGCGCAAGTGCGACCGATATGCATGAAGCGAATCCTGCGTGAGGCGGTCAGTCTTGGTGTCGCCGAACTTCTCGTAGTCGGTGCGGATACCGCGGAGCGTTCCTATGCGGATGCCAAACTCTGGTCGACCGGAGAGTATCGTAAATATCTGCTCGACGGAGCCATGCAGTCGGGACAGACGGGAATGCCGTCCTTCAGACTGGTTGAAAGTGTCGGCTCGGCCTTGGTGGATTCGGACAAGTGGAAAACCAGGATACTCATGGACAACGTCCTGGCCGGCGAGCCGTTGCCACTGATGGAATATCCCGAATCTCCTTTGGTGGTGGCAGTGGGTCCGGAGCGTGGATGGACGGAACGGGAACGGATACTCTTCCTCGAGCATGGATTTGTACCGAAATCGATGGGAAGCAGGATACTTCGGACCGAAACCGCCTGTAGTGCTGCTCTGGCGATCGTATTGGGACGGATGGGGCTGTTGTGAGCGCAGACAACGCAAAGATCCATACCTCGCCCTGGGGGGTATTGATACCTTTCATTTTTGAATCTACCGGCGATTGTCCCAACAGATGATTTATGGCAGAATGGCAGAGTGTGTGTAGGAGGTCTGTATGGCACATTGCGTGGTAAGCGAAGCCGAGGCGTTGCTCGACAAGGAATTCCCTGTATTGGACAAGGGTTTTGTCAGATTGGTCGATTATCTTGGGTCCGATTCCAGGATTGTCCAAGCCGCTCGGGTATCGTATGGTGAAGGGACCAAGAGCTTCCGGCAGGACAAGGGACTTATCGCTTACCTCATGCGCAACGACCACACCTCTCCTTTCGAACAAGTGAACTTCACATTTCATATAAAAATGCCCATTTTTGTTGCCCGTCAGTGGATACGGCATAGGACTGCGCGTGTCAACGAGATCTCGGGACGCTATAGCGTCATGGCCGATGAAGCCTATATTCCTGCGATGGAACACATCAATTTGCAAAGCGAGGACAATAAGCAGGGCCGTTCCGAAGAACCGATGGACCCGGTGGTCCAGGCAAAGATAGCCAGGTTGCTTGCCGAGGATCAGAAACGGGCATTCGAAACCTACCACGAGTTGCTCGACCTGGGCCTTGCCCGCGAGATCGCACGCATCGACCTTCCCTTGAGCCTGTATACCCAGTGGTATTGGCAAATGGATCTCCACAACCTGTTCCATTTCCTGAAACTTCGGCTCGACAGCCATGCCCAATATGAAATCCGTGCCTATGCTGAAGTTATCCTGTCCATGGTTCGTGCGGTTTGCCCCATGGCATGCGAGGCGTTCGAGACCTTGGTGTTGCATGGGCAGCGGTTCTCTTCGGCGGAAATGGATGCAATCAAGGTGATGATCGATGGTAAGGAGTGTCCTTTGACCGGTCGGGAACGTTCATTGTTCGAGGACAAGCTTCGCTGAACCTTGGCCTCAAGCCGACTTGCGATCTTCCCGCTTATGGCGGCGACGGGCCTTCTTCGCCGCCTTCCTATGCCGTTTGACTTCCTTGAGCGTCGGTGTGGGTGACGGAATGGTCGGACGCTCCATCAGCTTTTCCGGATTGTTCAGATAGTCCTGCAACAGGTGCATGGATTTGATGAAATAGAAACCTTCTGAAATGCGTTCGTCGACAGTGACCCCGATTTCCATGGAATCGATGAATGACCGTTCCCCCGACTCGTCCAGAACCCGTTTACGCCGCAACATGCCCATGGTGATGAATAGTGACGTGGTGCCCCATTCGTACAAGTGGTGGTGGGGGCTACCCTTGAGGTTGATGCTTCCCAAATTCGCGACAAAAGCGGACGCATGCAACCCATCGGCATCACGCAAGGCCTTGGGGGCGATTCCATACCAGTCGAGCAGTCGGATGATTCCTATGACGAACCGCAACAGCCATTTCGGCATATGAAGGAACAACTCGATGGCGGAATCGGTGTCGTTGTCGGTCCCGCCATTGCGAGAGTCCTCGATGGTCCTGTTTATGATCGAAGCCATTTCAGGGAAGGTCATTTCGGGTTCGAAATAGAGGGTTGAGATATGCTCCGGGGCATCGTCGGTATAATCTTCCTTCACGACAAAATTCAGCGAGAGTTCGTTGCGTTGCCAACATTCGTAGTTCATGAGGAACCTGTTGAGATGTGGTCGCATGACGATCGTACGCAGGAAAGCCGCGAGGAACAACTCGAACACCCTATATTGGTGGTCGCCGGGATCGGTTCTGTTCAATTCCTTGATAAAGCTGACACCATTGGTCAAATCGAGCGAAAATTGGTGGTACACCAAGGCATCGGTTCGCTTGGGCATGACATACGGCAACATGCGTTTGAAAGGGATGAGGTTTGCAACATACGTCGCGTCGTTTCTTCGCTTCATGACAATCTTTCCTTACAAACAGTCCTTATTTGTCAATTATCACGTCGAACCGTGCGGTTGTCAACTGCGGGGAAAAACCTTTTCCCTGTAATGCCGTCTCATGGCAGCCTCGAAGGAAGCATTGTCTGGAAACGAGTAACCGAAAACCGGTTCCCACAATTGCGGCAACTCCATACAGAGGTAGAAGAACGGTCCTTTCCCGGTTTTCCAGGACTTCGGGAAACAGTTGTACGCATGGGAAAACATCTGCTGTTTCGTTTCCACCGGATACGAGTACTTGCCTGCTGTTTCTGTCAATTCCATCTGCAGGATGCGGCTGGGTCGGCCCGATTCCCGCAACTGCTTGAGGACTTCCTTGGTGAAGGTGAGGGTCCCGAGTGAAACCATGACGACCTCCTCGGGAGAGAACCGGGTCGTAATCTCATCCACCACTGTCCGGTATTCTTCTTCCCACCCGGTGAAATGGACCATGGGGTGCAGATGGAAACCGATCGGCATCCCGCAGTCGGCAGCCTTTCGGGCAGCTGCAAACCGTTTTTCCAGGGAAGCTGTCAGATGTTCTTCCTTGCGGATCACAGTCGGTGCGTTCAACGACCAGGAGGCGACCATATTGCGCGGGAACGACGTATTGTCGAGCCAATCGGTCCTACCCGATTTCGTCTTCAATTCGAGAACGATCTGGGGGTGTTTGGTTGCGAAGCTGGACAGGGCATCGAGTATCCCGTGGTCATTTCCCCACATGAGCGAATCGGAGGATTGTCCCGTTCCGATATGCCAGGCTCCTTCGGGCAGCTCGAGCGTCTCCAACCGCTGGGCAAGGTTGGCCGCGAAATGGATCTCCTCCTTGTGGTAAAAGGATTGGATCGAACAGTAGGAGCAGGCGAACGCGCATTGTTGGACCACATCGAGGGTCAGCAGGTTGCAGCAGCGGGTCTTCTCACCCGAGACAGGGCAGGGGCATCGGCCGAGCAACCGCTCGTCTCCAAGGGTCTCGATGTGTGTCGCCTTGTTTGTTGTCTTGGGCTTCCTGGTGAAGTCCGAATAATCCGTGGGGTCTTTACGAAGTATATCTATCTGTTGTGATACAGCATCAATGATAGCCTTTGTGCGAGGTTTGCCGGACAAATTTCCCCCGTCCTCATCATTCCAGAGCATCGACAATGATCCTTGGTCCCAGAGGGAGAGGTCGATCGATTGTTCGACCAACATGCGCATCTGCTGGAACGAGAACCGGTACCGACGGGAAAGTTCGAGGAGAAACCGACGGTCTTCTTCGCGCATCGAGGCGGCCAATGGATATGTTGCAAGGAACTGTTGCTCGGTTTCGGTGTCCATGGATCGTATTGTACTGGTATTCTTGCAATTTCATCAATCGGAGGCTATGCTGTCGCCTATGGAGCATACCCCGAAGGAGCAAGCCAAATCCCTTCCCCACCTGCCAGGTGTCTACCTCATGAAGGATGTATCGGGAAAGATCATATATGTGGGGAAGGCGAAGGATCTGCGCAACAGGGTCACCTCCTATTTCCTCAGCGGGAAGGATATCAAGACCTCCTTTCTGGTCAGCAAGATAGCAACGATCGAATATATCATTACCGGCAATGAATACGAGGCGCTGGTCCTCGAGAACAACCTGATCAAGAAGCATAATCCCCATTACAACATCTCGTTGAAGGACGGGAAGAGTTATCCGTTGATCCGCATCACCAACGAACCCTTTCCCAAGGTTTTCAAGACACGGAGGATCATCAACGACGGCTCCGAATATTTCGGCCCGTACCCCGATGGAAAGAGCCTTTCCCTGTACCTGGAGTTGATCGACAAGATGTTCCCGCTGCGCAAGTGCGGCATACCACTACGCAAGCGGTACTCCCCCTGTCTCTATTATCATATCGGCAGGTGTTGCGGTCCTTGCGCCGGTCTGGTGACCAGGGAAGAGTATGCGAGGCACATAGCGAAGGTGCGCGCCTTTTTGCAGGGGAAGGACGAAGAATTGATCCGCCAAGTCCGGGAGGAAATGCTGGAAGCCGCGAAAGGACAGAGATTCGAGGTTGCGGCTGAGAAGCGTGATCTGTTGATCGCATTGGAGTCGGTGACAAAGGCTCAACAGGTACAGGATTTTTCGGTCGAGAGCCGGGATTACGCCGCCTGTGAGATGCGGATGCACTTGGCTACCGTCTCGATCATGCAGATTCGGGATGGCAAGCTCATGGGCAAGGCCCTCTATCGTGCCGAGACGTTCGGTGACGAGACAGAGACGTTGCTCCACTTCCTCATCCAATACTACGAGGATGGTGGCAACCGTCCCCAACAGCTCTATGTCTCGCATGATGTGGATAGTGCGTTGATAGGAACCTACTTCGCCGAACACCTCGAATTGGCCATCGACGTCTCCGTGCCCAAAGAGGGCAAGCACTACCGGGTTCTGCGCATGGCCGCCGAGAATGCGGCCAGGGATGTCGAGAAACGGCTGAAGAGTCGGGAGAATCCGGAGGCTTTGGACGAACTCATGGAAGTACTGGCACTGGAGAATCCACCCAAGAGGATAGAGGGTTTCGACATCGCACACTTGGCGGGAAAATTTACCGTGGCCTCATTGATTACCTTTGTGGATGGCAATCCCGATCGGAAGAACTATCGTCGCTTCAACATAAAGAGCCTCGAGGGGAAAATCGACGACTTCGCCTCGATTCGCGAGGCGGTGACCAGACGCTACACACGACAAGTCAAGGAAAAGCAGCCGTTGCCCGACTTGATCATGATCGATGGGGGAAAAGGGCAGGTCAATGTTGCCAAGGAAGCTCTGGTGGCCTTGGGGTTGGATGATTTGCCTGTGGTTGCCTTGGCTGGAGAATATGAGGATATCCACTTTCCTGACGACCGTCCCGCATTGCGACTGCCGGAATCCTCGGTTGGCTTGAAAGTCTTGCAGGCGGTACGGGACGAAACCCACCGCTTTGCCACATCACTGAACCAGCAGCAACGGTCACGCGAAGCTACCTTCACTTTGTTGGAGTCGATTGCAGGTGTGGGGCCTTCCCGGAGCAAACGGTTGATGCAGACCTTCGGCACGCTGGAGGCACTACTTTCAGCCTCGGCCGAGGAAATCGCACGTCAAGCCGAGGTTCCCCTTCCTGTTGCCACCCGGATCCTCAAATCCTTGCATCTGTAGTGAACGAGGCACCGCCAAGGAGTCTTGGACACTGTCCTTGCTTCACCATGATGATTCCCATGAGTTGTTCGAGCACCATCGGTTGCAGTTCGGTTCCCATTTCCCTGGTCTTGATATCGTATTCGCCTATGCGGGCGATTATGGAGCGGGTTACGTCCAGCGGATACCGTTGGACCGCCGAGCGGTAGGTTCCCTCGTCCTTCTTGCGTCTGATTGCGGCGGACTTGCCCATTACCTTGACCTGCTTGACAGCATCATCCCAAGGATACCCCTGTTCGAGGAGCTCCTCCAGAGAGACCAGTCGTCGGAATTGCCACAACAAGCCCCCAAGCATGGGGACGGCATCGCCTTCTCCCGAGCGGATCAAGGTATGGAGGATATCGAGCACACGCTCATACGATCCCGTCGCGATGTGTTCGAACAGCGAGAACACACTCTCCTGCCGGGTATGTTGGATATAACGCAGCACAGCTTCCTCGGTTACGGTATCGCCACCATCGGATGCGATGAACTGCATGAGTTGTTGTGAAGTCGCACGCAACTCCTGGGTATTGTTCTCAACCAATTCCAACAACACTTCGACGGCATCCGCGGTGATTCCGAAGTTGGCGGTGGAGAAGAGATTACGCACCCACTCGTGTTTCCTGTTGTCGAACATCTCCCAGAATACCTGGACTTGCTGTTTGGGTACCTGGCCGGTGAGTTTGCCCGACAGGTAGTTTTCCGCGCTGATAATGACCAGTGTGGCTGTATCGGAAGGTTCCTTGATATACTCCGCCAACTCCTTGATCTGGCCTGCCTGCAGGTTTTCTGCTTGGCTAAGAATTACCAAACGATGTTCTGAAAACAATGAGTTGTTGGATAAAGCAGTGAATATCTCCCCATTGAGGGTTTCAAATGGGTAGAAACGATGAATCTCGGGATCCGCTCCGAATTCCTTTCGCAAGTTGGCGCGGATCTCTTTCAAGCGTACACCCTTCTCACCTGCCTCAGGTCCGAGAAGTACATGGATTCGTTTGTTCTCAGTGCTCATAATCACGGATTATCATATGCAGCTTGCCAAGGACGGTCACATCCTTCGAGTAGAGCGAACCATATTTGGGGTTCTCCGGTCTCAGTTCTATGGCGTTGCTGGTAAGGTAGAACCGTTTGAGTGTAACCCGGTTCTCTTCGCCGACCCTTGCGACGACTATCTCGCCATTGTTGGCATTGCCTGTCTGTTTGATGATTGCGAGGTCTCCGTCGAGAATACCGGCATCGACCATGCTGTCGCCCTCGACATGCAAGGCGAAGTACGGCCCTTTGCCGGGAATGAGTGTGGTCGGTATATGCAACTCGAATTCCTTGTTCTCTTCGGCCAGGATCGGCAAACCTGCCGCAGTGGATCCAAGGACGGGAATCGCAATGGTTTCAATCGTGGGAGCAGGAGAAAACCCGACAACTCCGGTGGAACGGGAAATACCTTCGGAGGAATGGATAGCTCCTTTCCGTTCGAGCGCCTTCAGGTGGTCATGCGCCGCCTTCACCGTTATGCCGAACTGTTTGGCGATATCCCTTACTGCAGGGGCATACGAGTTGCTTTCGATATACCGTTTTATGAATTCAAGTACTTCACGTTGTCTATCCGTCAGGCCTTTCATTGCTTGCTCCTATTCCTCGAATCTGTTGAGAAAGAGCTGTGCGATAGCCTCGGCAGCCTCCTGCTCATCAGATCCTTCTGTTGAAATCGTCAATCGGGATTTGTAGGCCGCACCAAGGGTGATTATTCCCATGATCGACTTCCCGTTGATTTTCATACTGTCCTTCTCTATATAGAGGTTGGACGAATATCGGTTCGCAATCTTGACAATCAATGCTGCTGGCCTGGCGTGGATGCCGGCACGGTTCAGAACCTCGACTTCTCGTTCGACCATAATCAAAATGTCTCCTCGTTGCTATAATATAGGTTCCGTGCCGATTCGCTCTCGAGCCATTTCAATACGCTCTGGTCGAATTCCTTGGCAGAATAATACCCGAGTTTCTTCAAGCGCTCGTTACGTGCTGCGGTTTCGATTATGATGGGAACATTTCTTCCCGGTTTGACCGGAATCTCCAGTTTGGGAACCGATATGCCCAACAGGGTCTCGGTCATTTCCTCCCCGACCCGGTCGTAGTTCTTGTTGGAATCCCATTCCTCAAGGTTGACGAGCAGCTGCACTTGCTTCTTGTCCCGGATGGAACCGACACCGAACAGGTTCGCGAGGTTCAAGATTCCCAGTCCCCGTATCTCCATATGGTGGGCCAACAGTGGATTCTCTCCGCTTCCTATGAGGTATGTGTCGCTAATATTGCGCAACTTGACCGTATCGTCGCTGATGAGACGGTGTCCCCGTTCGATAAGCTCCAACGCTGTCTCACTCTTTCCGACGCCACTTTCACCGGTGATGAGGACTCCGATACCGTACACTTCCACCAATACCCCATGGATGGTGATCGTCTGGGCAAAGATCTCATCAAGCATCTGTATGAGACCACGGGTGAAATCGGCGGAACCCAAGGCTGTCTGCAATACGGAACAACCGGAGCGCTCGGCGATCTCGATGAAGCGTAGGCTCGGCCTTCCTCCGTCACAGAAGATGCACGTGGGAATGGGGTAGGAGAATAGGCGCTCCAATGCATCGAGATTGTTCTCAGTCTCCAATTTCTTCAGATACTGTTGTTCGCCCCTTCCGAAGACCTGGATACTTTCATGGCTGAACTCGTCGAAGAACCCGCTGAGTGGAAGTCCGGGTCGGCTGATTTTCGAGTTGGTGAGTTTTCGGGACAATCCGCTTCGCCCGGCGATGCAGGTGAGTTGCAGGTGATTGTGTTCCTTGAGATCCAGATCCAATAGATCGAGAATGGAAAATTCAACCATAATTCCTCCAGCCAAACTATACCACATCTTACCCAACTATGTGAGCGTTTGTTAAGTAGTTTTGCCTGGGTAAACCAAATGAAAAGCCCCGGATCGCTCCGGGGCACTACATATACATGCTGTTTTTCAACGGATTCTATCAATGTTCCTGTATCTTTCCCTTCTCCTTGCGGGATACTGCTTCCAGCTTGTCAACCAATAGTTCGATCCCTTCGTACAGTTCGTAACAGTCGGTGCTGACCAATTTTACCGGTCCCCACGAAAAATGGACTTTTCCATCAAGGTGGAAACCCTGACCCAACGTCTCCCGGGTAACAGTAATGGAGAGATCGTGGATGAAACTCTCTGCGAATGAGAGTTTTTGGAGTTTCTTGTCGAAAAACTCACGGGTCGCATCGCTCACATTGTAGTGGATTCCTCTGATTTCTAGATTCATAAGTCCTCCTTCAAAAGGTCGTGTAAAAAGGATACGGCTCCACAGGTGAAAAGTCAAATGGAAAGCCGAAGGTCGGTATCTTCACCCAATCGACCGATTTCATGCAATTTTCTCGGCATGGGTAAATTCTTGTGGTAGACTGAAAAATCATGAATCTACAGCGAAAAATCTTTCAGATCATCGGGACACTGCTATTTATCCTTGTTGTACTTGCGACCCTGTTGGATGTTTCGAACATGAAACTCGAACCCATCTGGGAAACCAATGCCTACCGTCTCGATGACGGGTGGACACTCACGATCGACGGGGAACGACGACAGATCGATTTCCAATTGCCCACAGTCCTGAAATCGGATCGGTTGACCGGGAAGACAGTTGTCCTTTCCCGTACGATACCGGACGATGTCCGCCATTTGAACAGCCTCATGATACGTACTTCACAAAAGAGTGTCGAAGTCCGGGTGGATGGAGAACGGGTGTACCTGTACGATGGGAACCTGGATGCCCGACGCTTGAAGATTCTCGGTTATCTCAACCATTTCGTGTGGTTGGGAGACCATGCTCCAGGAAAAGAACTTGAAATAGTCACAGTTGCGAATGATCCGCGTACGAGCGAAACTTTTTACGATGTATATATCGGCTCCCGCGTATCGCAGATCGTGGCTTTGTTGCAATACGATGGCTTTTCGTTCCTGTTCGGACTGCTTATTCTCCTCACCGCCGCAATGGTATCCCTTCTAACGTTCACGTTGTTCAGAAAATTGGAGATACGCAAGAGCGCCCTATCCTTCGCAGGTATCGAATTCTGTGCAGGTTTGTGGATTATAAGCGGCAGCATGTCGACCCAGTTGATAATCCATAACCAACTGGTCCTGTTGGTGTTCGGGCTGGTCGCCATGTTCCTCCTGCCGTATTTCCTGACCAGCTTTGTAATCAACATGTATCGCATACCGCAATCGAAATTGCTCGGACGTATCGTCTTGGTGTTCCCGTATGGATTTATCGTCATTTCATCTCTCCAGTTGATGGGGATCCTCACCTATTACGACATTTTAACTCCCTCTGCCATCATACTGCTATCGTATCTTGTTCTCCTGATCTTCTTCTCGTTACGTGCCTACCTGCGGGGGAATTCTGCTGTAAAGCAATTTCTCATCGCAATCTCCTGCCTCATGGCTTCCGTTGTCGGTGAACTGGTCCTGTTGCTGTTGCCGTTCATGACATTGCTCAATGCACTGATACTCAACTTGGGTATCGTGGCATTCGGGACAGTCCTGTTACGTCAAGTGCTTGTCCTGGTTATGAAATTCGTAGAAAGGAAAGGAAAAGAAGAATACCTGCTCTCGTTGGCGCATACCGATGGTCTGACCGGATTGTCGAACCGACGGGCTTTCGAAGAGCGGATGGACGGGATACGCAAGTGCAGCCGGTTGATCCATCCGATTGGTCTGATGGTGTTCGATGTGAATGATCTGAAGATGCTCAATGACAAGGAAGGCCATGCGGCGGGTGATGCCTTGCTGCGGGAAGTTGCACGGCAATTGTCCCGCTGGTTCGCCCAGACTGGGGATGTGTATCGTATCGGTGGAGATGAATTCGCCATGATCTGCGATCCTTGCAACACAGCTTCCTATGAATCGATACGCAAGGAGATTGCCTCGGATATGCTTGTGCGAGCGAAAGATCCCGCCCGTTTCAGCCTGGCATTCGGTGAGGCCCTGTTCACGCCAAACGGTGAATTCGTTTCCATCGACGAGGTCTTTGCCGAAGCCGATGCGCGCATGTACCGGCATAAGATGGAGATGAAAAACGGATTTGTCAGGTAGTGCGTTCGTACGAGGAGTCGATATGCAAGGCCTTGCGGTATTTCGAGACGGTCCGGCGGGCAATCTTGATACCCTTGTTCTCCAACATATCGGCGATCTTCTGGTCCGATAGCGGCTTGTCTCCGGAATGTTCGTCGATAATCTCGCGCACCATATCCATGACCGCACGTTTGGAGACATCCTCTTCTCCGGGAGTGGTGGCTTGCAACGCCGAACTGAACAGTTCCTTGATGGGGATGATTCCCCAATCGGTATCGATATATTTCCCCTGTACTGCCCGGCTGATGGTCGTTTCATGTAGCGACAAGTCCTCGGCGATCTGCCGATACGTCAAGGGACGGAGATATCGTGGACCTTGTAGGAAAAACTCATGCTGAAACTTGAGTAACTCCAAGCCTATCTTCTTCATGGTCTCGCTGCGCATATTGATTTGGGTCATGAGCTGTGTCGCCGATTTGACGGCATTGTTGATATAAGCTGCGGTTTCCTTGTAGGCTTTATCCCTTGGGTCGGTAGCGAGGGCGGAGAACTCCGGGTCGATCGAAATGGTCGGAATATTCTCCGAATTCAACCGGAGCTGCAACCGTCCGTCGATCTTGCGGACAATCAGGTCGGGAATGACATATTGGGTTTCGATACTGTCGTATTGGAGCCCGGGGAAGGGGTTGAGTGTCTTGAGATACCGGTACAGGGTCTGTACATCCTCCTCCGCTATTCCCATGGATTTGGCGACCTCTTTGGTTTTGTTCAGCCGCAACAGTTCCAGGTGGTCGTAGACTATCGCGCTGAGGTGTTCGAGGTCTTCCGGAGCCAAATTGTCGGCTTTTGCCTGCAACACCAGCGACTCCCTGAAGTCAGTGGCACCCACACCAGGTGGATCGAGGCTCTGCACTATCGGAAGCATTGCCAACAGCGTTTTCCGTGCATCGGCCTTGACCAGGGTCTCCGGTGGATTCTTGTGGAACCCGTTGTGGTCTAGATTGCTGATGATCAACATACCCAATTCCCGTTGCTGCTCGGAGAGTCGCAGGCACCCGAGTTGTCGCATGAGCGATTCCTGCAAGGTCTCCGATTTTGCCAATGCCCCTTCGAGGAACTGTTGGTTCCTGTCGGCCGACTCCTGGTCGTAATGGGAGGAGAGCCGGACATCGGACCGATACCTGTCCGGGTCGTAGGTTGTGGTATCGCTCAATTCGTCGTCGGGGCTTTTCCGACTTTCCTGTTCGGATATCCGTTCGATAGAAACCGATCGCTCGGTAGGAATCTCGATCGCGGGATTCTGCTCGATTTCCGCTTTGATCTTCTGCTGCAGCTCCAAGCTCGACATTGCGAGGATCTCGAACGTCTGGATGAGCTGGGGAGAGAGGGTCAGCTGTTGTTTCAGGGTTTGTTGTAGACCTAATGAAGGACTCATGTGTTGTCACCTTCAGAAAAATCTTCACCAAAGTATATTCTGCGGGCATCGGGGTTCTGCAACAGCTCTTCCCGTTTACCGCTAGCGAGTATTTCGCCTTCATTGATTATGTGGGATTGGTGTGTGATCGCCAGCGTATCGCGAACGTTGTGGTCCGTGAGGAGTATGCCGATTCCCTTGCCCGCCAGTTTCTGGACCAATTTCTTGATTTCATAGACAGCCTTCGGATCGATTCCCGCAAACGGTTCATCAAGCAAGAGGAACTTGGGATTGCTGCCGAGGCTTCTTGCTATCTCCGTCCTGCGCCGTTCACCCCCACTGAGGGTATAGCCGTACTGCTTCCTGATACCGGCTATGCCGAATTCCTCAAGGAGGTCCTCGACGACCGCCTGCTTTTCCTTCTTGTCCAAGTCGTCCCGGGTTTCCACAACAAGACGGATGTTGTCCTCGACCGACAGTTTTCGAAATATCGAGGGGTCTTGGGGGAGATAGGAGAGTCCCAGTCGGGAGCGCCGGTACATGGGCAGATCCGTTACGTCATGGCTGTTCAGGAGGATTGTTCCGGCATCGGCTTTGATGAACCCGACGATCATATAGAACATGGTTGTCTTTCCAGCGCCGTTGGGGCCGAGCAACCCGATGATTTGACCAGATTCCATGCTGAACGAGACATCCTTGACCACGAGTTTCCGCCCATATTGTTTGGCCAAGTTCCGGATATGGAGCGTCGCCTTGGAACGTGCATCAACCATGGACAATCCCTTCTATAGAACCTTCCATGACGATTTCATCTGTTTCGAGGTCCACGGTAGTGGCACTGGCTTGGTAGGTATCGCCTTTCCAGGCAATCGAGGTGTTTCCGACAAGTGCCAACCGCATGGTGGTCCTGTTGTATTCGATACTGTCGGCACGGCATACCATGGGTCCCGATTCGGTATGTCGCAACAGCTTCGCGGCAATTTGCAGCTTCATGGTGCCTTCGCTGCGGTTGTACGACAGGTATGCGCCGCTGGCGATCACCTCATTCTCAAGATCCTGAATCTCCACCCAGCCATCGACCAGCAACTGTTCGGTCTCCCGATCGAAAGAGATGCTGGTACAGGTGATGACGATGTTGTTCTCCGTATCGGTTATGGTGACCGACCCGGTTCCGACCATGTACCGTGCATTCGGCCCGATAAGTTCGATGCTCTGGGCTTGGAAATCGATGCTGCCGGTCGAGACCATGGCACCTTGCGTCAGCATGATGGTTTCGCGTCCCTCGCGCATGACGGCACGGGTGTACCCGCCTTTGAAGGAGATCGGTTCAGCCGCCGCCAACATACCCGACGACCCGAGCAGGCAGACCAGGACAAGGAGGTTCCGTACGGTCCGATAGAATGTCATGCCTCTAGTCATACGTTAGTCTTCCTTCCTCCATGTACATGAATTCAAATGTCGCGGTAGAGAAGTCTCCCCGGAATCCGGTTCCTTTGAGTATATCATGTTCTTTGCTGACGATGGTCACCAAAGTATCCGAATCTCCCTCCACGATCTTGTCCCCATGGTGCCATGTCAGCGAGACTGCGGACAACATGAAATCATCGCGATGGTTGTGGATTTCGACACCACCGGACATCACGACATCGTTTGTCTCGGTATCGACTATGGCCTTGCCGAACGAGCCGGAGAAAAGAAGCTCTCCTGCCGTATCGTCTTGGGTAAAGGTCGCGTTGTCGATGTACGCTTCACCGGCTTCACGGTACAACTCGATGGTCTGCGCATCGATACGAAGGGGGGAGGCCCCTTCCATGCCCAGCACATAGCGGGTTTGCTCCAGCCGCATATCGGGGAATGCCGCCGGTCGTTGGTCCCCTACCGCATCTTCAGGTGCGAACGAGCAGGAGGAGAAGACGATCGTAGAGATGAGGAGCAAAAGCGGCACCCCGATTCTTTTCACTAGTGCACTCCTAGTTGGTTTGTCTGTCGATTACACGGGTAATCTTGGGGATATATTCCTTGGCTTTGGCCTTGGAGAATATCCGGCTTATCATGAACCCTACGGCGATACCACCGATTCCACTTATGATGCGTACTCCTTCACCTACGTCCGCAACGAGGGCGGAGGGGAGGTAATACCCCACGGGAAAGAGCAGGACTGGTACCAATAGGGCGACAAACCCCGCCAATACGGTCTTGCCGGGTGGTAGGTACAATTCCACCATATCTCCCACGGAGATGGTCTGTTCGGTATCGTTCTGGGCGACAAATGTCTTGCCCTTGGTTGCACAGAAGGAGCCGGCCTTGCAATTCTCGCATCCGGCCGTTTGACAGGTGACGGTAACCACACCGTTGTCCTGCAGCGAAAGTACTGAAGCATGTTCGTACATGTCTTAATCCTCCATTATCAAGCGGGCTTCTGCTCAGGTGTCGCGACCGACTGCCGGATTGTTTCGATTCCGGTGGCTTTTCCCGCTTCATCTATCTCGACGAGAACGCCCTGCAGCTCAAGCTTCTCCCATGATTCTATCGATCGTGAGGGAATTTGGGTGAGGAAGCGTTCGATTTCAATCTTGGGATCGAATCCCCCGACTCCGGCAATGCTGCCGCAATGTCCATTGTCGGTTACCATGGCTGTTCCACCTGAAAGTACCCGGGCATCCGAAGTGAGTACTTTCGTATGTGTCCCGACCATTGCGGAAATCTTGCCGTTGACATGGTAGGCCATCGTCTGTTTTTCCGCAGTGGTGGAAGCGTGGAACTGCAGGCAGATTGCCTGAGCCTCGGGTTTCAACTTCTCGACCAATGCCTGAATCGCAAGGTAGGGGTTCGCCACATGCGTGCGGGGAAAGTCGGAATTGCCCAACAAGGTAATGAAGGCGACTTTTGTTCCCTTGATATCGAAGATCCGATATCCCCTCCCCGGATTTCCGGCAGGATAATTGGCCGGTCTGATAATATGTCCGTTCTTGCCGATGTGTTCGACCATATCCTTCTTGTAATAGGTCTTTTCACCAGTCGTAATCAGATCCACACCAAGTTTCATTATCTGGAGCGCATGGTTCTTGCCGATGCCGAAGCCATTGGTCGTACCTTCGCCGTTGGCAACCACAAAGTCGATGCGCTGCGATTCCTTCAATGTCTTCAGGCCATCCTTCAACGCATGGATACCGGGACGACCTACTATTTCTCCCAAAAACAGGATTCTAATGTTCATGCATATACTGTAGATGTCTTTGCAACCTTTTTCAAGTTTCCTTGCCGCCATTGGAGAACGCGCTTACACTGGTTCTCGGGAGGCTACTATGTTCGATCATACCAAAAGGTGTGTGTTGCAACACATCATGAACCGGTACTTTCTCACACTACGACGTCCACCCGGCTATGAAACGGGGATATTGCCATGGGTGGAGGGTAAAAGGGGAAGCCGCGTCCAGGCTCTTGTCGACGCCATGACGTTGGATGAAAAGATTTCCTATATTTCGGGCGTCGACGGGTTTTGTATCCGTCCGATCGAACGATTGGGCATTCCTCCTGTATGGATGGGTGATGCGACCAGTGGCGTCCGCGGTGTGGCAGCTCCGGTCACGATCTTTCCCAGTGCCATCGCCATGGCCGCGAGTTGGAACAGGCGATGTGTTCGGGAAAGTGCCGCAATGCTGGCCGAGGAGTGCAGGGCCGTCGGGATATCCATTCTTCTGGCTCCAGGTGTGAACATTGCCCGCATTCCCGTGTGTGGGCGGAACTTCGAATATCTGGGCGAGGACCCGTTCCTTGCTGGACGGATGGCATGCGCGTATGTGCAGGGAGTACAGTCCAAGGGAGTGGGAGTCACAGTCAAGCATTTCGCGTGCAACAACAGTGAATTCGATCGCCACAAGACAAACTCGATTGTCGATGAACGGACCTTGCGCGAGCTGTATCTCCCAGCCTTCGAGGCGACCGTAATGGAGGGGGCAACGGGCGTGATGACCGCGTACAATCAGATCGATGGAACATACGCGAGTGCGCATGCGCATTTGGTACAGGATATCCTACGCGGCGAATGGAGCTTCCAGGGGATAGTAGTCAGCGATTGGAACTCGCTGTATGAAACCGAGGGTCCGTTGCGCCATGGGGTGGATATCGAGATGCCCAAAGCCCGGTGGTTCACCAAAAAAGCTCTCGAAGACTTGGTTGCATCCGATCCATCCTATGAAGCACTGTTGGATGCCAAGATACTGCGTATACTTTCCGTGTGCGAAACCCTTGGTGTGTTTGATCGACCGGTAGTGGATCCGCAGGCCCGGATTGGAACGATGGAGCATCACCATGGTGCCTATGCGATGTCCTCGGAATCCATAGTACTCTTGAAAAATGAGAATATATTACCTTTTGAGGGTGTCAAACTTAAGAATCTTGTCGTCCTGGGACGGTTGGCCAGCGGGGAGCCCATTGGAGGCGGGGGTTCGAGCTTCATCAAACAGGGACATCCAGGGAAATCGATCCGCGACGAGTTGGGCGGACAGTTGCCTGGATGCAAACTGTGGACCTTCTCGGGGGTGTGGTGGAGATCGGCTAAACGGCGGGCTGTCGTGGCACAAGTCGATGCCGTGGTCGTATGCACTGGATTCGACCATGTCTACGAAAGCGAGGCATATGACAGGCAGTGGGAATTGCCCAAAGGTGAGCTGGAAACGATACGGCAAGCCGGTTTGTTGAACAACCGTACCGTTGTGGTTCTCCATGCCGGAGGTGCTGTGGGGATGGATTCGTGGATTCACCTGCCCCAAGCGGTGTTGCATGCCTGGTACTTGGGAGAAACCTCTGCCCAGGCGATTGTGGATGTACTGCTTGGAAAGATAAACCCATCGGGAAAATTGCCCATTTCTATTGCCAGGTCTTTGGCCGACTACGAGTCGATGCAGGGGTATCCCCCCGATTATGCTTCGGTTTCGCTTGCCCGTGTACAAGGCGGACAGGGAGATCCTTCAAGACGAAAGGTACAGGATCTGGTGTACCGTGAAGGGCTCATGGTAGGGTACCGGCAATTCGACACGGTTGGTCCCGATCCACTGTTCCCCTTTGGGTTCGGGTTATCCTATTCGCGATTCGCCTACAAGGATCTCGAGGTGGTCCGGAAGAACGGAAAGTGGGTTGTCTCGTGTTCCATCGAAAATTGCGGAGACCGTGGTGGAGCAGAGGTCGTCCAATTGTATGTCAGGCCCAGCTTGTATGGTCGTGAATATCCGTTCCAGCAATTGCGTGGGTTTGAAAAAGCGTATCTCGAGGTTGGTGGCTCTACCCGCATTGTGTTCACTCTTGGAGAACGCGATTTCTCGGAGTATTCTGTTACGCTTGGCACATGGAAGGTACGGGAGGGTGATTATTGTGTGGCAGTCGGTTCTTCCTCCCGGGATATCAGGTTGGAGGGACAGGTGGAGATAAAAAAATCCCCGGACCACGGGAAGATGTGATCCGGGGTGTATAACGAGATTTGGAGATTGTTATGTTCGCACTGCGGTCAGTGCTGCTTCATAGTTCGGGTGATCGGTTACTTCCGGAACGTACTGTACATACTTGACGGTGTTGTTTTCATCCAACAGGAAGATCGAGCGTGCGATCAATCCTACGTTCGGCAGATATGCCCCGAATGTGTGGGCAAAATCCCGATCCTTATAATCGCTCACGGTGATAACGTTCTCCACACCTGCGGCACCACACCATCGCGCTTGGGCGAATGGAAGGTCCATTGATACGGTGATTACCGTCACGTCTTTCAGTTTGGTCGCTTCTGTGTTGAAGCGGCGGACTTCGGCGTCGCATACCGAGGTGTCGAGCGAAGGTACGGCTACAATAAGTTTCCGTCCTTTGATTTCACTGAGCTTGAATGGGCTCAAATCGTTTTTAACTGCAGAAAAATCGGCGATTGTGTCGCCTACATGTATTTCGGTTCCGGCCAGTTGTACTGGTGTTCCTCCAAAAGTTACTTTCATAACGGTCCATCCTTTCATCAGGTGATATGGGGATAAGATACATAGGGTTTTCCCAATCGGCAACAAGTTGACAAATTACGCTTCTCTAGGCTATAGTCTCGAAGTGCGCCCAGATGGCGGAATTGGTAGACGCGCTAGGTTCAGGTCCTAGTGGCCGCAAGGTCGTGAAAGTTCGAGTCTTTTTCTGGGCAACGATGTTGGATGTATATGATGATACAGAGAGAAAAGCCGGTTATCCCTTGAGTTGGGTAAGCCGGCTTTCTTCGTAGTATGACGAGCATGTCATCGTTCTTGGGGCGGCAAAGGAGGCGAATCATCCTGGGTCCACCCCTTATTCTGGGGTAGGGATCCCTTTCATTATTGATGTTGTGTTGTAGTACGAGTACGCTTATAGTTGATCCAGGGAGATGCCCATGCGCATTGCACTGCTGTCCGACATCCACGGAAATATCGCAGCACTGGAATCCGTTCTGGCCGACTGTGCATACAATGGTGTCGACTCCTATGTGTTCTTGGGTGACCTCGTCTTCTTCGGGTTGCATCCGCAGGAGTGTTTCGAGGCAGTGGTGTCTTTGGCTCCGATCGCTTGTATCAAGGGGAATACCGACGCGAACCTCGAGGAGGTCGATACGTTCAGACCCTCCAGCGATTTTGAACGGGAATTGTTCGATTGTATAGTCGATTGCGACCGACGCCTATCGAATGAAGCGAAACGGACAATTGCGGGATGGCCGATCGTCCATCCGATTATTAGTGGTGTTTCAGAAATCATCTATTGCCACGGCAGCCCCTATTCCTTCACCGACAAGTTGCTTCCAGAAGGGAATACCGAAGAAAGGCTAGCCAAGCTGATAGCCGGTGAACGTGCCACCCTGGTGTGTTGCGGGCATACCCACATTCCAGGGGAATTCCATATCGGACACAAACGGGTGGTGAATGCGGGATCGATCGGGTATTCGTTCGACGGTGACAGGCGACCCTCGTACGCAATCCTTGACATCGAAGAAGATCAAATCTCCTGTATCATGCGACGGGTCGATTACGATTGGAACGGCTATAGGAAAGAATTGTCGGGTGTCGCAACGGATTTACCCCTGTTCTCCAGCATAGAGTATGCAGTGGGAGAAGGACGCCCCAAGCCACGTTGAAATTCACGACTGTTGTTTCTTCTCCAGATAATTCCTGATGATCCGGTTGGCGGTCACGAAGCCTTCAATATCATCGCCTGAAGTGACGATAAGTATATTAGTTTCCAGCGACTTCATGACTTTTAGGGCATCGTAGAGGTTCGATGAGCTCGGAATCGTTATCGGTTGCCGATGCACCATGGAAGCGATCTTCTCATCCTGTCCCGGTTGGTTCGCATACAATTCGGCGTAGCTGATGGTGCCCAACACGTGGTTGCCATCTATAACCGGTAGCAGACCCAAGGCATGACTATGCATGGTTTCCAATACCGATGCCACCGTATCGTCTGGAGAGCAACTCACCATTTCCCGTTTCATGATCTCACCGACGGCCAGTGTCTTGAATGTCGGAATACGTTTGTCGAACTGGATCTGGATACCCCTTCTGGTGAGTTTTTTCGTATACATGGTCTCCTTGTAGAGGGATTTCGAGACAAAATAGGAGAGGACCGCACTCAACATGAGCGGCAACATGATCGCATAGTCCCGTGTCATTTCGAACACCATGATGATTGCTGTCAGGACACCTCCGGTGACGCCGGAGACAATCGCGGCCATCCCGACAATCGCATATGCCGAGACTGGACCGGTCGTTTCAGGAAACAACGTGTTCACCAGAATTCCAACCGCACCACCTAGAGCTCCCCCGAGAAAGAGCGACGGAGCGAATATTCCTCCCGAACCTCCGGCAGCCAGCGTGAGGGTGTTGGCCAAAAGTTTCATCAGAACCAGCGCCAGTGCGACACCAAGAGCCGTAATCTTATTGTCCAACATGAGGTCGAGGAAGTCGTAGCCGACGCCATAGACATGGTAATTGCCGAACCATAGCAAGGAAACATACCCGATTCCACCGACAACCAAGCCCCCTGCGAGCGCCTTTACCGTCGCAGGAATCCGAATCGAATCAAAGAAGTCCTCCATTCCGTAGACGGACTTGATGAAGATGACAGACAAGACCCCTGCAGCGAGACCGAGCAGAACATAGAAAATGAGTTCATAGGGAGAGACCATGGTGTATTCAGGTACCATGAACGCTGGGTGCGCTCCCATGAACAATGTTCCGACGGTTGTCGCGATAATTGCCGAGATCACCAACGGCATGATGGTCATGATGCTGTATTCCGGCAAGATGAGTTCCAAGGCGAACATGATCCCGCCGATAGGGGCATTGAATGTCGCGCTGATTCCTCCAGCCACACCTGCTCCCACGAGGATAATAGTCTCACGAGAGGACAATTTCAGTGTCTGCCCCAATGTTGAGCCGAAGCTCGCGCCGATTTGGACTATCGGGCCTTCCTTCCCAACCGAACCGCCAGCACCTATGGTAATGGCAGACGCAAGTGATTTCACCAATGCCACAATCGGCCGGATCCTTCCCCGATTTTCAGCTACAGCAACCATGACCTCGGGAACGCCATGCCCTTTGGCCTCGGGTGCCCAAACTTGTGTTATCTTCTGGGCTATGGCAATACCAATCGCCGGAACGAAGATTATGAAGGGTCCCCACTTCGATATGGTTCCGCCACGGTTGATTTCAAAAGACAGTTCACCTTGGAAAAAGAGATTGTGGAAGAATTCGATCAAATACTTGAATCCGACTGCTCCGAGTCCGGCGATGGCGCCTACCAGGATGCAAAGCAAACTGATATGTATCGTACGACGAATTTGGTCATTTTCCGCATACAATACCTGGTCATACACTTGGGTCGCAGCTTCTGGTTTTGTCTTCCGCATCCTCTGTCTCCAATATAAATTATGGTATGTTTGGTATTGTAAAATAAAGTGGTTGGACATGTCCACATCCCCCGACAATCGGACAGGAGGAAAAGAGTTTCCAATACAATAATTTTTCTTGTGTCTTTCGTTTTCTGGGATGATAATCGAAGTATCTCAAACACATTCTTGGAGGATGACGTATGAAAAGGATCGCTGTGTTCTTGGTGATAGCGCTTCTTGCGTGCCAATTCGTGTTCGCCGGCGGAAGCACGGAAAGTAAAAGCGGCGAAAAAGAGATCATCATAGGGGTTTTCGAGCCACAGACGGGAGAAAATGGTGGTGGTGGATATCAGGAAGTCTTGGGTATGCGCTATGCCAACAAGGTCTATCCCACAGTGCAGATCAATGGGGAGACCTATAAGGTGCGGCTCATCGAGGCTGACAACAAGTCCGACAAGACCGAAGCGGTTACTGCCGCACAAAGCCTTATCAGTAGTGGGGCCTCGGTTATTCTCGGGTCGTACGGTTCCGGTGTCTCGATTGCGGCCGGCGATATTTTCCTCGACAATGAAGTTCCTGCAATCGGCGCCTCGTGCACCAATCCGCAGGTAACGTTCGGTAACGACTATTACTTCCGGGTATGTTTCCTCGATCCGTTCCAAGGGACAGTCATGGCCAACTTCGCATGGCAAGACGGAGCCAAGAAGGCAGCCGTCATTACCCAACTTGGTGACGACTATTCCTCAGGTCTCGGAAACTTCTTCAAGCGGGCCTTCGTCGATTTGGGTGGAAACGTGGTCAGTGAACAACAGTTCCAGACCAACACCACAGATTTCAAATCGATCCTGACGAACATCAAGGCAACCAATCCCGATGTCATCTTTGCCCCATCTTCGATCGCAACCGCTCCACTGATCATAAAGCAGGCCCGTGAACTTGGGATCACTGCCAAGATCATGGCCGGGGACACCTGGGAGAATTCATCCATCATCGAGAACGCTGGATCAAGTGCCGAGGGCGTTGTCCTCTCCACCTTCTTTGACGATGCCGATCCGGCGACCGATGAAGCTGCCAAATTCATCAAGGGATTCAAGCCATACCTCGTCGAGAACAATCAACCGGATATCATTCCAGCGGTTTCTGCCCTTGGTTACGATTCCTATCTCGTGGCACTCAAGGCTATCGAAGCAGCCAATTCCACGAAGGGCCCGGCGATTCGCGACGCTTTGGTCGATGTTGCTGTCGAGGGAGTCACCGGCAAGATCGTTTTCGATCAGAATGGCGATGCCGACAAGGACCTTGCCTTTATCAAGGTTATCGAGAACGGACAGTTCAAATTCCTGAAGACGGTCAGTGTTCTCTGATTTGCATGCACAAATTTCACCGGGACGGTCAATCTGCCCCGGTGAACCAATTCTTGTACTTTTCACGAAGGAGACTGCATGAGCATCACGACCATCTTGCAGCATAGTCTGACAGGCATATCGCTTGGTGGTGCCTATGGTTTGATCGCCATTGGCTATACACTGGTTTACGGTATCCTCAGACTGATCAATTTCGCACACGGGGATATTTTCATGATGGCCGGATACTTCATGATATTTTCCCTTGCCAGTTTTCCGTGGCCTATAGCCATTGTCGTCACCTTGTTGATTACGGTGTTGATGGGAATAGCCATAGAGCGGGTTGCCTACAAGCCGTTGCGTTCTTCTCCACGGATGTCGATCATGATCAGTGCGATCGGTGTCTCGTATCTGTTGCAGAATCTCGCCACCTATCTGTTCACAGCGATTCCGCGGGGGTATCCCGAGATTCCGTTGCTCAAACGGATTTTCCGGGTGGGGGAATTGAGTGCATCGCTCGTGACCTTGCTGACACCAGTGCTCACAATCGTTCTGGTGGTACTGCTCATGATATTGGTCAACAAAACCAAGACCGGTATGGCCATGCGGGCGGCAAGCAAGGACTTCGAGACTGCCAAACTCATGGGTATCAATATCAACCGGGTCATAACCGTAACCTTTGCGATCGGTTCACTGCTTGCGGGTATCGGATCGATCCTCTACTTCACCGACCGGATGTCGGTGACTCCATTCTCGGGAACCTTGCCGGGCTTGAAATGTTTCGTTGCCGCGGTATTCGGTGGAATCGGAAATATCCCCGGAGCTGTCATAGGTGGATTCTTTATCGGGATCGTCGAGACGCTTCTGGTGGCGTTGGGATACTCGACCTTTTCGGACGCGTTCACATTTGTCCTCCTCATCGTGATGCTCCTGGTCAAACCTACCGGCCTGTTTGGCGAAAAAACCATGGAGAAGGTATAGCGTATGCGTAGAAGCCGAAACACTGTATTGAGTGTCATCTCCGCCGGGGTGTTCCTGGCGATCCTGTACATGCTTAATTTGAATCGGGCAGGAAACGGCATGCTGATATCGATTATGCAGAAAAGCGCGATATTCGCACTGGTGGCCGTTTCCATGAACCTCTTGAATGGGTTTACCGGTTTGTTCAGCCTTGGACAGGCTGGATTCATGTCCATCGGAGCCTATACGACGGCTATCCTGTTGATTCCCGTGCAAAGTCTCGATGGTGTGTATTATATGAACGGTATCAATCCGGGCATCCGGGCGCTGAAGGTCTTCCTCAGCGCGTTGCCACCGTGGTTCCAAAGTGTGTATCCCTTCGTCGCATTGATTATCGGAGCCCTGTTCGCAGCTGTAATCGCCTCTATTGTCGGCGTTGCGGTACTTCGGTTGAAAAGCGACTACCTGGCGATCGCGACGCTGGGACTCTCCGAGATTATCCGGGCATTGTTCTCGTCTCCACAACTCGATGGTATCACCAATGGGTCCTATGGACTGAACAAGATTCCGGCGTTCCCCAAGATGTTCGGTGGTTTGGTCCCTCCGATAATCACCCCGTTCATCGTTTCGGCTGTATGCATCACCTTGATAGTCCTGCTCATACGGTCTTCATACGGACGGGCTTTCATGGCAATCCGCGAGGATGAGATCGCCGCCGAGGCAATGGGAATAAGCTTGTTCAAACACAAGTCGATGAGTTTTATCATCAGTTCGTTTTTCTCCGCCCTGGCCGGAGGCATGTTGGCCATGTACATGCGCTCGATCGAGGCGAAGACCTTTTCCATCACCTTGACCTACGATATCCTGCTCATTGTAGTGATCGGGGGTATCGGAAGTGTCACAGGCAGCGTGTTGGGGGCTTTTCTGGTGACAGCTTCCAAGGAGTGGTGGCTCCGGTTCTTCGACCAACCCTTGGAACTCTTCGGATGGGATGTCCCGTTGTTCAGGACCGGATTCCGGATGGTGATCTTCTCGATCCTGCTCATGATGGTGGTGTTGATCTATCGTCGTGGACTCATGGGGACCAATGAATTCAGTTGGGACCGGATATTCGGACGATTCAAGTGGAAACGCAAGAAGGTGCAGGGGGGTGGATCATGAACGGGATTGTATTGAAGACCGAACACCTCACCATGCAATTCGGAGGCGTCGTCGCTGTCGATGACTTGAATATTGAGATTCCACAAGGCCATATCACCGCACTGATCGGACCGAACGGTGCAGGAAAAACAACTGCGTTCAATGTCATTACTGGAGGCTATATGCCGACCAACGGTAGGGTGGTATTCCATGACAAGGTGATTGGAGAGAACCATCCCCGCTCGAAGATGAAAAAAATCTACAACGGTAGCGACCGGACGACTTTCCATCACCAGGTGGTCAACACTCCGGATAAGATAACCCGGTTGGGTATGGCGCGAACCTTCCAGAATATCAGATTGTTCAAGGAACTGTCGGTATTCGAGAATGTCTTGATTGCAAAACACTGTAGAATCAAAGCTGGTATGCTCAGTGCTACCTTCAGGTTGAACCATGTCGAGGAGCGGACCATGCGGGAGCAAACGCAGGAATTGCTCAAGACGGTCGGATTGGCTGATTTGGCTCGGGAAAAGGCATCATCCTTGCCCTACGGCAAACAACGGAGGTTGGAAATCGCGCGGGCGTTGGCAACCTCGCCTTCCTTGCTGTTGTTGGACGAGCCGGCGGCTGGCATGAACCCGAAGGAGACCGAGGAGCTCGCCCAATTCATCAAGGATATAAAGGATTCGTTCAACTTGACCGTGTTCCTCATCGAGCACCATATGAATCTGGTCATGGATATTTCGGATAAGATCTATGTGTTGGACTATGGCAAGACCATTGCCATGGGAACACCGAAAGAAGTGCAGAACGACCCGGCTGTGATCCGTGCCTACCTGGGGGTTGAAGACGAATGAGTTTACTGGAAATACGGGACCTGAAAGTTTGTTACGGCGGTATCGTCGCACTCAACGGAATTTCCTTCGATGTGGAGGAGCATGAGATCGTGACCTTGATCGGTGCCAATGGTGCCGGGAAGTCCACCACATTGCGCGCAATCATGGGATTGATTCCAATTGCGGGAGGTACGATCATGTATCGGGGTGAGAAGCTCAACGGCCTCGATACACAGAAGATTGTCGGAAAGGGTGTGGTGCTTGTGCCAGAGGGCCGCAGGGTGTTTCCCAACCTGACGACCTTGGAAAACCTGCGTTTGGGAGCCTACCTGCAAAAGGACAAGGCGGTAATCGAAGCCAACCTGGAACGTGTGTACAGTCTCTTCCCAAGGCTCAAGGAACGGCACTGGCAACATGCCGGTACCTTGTCGGGCGGTGAACAGCAGATGCTTGCTGTCGGGCGGGCACTTATGGCCGACCCCAAGCTGATCATGATGGACGAACCATCCCTCGGGTTGGCTCCCCTGGTGGTGAAGGAAATCTTCTCCATCATCAGGAAAGTGAACGAAGCCGGAGTCACAGTCTTGTTGATAGAACAGAACGCGAATGTAGCGCTGAAGACGGCGAACCGGGGCTATGTGCTCGAAACAGGAACCGTCAGTATGACGGGACCGGGAAGGGAGCTGCTGGAGGACGAACAGATCAGGGTCGCATACCTGGGCAAGACCCGTTAGGTTCCTTTTCATTTCGTGACCGTGTCCCGCACCGAATGTTGACAAAATTGGCGATAGTATATATCGTGCTTGAACTAAGCGGGGTTGATCAAATGACAAAGGGACAGGCAGAGGCAAGTATAAGCGAAGCGGTCAGTGCCTTTGAAATGAACTATATGGGGCGTGGCCCCAAACAGATCAAGACCACGATTTGTCAGGATTTGATTATTATTCGGCTCAAGGGCTTCCTAAGTCAGGTGGAAAAAAAGCTGGCAGAGAGTAGCCAAGGTGTTGAATTATTAAAGCGGTTACGGACCAATCTGTTTGAAACTGCATGCGAATATTTTGAGAAGCAGATCAAAGACGTGGTCGATGTCACTATCGTGAGTTTGCATTCCGATGTAAGCACACGGACAGGTGAAAAGATTATAGTTGTTACGTTGGCAGAAAATTTGGAGAATACTTTTTCCAAATAGTCAGTAGTGAAATTTGAATGAATAGTTGAGGGTCCTTGGATCCTCTTGGAAGATGACGGGAAAGGTTGCGAAACCAGTCGCGAAGTAATCCAGTGTTTTTCGGTGAATACCGAGAGATGCTGGATTTTTTTTTGACCTAAGAAGATTCTTGGACACTGTGAGTCAAATCTTGGAAGAGACCGACTGTTGAAAGTTTGGTGCGAGGGGGAAACGAATGGACAATGTGATAGGAAGAATGGTTCTGCCCGAAGAATTGCGGGCTGTATTGGCAAAGGGTAAGGACGTGATCATCCCAGAAACGAGAGGTGAGTTGCTGGAAATCGCCATGGGTGGAAGCAACTGCGATTATTTCGAGGTGTCGTACGATATTCCAGGGAAAGGTCGCGTGGTCGAGGCGACTGTCGCCAGGTGCAAGAATGGTGCTGTCGTCAACTACGATGATATCTACATGAGACGTCGTGACCCTGAATGCATGTTGATAGCCGATAAAGGCGATACCGACAAATCCCGTTATTCTGAAAAGTATGGAACCGATTTCTCACCACTCAGGGAACTGACTTTCGATTGGTTGGCTACAACGGACTTGATCCTGATGCCTTTCACTGCGGGAATCAAGGAGATGGGAAGTCCCGCCCTTTTGGTTGCTCCTGCGAATGCTGGTTTCTTCGCTGGTGGACTCGCCGACCTCCAGGGATTCATACCGGCCAGTGAAATTCCCGAGGGATTTTCGCCAACTGCGATCATCTACCTCGCTCCAACCTTCCGACATACCCATTTCAATGGAAAGCAGATGGTTGTGCACAATCGGCTGGATAGTGTGTATGAGATGTTCGCCTATAATCTGTATCCTGGTCCTAGCGCGAAGAAAGGTGTGTACGGCGTACTTTTGGATATTGGTGAAAAGGAGGGATGGGTTACCGCCCACGGATCGACTGTGATGGTAACAACACCTTATGACAACGTAATTACCATTATGCATGAGGGTGCCAGTGGTGGTGGAAAGAGCGAGATGATCGAAAAGATTCACAGGGAAATGGACGGAAGGATTCTTCTCAGTCAGAACACCCTGACGAATGAAAAGATGTATCTCGACTTGATCGAGCCCTGTGAACTCAAACCAGTGACCGACGATATGGCTTTATGCCATCCTGCAATGCAGAACTCGAGTGGAAAGCTTGTTGTGGGTGATGCAGAGGACGGTTGGTTCCTCCGAACGAACCACATAACCAAGTATGGTACAGATCCATATTTGGAGGAATTGTGTGTACATCCCCAGGAACCGCTCATTTTCATCAATTACGAGACGGTGCCTGGTTCTACCTGTCTGATATGGGAACACACCATGGATGCCCCAGGCAAACCATGTCCAAATCCTCGGGTTATCATGCCCCGAAGATTGGTGCCGAATATCGTGGACCAACCGGTCGAAGTCGATATCCGGAGTTTCGGAGTGCGGACACCACCCTGCTCGATGGAGCATCCGACCTACGGTATCATAGGCCTGTTCCATATACTCCCTCCGGCCTTGGCATGGCTCTGGAGGTTGGTAGCACCGCGAGGACATGACAATCCCAGTATCACGGATACGGAAGGTATGAGCAGCGAGGGTGTCGGTTCTTATTGGCCGTTCGCCACCGGAAGGATGGTTGATCAGGCGAACCTGTTGCTGAAGCAGATTGTGGATTATCCGAATACCCGATACATCCTGGTTCCCAACCAGTACATTGGAATATACAAAGTCGGATTCATGCCCCAATGGATTGCACGGGAATATCTTGCGAGAAGGGGTAGCGCGAAATTCCAACCACATCAGCTCGAGGTCTCCCGAAATCCACTCCTCGGATATTCCCTTACCAGCGTAAAAGTAGATGGCGTCTATATTCCCAAAGAATTGCTCGAAGTCAACCGGCAGGTTGAGGTTGGTGATCAGGGGTATGATGCGGGATCAATCATTCTTTCGAACTTTTTCAAGAAGGAGTTGGATAAATTCCTGACTCCCGAATTGGATCGGTTGGGCCGAATAATCATCGAGACATGCCTGAACGACGGAGCTCTTGAAGAGTATTTGGAACTAATCCCAATGAAGATATGAGGATGTTCACAATCAGATTAACTTGTAGTAATTATGAAGGAGATTTTGTCGAATGATACTTATCATGTTTGGAGCGCCTGGGGTTGGAAAAGGGAGCCAGGCGAAAATCCTTTCGGAAGCATTGCGGATTCCCCATATCTCGACCGGGGATATATTTCGTGAAAATGTTGCGAACCGTACTGAACTGGGAAGACTGGTAAAAGTCCATATGGATAACGGGTTGTTGGTGCCGGATGAGATGACAATCGGTCTCATAATGGATCGGATATACAACGCCGACTGCAAGTCAGGATTCATTCTTGACGGATTCCCACGAACGCTTTCCCAAGTTGAACATCTGGGAAGGAGCTTGAAAGCAGAAAAGCGGTCTATCGATACGGTAGTCAACATCACTTTGGATGATGCGAAAATCATTGGCCGCCTGACGGGAAGACGTGTCTGTCCATCGTGTAATCTTGTCTATCACCTGGCATATAACAAACCGCACAATGTGGGCCGTTGTAACAAATGCAGTTCCAACCTTGTGCAACGGGTCGATGATACGGAATCAACTATTGTGAGGAGATTGCAAGTGTACCATGCCCAAACGAAACCAGTGTTGTCATATTGCAGAGACAGATATGTAGTGGTGGATGTAGTGAGTGAAGACGATATCGATGATACGACACGAAATATTTTCAGAAGTCTGGGTCTGGCAGCCATCGGGACGTCCGATGAAGGTTCTCAATACATGCGATTGTCCAACGGTTGCGCTTAGTTGTCAAAGAGAACTTGGAGATCGGATGAATAATCGATGGATATCATTGCTGGCAGGTGTATTGATCCAGGTCATACTTGGAGGCTTGTATGCTTGGAGTACGCTCATTTCCCAATTGGGAACATCCTATGGACTCACCAACAGTCAAGGCGGTTTCATATTCGGTCTGTGTATTACCATCTTCACATTGACAATGATTTTTGCAGGACGGGTTTTGGTAATTTTTGGACCACAGGTAACGGCTGGGATTGGAGCGATTCTCTTTGCGGCCGGATACCTGCTCGCCTCGTTTTCAAATGGAAGCTATGGATTATTGTTGCTCGGACTCGGAATCATCACTGGCGCGGGAATTGGATTCGGATATGTTTGCCCTTTGACGGTGGGTATGAAGTGGTTTCCGAACAACAAGGGCTTGGTCACAGGAATATCCGTTGCCGGATTCGGAAGCGGAGCGATCATACTTTCCGCAACGGCAGATCATTTTCTGGGCAGAGGCATGGATGTTCTTGTCTTTATGCGCTGGTGGGGGATTGTCACCGGTTCGATACTCTTGATCGCCGCGTATTTTCTGAAAGCACCCGACATCCGGGATGGATCGAGAAGCAGTACGGTTGGTATCGGAAAAGTCACCAGCATACAATTTTCGATTTGCGCGATCGGTATTTTCGCAGGAACTTTTACAGGTCTTCTTGTCAATGGAAACCTCATACCCCTTGTTGTCGAATTTGGCGTTGAAATTTCACAATCATCGAAGGCAATCGCTCTATTTGCAGTCGGGAATGCTGTCGGTAGGATTGCTTGGGGTCACTATTTTGATAGGCTTGGGTATAAAAGCATTCCCATCTCCTTGATAGGTCTATCGATTGCTTGCACTGTTCTCCTCTTTGCATTGCCGGAATGGATGCTGCTTCTTGTCATATTCTGTATTGGATTTTTCTTCGGAGCGAACTTCGTTGTGTATGCATCTACGATTGCACGATACTTTGGGCAAACGCTGTTTTCGATACTGTATCCGATTTGTTTCGTCGCCTACGGAATTGCCGGCTTTATCGCTCCCGGTATCGGAGGATATTTCGCCGACCTGACCGGTTCTTTTCGGACATCACTGGTTGGAGCTATCGCGATAGTGGCTCTTGCGGGAATTCTGGCAACAATGAAGTTGGCGGTTTTCAACAAGTGTGCTTCTGATGAAAAACGGTAAGCACCGGCAAGCGGCCGGGGAGAAGGATTCCTTTGCAGGCGGTTGGTGTTGCCCAGTATCTATGAACCTATTTCTCGGCTGTATCAGAAAAGTTGTTCGCAGCTTTCCGAAGTCTGTTGTTTACTGCGATTCCAATCCCGGTTTCCGGAAGCAACTTCACCACAATCAGTGAGAGTGACAGGCTGTCGAGATTTCTCATGGCCTGATACAAGTGTTTCGCAGCCTCCGCCGGGTCCGATGATGAGCTCAAATATTCCACCGGTCCAAGAAAATCTTCGTCACTTCTTCCGAAGAGGAGCACTCCTACATCATTTCTTGATGCATAATCGCTCGGATTCTCGACAATTCGAAGGGGAGTGGATGTTGCGTAGTGGCTTGGCAACATACCGGGACTGGTAGTGGAGTCTTCGGGATTGTCTTGTTGGTCCGCCAACACCTTGCCGATACATGCTTCTATTGCTTTCTGGTCTATGCCTCCCGGCCTAAGAATCCTGGGTATCTCTTCAAGGAATGAAATCACTGTCGATTCGATTCCCACTATGCAAGCACCACCATCGATAATCGCATCATATGTTCCCCCCAACTGTTGCTGTACATGTCGTGCGGTTGTCGGACTCGTGCAACCGAAAAGATTCGCACTCGGGGCGGCGATCGGTCTTCCCGAGAGGCGGATCAGTTCAAGGGCCAATGGGTTGCTGGGCATTCTAATTGCTACCGAAGGACTTCCAGCAGTCACTATCGCTGGTACCAATGGGGATTTGGGAAGCACGATTGTCAACGGTCCAGGCCAAAAACGGGTTGTCAACGCTTTGGCCTTCTCTGGGAATTCGGTGACCAATGGGAGCATCTGCTTCGTATCCGATACATGCACGATCAGTGGATCATAGAATGGACGCTTCTTGGCTGTAAAGATTTTTTCCACAGCTGCCGGATTTGTGGCGTCGGCACCGAGCCCATAGACTGTTTCAGTTGGGAGCACAACCAGGGCGCCTTCCCTGAGGATCTCTGCTCCGGCACGGATGCCTTCGATCAGGTTTTGGTAGGGTGACGGATGAGACAATATCCAAGACGCCAGATCACTATAGGTGTGGAAGCACATAGCTAGCGTTTCTGGAAGAAAGGTTCCTGTCCCAAGACTCTTCTGGTCGGAAAAGATTGACACCTTGGTACCAGCTTGTACGAGAAGCCTGCGCTCGACAGGAATACCATATTGCAGTGAAAACTCCTCGATTTGTGTGAGCGTTGATTTTTCACCCTGGGAGGACTTGTCTTTTCCGGTAAGGTCTTCCGAGGTGGTGGAGAGGTCTAACCCGGATTCCAAGAATAGGGAATTCAGGCGATTGTCCGTTGAATGATCCGAAATTTCCGGATCTTCTAGAATCACCAGATAGTGTTGGTTTGACAATTCGTGCAATGCAGAAACAAGGTCCTTGGTAAGTCTCCGATGATTAGCCTGTATGTTGGAAGAAAATATTTCTTCTGTAAGGGTTTTCTTTTCGAGAAAGATGACTGGTCTATCGGAATAATCCTTGTCGTTTCGGTTTCCGTTCTGCAATGCCATCGATAAACTCCTCTATGTGCATGTTATGAAACAGGTTGCGGTCAACCCAGCGCATTATATACGTAATAGGGAAGCCCTATCAATATAAGGGCTCCATTCAGGTG
This sequence comes from Spirochaetae bacterium HGW-Spirochaetae-4, assembly GCA_002839335.1. Classification (GTDB taxonomy): domain Bacteria; phylum Spirochaetota; class Spirochaetia; order Sphaerochaetales; family Sphaerochaetaceae; genus UBA8525. The sequence goes on from PGXU01000014.1 coordinate 35,444, forward strand.
GGCGACAGAAGATGTCTGCCGCTCTTACGGAAGAGGCTGCGATAGGGACAAGACGGTGGTATCGGTGTTACGTCCGACATTCCATCCATACGGGCGAATGCCTAGATTGGAGGTGAATTCAAATGCCCCGGTATTTTGAAGATCCAAATCCTGCGGCCTGTGCGCATCACTATTCAGAATAACCTTCACCGGATATTCGGATGCAAGTTTCCAGAAGTTCTCCAACGGATACTGAAGCCTTTTCCCACTCTGCGTATCAATCTGTGGCTTTCGGAATCCATATCCGTTGATTTCAAGTGGCATGTCGAATTCAGCCGCACACGAGAGTATCCGACGGGCGCTATACTCGGCATCCTTGTCCCATTCTTTGTAGAACATGCCGAACAGGTCGGGATGCACTCCGAACAGGAACAACCCGCTTTTCAATCCTGCCACATACGTATCGGTATACAAATCCAACCATTGCTTTTGTGACGGCAGATTCTTGATGTAGGTCTCCTTACCGTCAGGCCCAACCAGGTAGTGGACACCGAAACAGAGGTAATCGACCTTTTTCGTATCGACCAGATGTTCAGCGTACCATTGGATGTACCGCGCGTCGTAATCGCACTCGAATCCGCAAAGGATGTGCATATCGTTGTTCGAGGCTCCCAATGTCCGGCATTCCTGCAGATAGGTGTCCATCTGGGTATACGCCATACGGGAATTCTTCCAACGTCCGTCGGGTACGGGACAATGTTCACTGAAACCAAGGACAGGTATTCCTGCACTGCGAGCCGATGAAACATATTCGGACAGTTGACCGGTCCCATGTCCACAATACCATGAATGTGTATGAAGATTCACTTGCATGGATGAAAAATGTGAAGTTGCTGTGTCTGCCATGTAGCCATCATCTCAAATTCCAAAGAAAAGGTAAACAATCGGAACTATATTTCCACACGGAGTTTCTTGGGGTGGTACATGAGACAACGCTTCCCGAGTCCCCACTTCTTGTCCTGGAATGTCGATACCTTTATTTGTCTGTACGGTGCAAAAGCCAAATACCCTTTCCTGATGGGTAACCGAGAAAAGCAGACAAATCGGCAGATGAATTATACCCTATCGATATGGTAGAGTATTGATTTTTCACGAGATTTGCACTAGCCTGATTACGGAGGCTCAACATGGGTAGAAGAAATTTTCTATTGCTTATTGCAATTTTCTCTTTGGTATTGATTGTTGCTGGTTGTGCAAAAAAAGAAGCACCCGTCGCACCGGCGGCACCGGCTGTAGTAGCACCTGCTCCGGCAGCGGTAGCAGAACCGGATGCTATCACAACGGCTTCGATAGTCGATAAGGCTTCGGATTTTCTTTCCGCGGTCGGTCCGGATGGAACATGGATAATCGCTGTGGTACAGGATCTGTCACTTGATAGTGAAATTGTCGTTGATGGACAGTTCACCCAGAATGACAAGCCGTACAGGAAACTGGCGTTCTATGCTCAGGATGCGAACAGAAAAATTACCGAGCGCTATACTGTCATTGCTCCCCGTATGACGGTGAGAAGCCAGAATACACGAATCCAGGGTGGAACATTCCGTGGTGATGTGTACGTCGAGGCGAATGGATTTCATCTTGTGGATGGAACAGTCGATGGGAACGTCTACTTCCTGAAACAGGAGTATTTGGATAGTTTTACGATGGATGAACCATCTTCTGTTACTGGAGTAACCGAGTTGCGGTAGCAGCTGGTTGCCAAACGAAGCGAGAAAAGGTCGGACACAACAAGTCCGGCCTTTTTTCACAATTGGCCGTTCCTCAGTTTTTCAACTATATTGTAGTTATATCCAGAAGAGGAGGAATCGATGATCCAGAATTTGCAAGATACAGTTATGCTCAACAATGGTGTAGCCATGCCCGGGCTTGGCCTGGGAGTTTTCAAGGTAGGTGACGGTTCGCCTGTGGTGAGTGCGGTGAAATCGGCGTTGCGTGCCGGATACCGGAGCATAGACACCGCAGCGGTGTACGGAAATGAGGAAGGTGTTGGCCAAGCGATAAAGGAGAGTGGTATTGAACGGGAGAAACTGTTCATAACCTCCAAGGTGTGGAATGCCGATCAAGGCTACGAAGCCACGTTGCAGGCATACGGGACGAGTCTGAAGAAATTGGGCCTCGAGTATCTCGACCTGTACCTGATCCATTGGCCGGTGAAAGGAAAATACCTGGATACTTGGCGGGCTATGACCGAGCTCTACAAACAGGGAAAGGTACGTGCGATTGGAGTGAGCAATTTCCAGATCCATCATTTGAAGGATATTCTCGATGCGAGCGATGTTGTTCCTGCGGTAAACCAAATCGAATTGCATCCCTTGATGAACCAGAAGGATATCCGCGACTTCTGCCAGTTGAACAATATTGTCGTCGAGGCTTGGAGTCCGTTGATGAAGGGGAATCTCGATATTCCCGTTCTGTTGGACTTGGCCAAGAAATACCAGAAGAGTCCTGCCCAGATCGTCCTTCGCTGGCATATCCAGCATGGGGTGGTGGTCATACCCAAATCGGTCCATGACCATCGGATCCGGGAAAATGCACTTGTCTTCGATTTCTCATTGAGTGCCGATGAGATAAACCTGATCGATACCTTGCATACAGGAAAGCGATTCGGACCGGATCCGGACAATTTCGATTTCTAGAAGATTCGTGTACGGAGAAGGGCTGCCAATGCGCAGCCCTTTGTTACGATGTTCAATTTTCAGGATGCTTGTCTTTCCACCGTTTCAGGAATACCTGGTAGGCATAGACATGGCCTTGGATCTCGGCGTTCTTGATTTCACCCCTACCGACCCAATCCTGGCCTTGATAGACCAACAGGTGGTGCAGTTCCTGTTCAATATCCGTGATATCGAACTTGGGACTCTTGGAGCGCAAGGCGAGATGGTCGAGCATAAGCTCGAATTCCGAATCAAGTATGTGCTGTTCTATAGACATTCAGATTCCCCTTGGGGCGGCGAAGGATGCGAAGTATCCTGGGTCCAGGGCTTGCCCTGGGGTATGGATACCTTTCATTTTTTTCGATCGGACAGTTTGTCGAACATGCCCAGAAGGATAGAGGAAACCTGTTCGTTTCCCAAAGCATGAATATCCTTCAGCGCCCGTTCGGAGTATGTTGTAGCAAGAATCTTGGATTTTTCCAATCCTCCCAGCTCGGTCACCCGACGGACAGCACGCACCACATCCCGTTTGGACAGTTTTGCTTTTCCGGTGATCCGGTGCAGAAGCTGGTCTTCCAGGGGCAGGGCCTTTTCAATCTCCATGGCTTCCAATAGGGGTAGGGTTGGAATACCGCAGAGCAAATCCTTTCCAGGTTCCTTGCCCAGCTTTTCCTTGTCGCCATCGTAATCGAGAATATCGTCCTGGATCTGGAAGGCCATGCCCATATTGTAACCGATGCGGTGCATGCGTCTTTGGACACACTTGTCCGATTCCGCAACCGCCGCTCCTGCATACGAACTCAAGGCGAACAACGATGCGGTCTTTCCTGCGATTCTCCGAAGATAGGTGGCGGTCGAAATGGAAAAATCCCCCTGTCCGGCATCCTGTTCCAATTCGCTTTCACATAACCTGCTGAACGCATTCGACACTGCCGAGGCCTCGAGGTCTCCCTCGCTGCCTCCGACCAATGCCATTGCCCTGGATAAGAGGTAATCTCCTGCCAATACCGCTTGTTTCGCTCCGGTCTGGGCATACAAGGTGGGGATCCCCCTACGTGTCCGGGCATCGTCGATGATATCGTCATGGACCAGCGAGGCCATATGGATCATCTCCAACACACTGGCTATACGCTTGACTTCGGCCCTTCGCTCGGGCTTCCCCAAGCGTGAGCCGATCAATACCAAGGCGGGGCGTAGCAACTTGCCGCTGGTTCGTACCTGGGCGGCAAGCATCTGACGGACAAAAGAGTGGGAACGATCTATCGCGTCCTGTATCAACGAACCGACCTCTTCAAGCTCCGCGGCAATTTCCGGTTCGTCTTTCCAAAATTCATTCATGATTAAAGGGCTGCATCCTTCTGCTTGGCGATCCGTCTCTCCATCTGCTTGCGGGTGAACTCCGGTTCATCCATGAAGAAGTAGAGCTTCTTGGCGATAGGAGTCTTGTTCCACAATTTCTTGAGGTACGGCATTACCCAATAGTCAAGACCGAAGGCCCGCCCGGCTCCACCCAGCATGACAATCGAGACTGCCATGTACCAGAGGATTTCCTTTCCAGCGAGAGCTCCAATGAGGAACATGATTGACAATCCGATTGAAACGATCGCTGCGGGGAAGGTGAACAGTCCACCGAGGAAGCACAACCCGATACCCACTTCTGCCAGAACAATCATGATCTGGAACAGATATGGCGCGGATGCGACGAAGGTTTCGTTTATCCAAGTATATATGGCAAGCGGCTGGTCCAACAACGGTGGGGCGAATTGCTTGACCTTGGTGACCACTTCTCCAGCAGCATCGGCAACAGCAGTCCCTGCATCCCAAGAGCCGGCCGTACTCGCGGAACTTACAGCTTCCACCACAGGTTCGGCCCAAGTACTGGCGGAACCGACTGCCTCTGTGACAGCTTCCGCACCGGCGGCTACAGCATCCCCTTCTGCTCCCGGTAATGGACCCCAATAGACTTTCCGTCCGGTCGTGTCCGTGAGCCAACCCTCGAGAATCTTGTTCCCACCTTCGATCAACCACATGACACCGAGGTACATGCGCAAGAAAACAATCCAGTAAGAGGGGACCTTGTAGGCAGCCATGCCACCGATAAGGGACCTGCGGTGCTTGATGTTGAGGATCTCATGTTTGAAATAGGTCCATGCACCATTCACACCACATACACCGAACTGGTAGTACATGTTCACCAGGTGTTTCACCGCTTGGGCGAAGAATCCGGAAAGGGCCATGCCCATGTTGTAGGAGACGGCATAACGACCACCGATAGAGACCATGTAGCCATGGAAGGCCGACTTGAATGGAGCAACCGGCTTCGTGGGCAATCCCAATTCACCCCTGATGGTATGGATAATGCCATCAGCGGCGGTAGCTGCTGTCTGTTCGGCCGCTTCGACGATCTGGGGTACGGGTTTCCCGTCCTCCATGAACCAGATACCATCGCCGGCGAGGTACACATTCTCATGGTCCGGGGACTGCATGAATTCGTTGACCTTCTTGCGTTGGACTTTTCCGTCGGTCAAGGGTAGCGAGTGGCAGAAGGTGGTTCCGCGAACCCCGCATGTCCAGACCAATGTCTTGGTCTTGATGACGGTGCCGTCTTTTATGGTGAAACCGTTCTCATCGGCATTGACGATCAGGCTTTGGGTCCGAATCTCGACGCCTTTCTTCTTCATATAGGCGATTGCCTTGTCGCGCGGCTTGTCGGGCAGCATGTTCAGGATATTGCCGAGGGCCTCGACGTTCATGAGCTTCACTTCGTTGAAGTCGACTCCGTATTCCTTGCAGAGGATCGGCAACCATTCGATGAGTTCGCCAACGAGTTCCACTCCAGTGAATCCGCCACCCGCGACGACGAAGGTCAACATTTCCTTGCGGATCGTCTCATCCTTCTCGTATGCTGCGGCCTTGACCGTGTCGATCAGGTGACGCTTGATGCGGCAGGCATCCTCCAGGCTCCATAGGTAAAAGGAGTGTTCCTTGACCCCGGGGATATTGAAATCGGTCGATTCGGCACCGGTTGCTATGATGAGCTGGTCGTAGCCATAGCTGGCCCCGGCACCCTCGAGCACCTGCTTCTCAAAATCGATGTTCTTGATCTCGTCGCGTACGACATTCACCATTTTTCCGGCAAATATCCTATCGAAGGAAATTTTTACCGATGCTTCGTCGACACGATTCCCGGCAACCTCATGCAATTCGGTCATGAGAATGTGGTGTCTGTGGCGATCGATCAGTGTCACCTCGACTTGGTCCTTCATCTTCTTGAAAGCTTTGTGCAGCCTCTTAGCCGCATGGACTCCGGCATATCCTCCGCCAAGAATCACAATCCGTTTCTTATCCATGTGCCCTCTCCTTATCCCTTGGTCCTAAAACCGTTTAATTTTCTGCGAAATTGATCTCCGAACACGACGGTTCGGTCGTGACAGGTTGCCGTTTCTCGCATAATGCGATATATCACTTACATAGTAGTACCATGAAACATACAAACATTGCAATTCAGTTCTTTTTTATCGGAATGATTTTTCTCACAATCTCAACGATTTCTTGCTCGAAGCCGAGCGAAGGTGTTGTTGTCGATCCGCAATCCCGTTCCGAACTCATGCTGGGGACCGCTTGCCGTATCACCATATATGACAAGCCGTCCGAGGAAGCATTCGATGCGGCGTTTGCCCGTATCGCTGATATCGAGGCCAGGATGAGCTTGCATCTCGATACCAGCGAGATCGCCGAGGTCAACCGTGCCGCCGGAAATGGTCCGGTCGTAGTCTCGGACGATACGTTCAGGGTCGTGGAGAAAGCTCTCGAGGCAGCCCGCTTGAGCCACGGGGCTTTCGACCCGACTGTCGGACCGTTGGTAAAGGCGTGGGATATCGGGGGGGACAATCCCCGTCGTCCTCCCCAAGCGGAAATCGACCGGTTGTTGCCGCTTGTCGGGTACGACCGCGTGGTACTCAACGAACAGGATCATTCGATAGAGTTGCTCGATACCGGAATGATGCTCGATCTCGGAGGTATCGCAAAAGGGTATGCCGCGGACGAAGTCGCCGAGATACTGGTTGCCCACGGAATTCATAAGGCGATCGTCAATCTTGGTGGAAATGTGTTGACCGTAGGTTCCCGGGTCGACGGAAGCGCATGGCGCATCGGTATCCAAAATCCAGAGGCTGAACGGGGAGGCCATGTCATGGTTGTCGGACTGGACAACCAAGCGCTGGTTACCAGTGGCCCCTACGAGCGATATCTGGAAGTTGAAGGCGTGGTCTACCACCATATTCTCGATACTGTGACGGGCTATCCGGTCAAGACGGATATTACCAGTGTGAGCATCATCACAGCCGAATCCTTTATAGCCGATGCGTTGTCGACTGCAGTGTATTCGCTTGGACTACAGGAAGGAATGGCCCTGATCGATTCCTTGGATGGAGTGGAGGCGGTATTCCTTGATTCCATGAACAAGATCCACCTTTCCCAGGCATTGCGGGACGGATCCGTTTCCTACACCATTTCCGACGAAGGGTTCAGCGTAATCGATTGACTTGATTCAGAGTGTGGGGAGAATGCCACTTTTTGCCAAGACGAACACTGTCCATAGTATGGTGAGATGCACGGCATTTGCCAATAAAGCCGATCCCGTAGCCTTGGTTCCGGAAGTATTCGGGAGTTTGTTCGAACTAGGGATTTCGCTTTCGTTCCCCGGAGCGGAGAGGACCCCTAGCAATCGGTCGATAGCCGGGATGAACGGTCTCTTCGGGCTGATCGATCTCCAACTTGTCGTTATCTTCTCGAAATAATAGAACTGCAATGATACAAGCTTTCCCAATCGTCCGGGAAACTGCGGTCTGCCGGTGACCATATAGTGGGACAGGTAGAGCAGCGCGATCAGCGTGAATGCCTTGCGGGCACCCAACAGCAAGGCTCCTACGGTTATGGGGAAGTCTCCTATGGAGAACAAGTGCAATCCATGAGGTTGTAGCAGATGCGCACTGGAGACACTCGCCAACAGGATGATGTTGGGAAGCAACCGGAATCGTCTTCCGTGTGTCAGGGCCAACATGATCACATAGCCAGCCTGGAACGTGATGCCGACAATCGAGTCTTGCAACAATATCGAGGGAAGTGCGAGCAATCCCATGTAGAGGCGGACATTCGAAGACTTCATGAGCACTTCTCCAACTCCATCCGGTACCACGTGGAGGTCTGTACGAATTGCTGCGCGAATATTCCCAGGATTATCGAGGTGATCAGTCCTACGATCAGGAAGGGTGGTGCGATCAGTCGGGCCGCATCGCCGAACAATATAAGTTGGCTGAGCAGCAACTGGACACCATTGCTGGCCATTGCCCCACCGATACTGACACCGACCAGACTTATCCAACGTTTCCCGAACCGATACAACACATACATGACCAGGGCACTCGCGATGGTTCCTCCGAGGGAAAAGACGATGATATAGGAGAATATGGTACCGGTGACCAAACCTTGTCCCAGAACTTTCAGGAGTGCCAGCATGATATACTCGCGATCCTTGAGGATTCCCAGACCGATAATGAGTGGAAGATTCGCCAAACCGATACGCATGAAGGGGACCGGTTTTGGAATGAGGTATTCCACGGTGGAGAGGAAGAGGGCGAAGGCGGCCAGTAGGGCGACGAATTCGATGCGAGCATACCGGTCGGACTTAGAATGCCGTATCATCGACACCTCCCTCTTGTGAAGCCATGGTGCCTTCCACCAATATGAACACATCGTTGGGGAGACAGATTATCCAATCCCCTGGTTTCGAGACCCATCCGGCGGCGATACAGACTTTGTTCCGGCAATCGGAATCATGTACATGTACCTTGCCATCTTGGATTTCTATGGTTGTTTCACCGACCGGGCCGTAAAATGTGGCAAAGGTATCGACGGATAAGTCGTAGACCCATTCCTGGTTTCCCGCACGGACTCTGACCTCGGGTTTCCCCGTGAAGTCCCCGTAGGAGTTGAAGCTGGAAATGACAATCGCCAACGAGATGACCAATAGTGCGATATCGCCCAACTTGAACTGCTTCATGGGCGCATGGTAGCAGGTTGTCTTTCCCTTGTCAAAGTAATGCAACGTGTATCCTCACGGGTACTTTCCACAGATACCCTGCTTGAAAATTGGCACCGGTTCTTGTTTTGCCTACCCGACACCGAGAGTGGCAGCAATACAAAAGGTAGCTGGAAATGTGGTCAAAAGAGAAAAAAACAAAAATTTACGTAATTCGTAAAAAATATCTTGATTAGAATCGATAAAGTAATATATTATCGATTTAACCTAATATACTACCAATGGGGAGAGATTGATTATGAAAAAAATGACTTGGCTTTCTATGGTTGCGATCGTTCTTTTGGTCGCATTCGTTGCAATCGGCTGTTCCAAGCCCGCTCCTGTCGCCCAGGCTCCAGCAGCAGCACCCGCTGCAGCAGCTCCTGCCGCACCCGCAGCACCCGTCTCCGATGGTTCCCAGGATCTCAAGATCAGCTACCGCTTGAACACAGCTGCTCCAGATGCCGAGAACTATTTCTCCTTCGCCGGCAATATCCGCTACATGGTCGCTGAAAAAGACCATGCCGATGCGACCACCGGTGCTTCTGCTCTCGGTTCCACACACCTGTTCAATGCGTACCTCTACGACGTTGAAGGTAAGGCGACCTTGTCCAGCGGACTTCGCGGCTTGTTCCTCTTCGGTGTCACACCCTATGAGCAGATCGTGACCGACAACCTCCAGGCTTCCAAGGCTGCCGATGGTACAATCACCATCCAGTACACACACCGTGGCACAGCTTATCGGATCACCACCGACAAGTCGGGCAAATTGCTCTTCCCCAACGGTTCCTTCGAGATGCGCAATGTCGGCTATATCGTTGGTGGCGGACCCCAGGTCATCAGCAAGGATTTCTCTGCTGATGGAACCGCAGCAACTGTCGATTATGCAAAGGTTTGGGACAGCAGCGTAGCTGGTGGGAAATTGGTCGATGACAAATCCGACAAGAAGACCGGCAACATCGTGAAGAATATTGCGGCAGCCGATGCCCAGTACTTCTTCGACGGTGCCTTGCAGGCCGCTCTCGACAATGGCGTACTGACAATCAATGGTGCATTGACAGCAGTCCACCGCTAAACCGGATACAAGATTCCATACAACCGGCCTCCAGTTTGGGGGTCGGTTTTCGTATCCCCGCAGGTGATATATTTCTTGTTGTGAACCCTTGCAAAAGTGGCTTTCTCCTAATATACTATACGCCGATATCGATATATTAGGAGTGATTCACATGAGAAGTTTTCGTATTGTATTGTTGATTCTGGCACTTGCAATGACTCTGTTCGCAGTGGTCGGTTGTGCGAAAGAAACCGAACCTGTCGCACAGACACCTGCAGCGAGCCCTGCTGTCGCACCGGCTCCGGCTGCCGCTCCGGCAACTCCTTCGGCTCCAGCCGAACCCGCGGGGAAATATGAAGATGGTATCTATTATGCCATGGATGAAGCATTCGGTTCCTCCGGTTGGAAATATGCGGTTACCATTACCGTTGAAGGTGGAAATATTGTTGATGTCGACTGGAACGGCATGAATGTCAATGCCGGTATCGACAAGAAAACCTACGACCAGGCCGGCAGATACAATATGGTCAAATTCGGTGGAGCCCAGGCCGAGTGGTACCAGCAGGCTGAGAAGGCTGAAGCCTATCTGATCAAGACCCAGGATCCGACTGCGATTACATATACCGATGAATCGGGACATACCGATGATATCGCAGGTGTTTCGATCCATGTGGTGGAGATGTTCGAATTGGCGGAGAAGGCGCTTGCCGCAGGTCCGGTAGGTGTCGGAATGTATGAGGATGGGGCCTACTTCGCGATCGCCGATGAGTATCCTTCCTCCGGTTGGAAAGAATATGTCTCGCTTACCGTCATCAACGGGCGCATCGCTGCTGTGAACTGGAGTGCGGTCAACAAGAATGGGGACGACAAGAAGCAATATGACAAGGCCGGCAAGTACAACATGGTCAAATTTGGTGGAGCACAGGCCGAGTGGTACCAGCAGGCTGAGAAAGCCGAAGCCCATTTGATCGAGATCCAGAATCCGACTTTGGTGAATTATATCGACGACGATGGACATACCGATGACTTCGCGGGTGCATCGATCCATGTGGATGCATTGTTCGAATTGGCCTTGGAGGCTCTTGCCGCGGGACCAGTGGAACTCGGTCCGTACGCGGACGGCGGTTATTACGCTTCCGATGATGCCTTTGGTTCATCCGGTTGGAAAAGCAATGTCTCCCTCTTCGTGAAAGATGGCAATATCGTGAATGTATACTGGAGTGCCGTGAACGAAGCTGGCGATGACAAGAAGGTCTTCGATATGGAAGGCAACTACAACATGGTCAAGTTTGGTGGTGCGATCGACGAATGGTATGTCCAGGCACAACGCGTCGAGAATTATCTGCTCGAGACCCAGGATCCCAAGAAGATCACCTATACGGATGACGAAGGTCATACCGACGACATTTCCGGTGCTACAATCCACGTGAACGATTTCTATGCTTTGGTCGAGAAAGCGTTCGCTGCTGGTCCTAAAAAGTATTGATCGTCTCTACTGTCGGCTCTGGCCGGCTTCCGTGACTACTATGGTCTTGGATGGGTCTTCCCCTCCAAGACTATTTTTTTAGGTATGTGGCTTCAGCTTGGTCCGTAACATCGCTGCCCATTCCTTCCCTTCAGCCGATACGCGACGGGAATCCCTGATCTTCTGAATGGCCATGCGCATGGTTTCTGTCGAAAAGGGCAGTTGGGCCAACCATGGTTGCACAGCCTGGGGATCGACAGTGTAGGCGGTTGCCGCCGCCCATGCCACAGCCATCTTCACATAGTAATGGTCATTCTCGGCTAACGACAACAGGGGAAGCACCCTCGGGTCCAGGGGAAAGTCCATGAACTGGAACAGCAGCAGGACCACCGAGAAACGGATGGCATAGGGATGCGGATCATGGATATGTCTTCCAACGAGCATCATATACGGTTCTTTCGCCTTCTCGGCTTTTCGTAAGGTCGCACAGAAGCTGTCGCAAACAGCCCAGTTGTCGATGTGGGGGAGGAATTCTTCTACCAAACCGACCCGTTGCACTTCAGGCATGTCCGCATAGGCAAGAACAAAGGCACGTAGAAGCGTCTGCTCATGGTAGGTGTCGGTTTCCGGATTTTCCAAAAAGGACTTCCAATCGCCATGTGCAATCTCCTTGCCAAGCGACCGGATATGGGGCATGCGTATCCCAAGCAGAGGTTTGCCATCTGGAATCAGACGTTGGGAGAACTCCCTGTAGTCGTTCTCTGCCAGTAGTTCCAATCTTTGGAGCGCCGATGGTTCCATAGGCTACTCGTTGAACAGGGCGGTGGAAAGGTATCGGTCGCCATTGTCCGGCAATACGACCACAATGGTCTTCCCAGCGTTTTCAGGCCGTTGGGCGACTTTCAAGGCAGCTGCAAGGGCTGCTCCTGAAGAAATGCCGGCGAGGATTCCCTCTATCCTGGCCAATTCCCTACCGATCCCGAACGCCTCTTCATTTTCAATAGTGACGATCTCATCATAGATCGAAACATCCAGTGTGTCGGGAATAAAACCCGCCCCTATGCCTTGGATCTTATGAGGCCCTGGAGTTCCGGTACTCAGGACAGGAGATCCGCTCGGTTCCACGGCAATCACTTGCAGTGCTGGGTTTTGGGCCTTCAGATAGGATCCGGCACCACTTATGGTTCCGCCTGTACCTACTCCCGCAACAAGGAAATCAACTTTTCCGTCCGTGTCACGCCAGATCTCGGGGCCGGTCGTCGATTCATGAATCGCAGGGTTGGCACTATTGGTGAATTGACTGGGGATGAAGGAATTCGGAATCTCCTTGGCCAGTTCCTCGGCTTTTGCGATTGCACCCTTCATACCTTTTGTACCTTCTGTCAGCACCAATTCAGCTCCATAGGCCTTCAATAGGGTCCTGCGTTCCACACTCATGGTGTCGGGCATGGTCAGGACCACCCGATACCCATGGGCAGACCCCATGAGCGCGAGTCCTATACCGGTATTGCCACTGGTCGGTTCTATGATCGTCGAACCTTCAACGAGCAAGCCCCGTTTCTCGGCATCCTCCACCATCGCCTTTGCAATCCTGTCTTTCACACTTCCTGCGGGATTGAACGATTCGAGTTTTGCAAGAATCCGAGCCTGCAAACCATACTTCTGGGTGAAGTGGGGCAGCTCGACCAATGGGGTGTTGCCAACGAGTTCGGTTATGTTTCCAAATATGCGGGACATGGTGTTCTCCTATATCATACTAATCATATATGATAAAAGTATTATAACGCCAGTGAAGAGGGAAGTCAAGAACCCGCAGATAAAAAAACCGTCGTGGAAGCATCCACGACGGCACGAAACATTCATCGCTTGTATCTACTCGACAATATCATGCAGTTCCACATCGAATATCAGCAGTGTGTTGGGGGGAATCATTTCATTGCCCATTTCTCCATATGCCAAGGAGGGGTGCACATAGAAGCGGTAATGGCTACCGACAGGCATGAGCCTCACTCCCTCGGAGAATCCGGGAATCAGGTTTGCGAGACTGAATACCGAGGGTTCGCCACGGCTGTACGAATTGTCGCCGGTGGACCCGTCGAGGAAGGTGATCATGTAGTCGAGCTCAACGGTATCCTCGGCCGTTGGAAGGGCTCCGTCGCCCGCTGTCATGATCTTGTACTGCAGGCCGCTCTCTGTTGTAACCACACCTTCAAGCTGTCCGTTTTCGGCGAGGAAGGTCTCTGCCTCGGCGAGATTCTCGCTGGCATACTCTTTGACCATGGTCTCGTATTCGGCCATCAGTTTGTCCTGATAGGCGGTGAACAATGCATCGATCTCTTCATCCGTGTAGGGAAGGGGAATCTCGGCATAGGCGTCGGAGATACCGGAGTTGAAATCCTCAAGCACTACAATGATACCTTGGCTTTGCAGATTGTATTGGACCACATAGCCGTAGCCATAGCTGAAACGGTCGCGGAATGTCGCCAGTTCCCCGGCATCCTCCCCAATCCCAGCTTCAAGATCCGCCTCGGTGAGGACTCCGTCCAAGAAGCTCTGGTATTGCATGAACAAGTTGTTGATCTCTTCCTCGGTCAACTTCGGATCGGCATAATTGAAGAAATCGGAAGACCCGGAGATAAAGGGGCCGGCTGCCAGATCGATGTCTTGTCCGATAATATTGTTGGCCAACAGGTGGCCATACACGTAACTGAATTTCTGGTCGAGTTCGGGATCGTCGGCTGTAATCGCCGGAGCGGTATCAATAACGATCGTATCGGCTGCCGGTTCGCTTTCAACCACGGGGGCTTCTTCGGCTTGTACGACCGGTTCGGAAACAACGGTCGTTTGTGTATCGGTGGCAGGAACTGTCGTTTGCGTACTTTCTGTCGTAGCGGTCGGGGCTGTGTCGGCTTTTGTGCCTGTACAGGAAACAATCAGGGCTGTGGCAAGCAATAGGATTGCCAGTATAGAGATTTTTTTCATGAAACGATACTCCTTGGGAAAATTGTTTTTATGTCCAAACATTCTTTAAATATCTCCTGATACCGCATGATAGTCAACACACAATCCACTACTGCATGTGAAGATTGTGTGAAGACATGTGTTATCGGGCGACTGGGAGGGTTCTATCGAGAATGTCGGGAAAGTCGGAGGTGATGAAGTCGACACCCATCGCGGCCATGCGTTCCATGGCACTGGGCTCGTTCACGGTCCACACCCCGATCCCCAGGTTCTTGTTCCGGAATTCGGTATACAAGGTCTGTGATAGGTACGAATAGTTTATGCCTACATAATCGACTCCAAGGGAGGCGATATCCGCAGCTACAGCCTTAGGGCCGCCAGCACCGATACCTGTCATGTATTTCTTGCTTATCAAGGCCGCACGCTTGAGTTTTGGTTTCAATTGTCCAATTGTTTCCAGAGTGGGAAAATCGAAGGATATGACCACACTCCTGTCGGCAAGTCCGCGTTCGACCAGCAATGAGACCAGTTTCTCCTCAATTCCCGCATACCGGGAGCCATCGCTTCTCAGCTTGATCTCGATCTGGTACCTGATCGGATACCCGGCTTTGGTCTCGACCAGATCGAACACTTGCGGGAGTGTGGGAATGGCTTGGAATCCAAAGGAATGTCCGGGGGAGTATGTGGCCGCAGCATCGAAGGTAGCCAAGGTCGCCCGATCATAGTCGGAGATTTGTCCAAGTTTTCCGGTTGTCCGTTCGAGCAAGGGGTCGTGCATGACTATCAATTCACCATCTTTGCTGAGGTGGATATCCAATTCAACCATATCGGGGTGGTAGTGCAGCCCATTTTCGAATGCCGCCAATGTGTTCTCGGGAGCCAGACCAGCTCCACCCCTGTGCGCCACACGCAGTGGCCGTTCCTGTTCTTTCATAGAGCTACATCCTGTTGTTGCCAATACGATCGATACCCACACAAGAAGACCGATGGCCGCCCAGGCGGCCATCGTCTCGCGTACCAAAGCACCAGCTGCTTTCCTACTTGAACGAATCATTGTATTCCTTCAACAGATCGGCAGAGGTCTCTTCCATCACTTTCTTCGGATCCATGTTTCCAATCAATAGTTTCTCGATCATCTGGCGAAGGATTTCGGTTCCTTTACCCAGTGAGATCACACTTGCCTGCGGTCGGGTGAATTGAAGCTGGTCTACCGCTACTTTCCGTACCGGATTCGTTTCATAGTAGGCGACCGTGGCAGGATAATTCATCGAAGATTTGCTTACCGGCATGTACCCGGTCTTGATCACGATCTCCGAATTGGCTTCCGCACTGGTCATGTACTTCATGAATTCCCAAGCGGCATCCTGGCGGAACTTGTCGGTGCTGGTCATGGCAAGGACCGATCCGCCTACCGGAACGAGATTCTGTACCTGGCCGGGCATGAAGGCGGGAATCACATCGAAATCGGCACGGCTGAGCAGATTGCCCATGCTTCCGGTCGAACCGAATACCATGGCGACTTTCCTGTTGAGGAAATCATCGTGGCTGTTCGACGGCATGGCGGTCTTGTCCTTGAACACCATGTCCTGCCAGAGGGTTGCCAACTTGACAGCCGGTTCCTCGGTAAGATGGATATTGAACTGCTCGTCGGATACCAATCCACCGAACGAGTAGACGGCACCTTGGAAATACCAGTGTGCACTGGTTTGCCCCATGGTGAAACCTGCTCCGAGCTGGATCGGTTCGCCAGCGGCGTTGTACTTGCTGACCTTCTTGCTGAATTCCCTGAACTCGTCCCAGGTCTTTGGAGCTCTTCTGGGCAATCCGGCTTCGACCAGCATGTCTCCGTTCACATAGAGCAGTGGTGTACTGCGCATGACCGGCATGGCATACAAGGATCCGTCATAGTATCCGTCCTGGATGAGTCCCGGAATATAATCGTCCAAGTCGAACCCCGTCTTGTCCTTCTTCACGAACTGGTCGAGGCTCACCAGCGCCCCGTCTTTCGCGAACAGAGCCACGAACGGGGAGTCGAGGAGCACAACGTCCGGCAATTCTCCGGCTGCAAGAGCCGCAAGCAGCTTCTGCAGAATTTCCGCATAAGCTCCCTGGAACTGCGATTCCACGATCACCTTCTCCTGCGAAGCGTTGAATCGGGCTACCAGTTCTTCCTGGACTTCTCCCGCTACACCGGTGAGACTGCGCCAATAGACGATCTTGACCGGTCCCTCGGGAGCCTGTTCAGCCGCGGCGCCTGCCCAGACGGCTGTGGTGCCGAGCGCGAGCAGCGCAATCAGCAATACGAGCACATACCTTTTCATGAAAACCTCCTTAGTTTTCTTCGGCAACCTCGACGGGTTGCCTCTCCAATCTCAAGTCAAGGCATCAACCTTTGACGGCTCCGGCAGCGATTCCCTCGATCAGCTGCTTTTGAGCCAAGAAATAGACAATCAACGGAGGAACAAGGACGAACAATGATGCGGCCATGAGATGTTCGGGGCCAATCGCATACTCGGCCGTACGTACCATGGCCAATCCGACAGGGAGCGTCCGCATGTTCTGCGTGTTGGTCACGATCAACGGCCAGAGGTAACTGTTCCATTTCGCAAGGAACAGGTAGAGGACCAGCGTACCCAATACGGGCCGTGCCAGCGGCAATGCGATATAGACCATCGTCTTGAAATGGCCCAATCCATCCAACTCGGCCGCATCGTAGAGTGCCGCGGGAACGGATAGGAAGTACTGGCGCAATAGGAATGCCCCGAATACACTGGAAACGTGCGGAATGACGATACCCTGGTACGTATTGATCCACTTGAGGTGTTTCAACACGACATAATTGGGAATCAAGGCAACCTGGCTTGGAATCATCATGGCTGCGAGCATGACCAGGAACATGATATCGCGATACTTGAAGCGGATCCGGGCGAACGCATACGCCGAGAGTGCCGCGATAGAGACCTCGAGGAAAACCCCGGTGGTCGCTGTTATGATGCTGTTGATATAGAAGCGTCCGAACGGAGCCAGGCTCCAGGCTTTGGCGAAGTTGTCCCAACGTATGGTTTCGGGCCACCAGATCGGAGGAAAAATCGCTACTTCGGCAGGACTCTTGATGGATGTGGTGACCATCCAGAGAAACGGTATGCCGATGAACAGCGATGCGAGGAGCAATATCAGGTGGGACCCGGCTCTTCCAAGGTACCAGCGGGGGGAACGTTTCCTGTGGATCTCAACCATACCGTACCTCCTCTAATAGTGTACCCAACGGCGGGAAAGCCGGTTCTGGACGAGTGTCACGACCATGATCAGCAGAAACAGGATCAAGGCCAAGGCCGATGCATAGCCGGTCTTAAACCATTGGAATGCATTCTGATACAGGTAGAGCACATATACGTTGGAACTGTTGAGCGGTCCTCCATCGGTCATGATCGAGATGATGTCGAAAGCCTTGAGCGCTCCGATGAATGACGTGACGGTCAGGAAGAAGGTCGTGGGACTCAACAATGGAAAGGTTATATGGATGAAGTTCTGCCATGGCGTGACACCGTCCACAAGTGCCGCATCGTAGATATCCTGGGGAATAT
Organism: Spirochaetae bacterium HGW-Spirochaetae-4; assembly: GCA_002839335.1. Lineage (GTDB taxonomy): Bacteria > Spirochaetota > Spirochaetia > Sphaerochaetales > Sphaerochaetaceae > UBA8525. The sequence goes on from PGXU01000014.1 coordinate 53,280, forward strand.
TTTTCAAACCGGCAAGGAACAGCACCATGTCGTAGCCGATTCCGCTCCATACCAACACGATTATGACCGCCGGCAGAGCCCAGTGGACATTGTGTATCCAATCGGGACTGGTTACGCCGACCGCGCGGAAAAGGAACCGGAACAGTCCGTAGGTAGGCTCGAATATCCATGTCCACACCATGGCGACCGCGACACTGGTGGTGAACGTTGGGCTGAAGATGATTGCCCGGTACAGCGATCCGCCCTTGGGCTTCCTGTTCAGTTGGATCGACAGGGACAGGGCGATACCGAGTTTGAACAGGACGGTGAAAACAGCCAGGGACAAGGTGTTGCGGGTTATTTGCCAAAAGACCGGATCGTTGAACAGCGACACATAGTTGTCTACGCCAATGAAGGTCTTTTTGGGTGCGATCATGTTCCACTTGAAGAAACTCAAGAACAGACTGTATACGATTGGCCAGAATACGAAGACGCCAAGCAGGATAAAATTGGGAGCGGTGAACCCGATGAACGCCAACGTGTCCTTCCGTGCCCGCCTGGACATCTTTGGCTTACGGAACTTCCCTTCGCGAAATACTTTCTGTGAATCTCCCCTCACTGCACAAACCCCTTTAGGCTGTTGCCGACAAGTAAAATCCATGACTAGTATATCGCACTACCGGGTAAATACAATTAAAAATTTGTGAGAAAAGGAATATTGAAAATTCCGAGAAGCGATTTGATCTCCCGTTTTGTCCGAACCATGATCCGGTCCACCGCACTTCTGAGCATCCGAAGCGATGTCGGTTCCTTCCTCGCCGGAACGAAGGCGGTACTATCGGCCGAATAGGCCTCACGTTCAGCCATGGATGCCCGGAATTCATCCAAATCCCAAAGGGAGATATCGAAGCTGGATTCCAATAGGGTTTCCTCTTCATCGGGCAATTGGGGAAAGAAGTCCAGGGCCGCGATCCGTTCGACTTCATCGACACTGGTCGCGAACCGCTCGAGTCGAGCCCGGGACCCTTCGTTGGGTAGAAGGAACGCAATCATTTTCTTTTCGGGTTCGGTATAGTCCAACACTACCTTGTAATAGGAATTCGGAACCGAGACCTTGTTCTCACCGATTGTCTTGTACGGACCGTCTGTCAGGATCGGACCGGTGACAACATGGACTGCACCCTCTGTCGATGCGAAGTTGCGGACAACCGCTTCGAGGCTAGCCCAGATACCCCGGTTGAAGGTAGGGTCCTGGGGGCTCATGTTGCTCATGTAGAACGAGTCCCCCATCGCCTCCTCGGCCCAAGGCAAATCGGCTGCGGGGATCAAGTGTCCCCTATCGTAACCGGAGTTGCGGTAGTCGTCCAATGTCGCCGAACCGGAGGAGATCGAGGGATCGGGTCTGAAATTGTCCGCCCGCTCGTGGACTCCGTAGATCTCGTCGCGGGTCAGCTCGTAGGCGACCCAACGCGGTTGCTCGTGTTCCTCATCGTAAAGCAGTGAAAAGCCTGTATGGATGGTGACGACATCGCCTTCACCGAGTAGGGGAATCTCGAGTCCCGCCACAATTCCGGTTTGTTCGCCATCACCATAATACTCGTCCACCGAAGGTGTGGCTATCCAAAGGACCACGTATGCGACAAGCAGCAACACCAGCAGGATCAGGATGCGTTTCGCCTTCTTCTTCAACCTGCGTTTCTTGCGACTCGACGTGCCTGCATCCGATTTTTCCTTGCCCATGGCTACCCACCCCCGATGTATGTACTGATCGTTTATTGTAAAGAAACCTTGTGAAAGCCACAATGTTACATGTAAACTGGGATTTGTACATAAGGAGCAAGTGCATGGAACAGTATGGAAGGAATCGGGACGAGAAGTATTGCCAATCCTGCGGAAGAACAATCTCCGCGCAAGCGGATGTGTGTCCGGCTTGTGGAGCCAGAGTCGGGTACCGGTCAGGTGAATCGTATATCTATGAACATCAAACCTGGTTGATCGTCCTGTTGCTGTGCATCTTCATAGGACCTCTCGGGTTGCACCGTTTTTATGTCAGGAAAATCGGTACCGGAGTACTCATGCTGCTGACCGCCGGAGGACTGGGCATCTGGGTGATCGTGGATTTGATCATGATAGTCATGGGAAAGTTCACCGATGCCGAGGGCAACCGGATCTATTGAAAGCGTGCGTTGCTGCCGTATCGGATGATGATATGGGAACAGACCACCAGCACCATCAGGTCAAGCCAGATCACAGGAGCCTGCTGAATCAACCACGGGTCGCTGGGTAGGGATGATCCCGAATAGTTGACGACCAGGACCAAGAACAGGTTGTTCGCGATATGCGCACCGAAAGCGGCTTCCGTTCCCCTATGGCTACGTGTCATTTCCATGAACAGGACACCGGATAGAAAGTAGTACAGCAGGATGGGAAGACTGAAGCTTGTCGACTGGACTTCGACATTCGACAGGTGGGCTACGGTGAAGACGATACCGGATATGGTTCCGACGATCCAGGTCCGTCGCAATCTGGGCTCCAGCATGCGCCACAGGGTGGTCCTGAACAACAACTCTTCCGCAATGCACTGTAGCGGAGTGAACACCAGGGCCAATGTCATGAGCAGGAGCCGGTCCCAAAGCCTGTTGGTCGTATTGACCATGACAGCCTGTGGTTCGATGACAATCGTGACAACGGTTGCGATCCCGATACCGACCAACCAGACCAGCGCCGCGAACCAAAACAGTTTCCATCGGAATTGCGGAGCGTCGGTCACATAGCGACGCAAGGGAATACGAACCACAGCATGCGTAAAGAATGCGACGGCGGCAAACAGCACAAGGAAATTGACGTGCTGGTTCAGATACATGGTCCACGAAGCCGAACTCCACGGGAAATCGCGTGTCCCCTCCATGCTGAGATACGTCACCGCACCGCCGACAAACGTCCAGACCAGTTCTATGAAGAAAAACCCGGCGATCCAATAACGGAGGGGTAGTTTCTTTCCGATTGGGTCACTGGACAGGTAGGAGGTCCGCGCAAACAATTCCATCCGGTTGTCCCGACCATTCATCCTTTGAGTATACCACCAAAGATGCTATACTTGCCACCATGATTCTATATTCATACGGGGACATCCGGACAATGGTCCATCGGAGTTTGGATGATGCGTCCATAGTCAGTGTATTCCCCACCGAAACAGCTGTTCGGTTCTGGACAAACGAATATGTCAAGACCAGTGAAAAGGGAATTCTCCGCCATGACAGCACCATGGCTTGGGATACCTTCCGGTCCCATTTTCTGCCGACGGGCACGGCCACTCCGGTCAATGGTTTCATACGACACCTGTTCGCACTACATCTCCTTGGCGACCCGGATACCGCTGCATCACTCCAATGGTTCCGCCACCCCTCGTTTCCCGAGTCGGTGGGAAATCTGGCATCCGCCGTGGCCTCGTTGCTGCCGAAGCTTCAGGAGATCGAGCGCATGCGTCTGGTGAAGGGCGAATCCTACGACCGTTTGCCGCTCGCGTATCGCAACGACGCAGCACGACTGCAGGTAGCCTACGAGAATTTTCTGGCGAAACGGAACCTGTTCGAGCCGCGGTACCTGTTGCCCTCTGTCGAAAACCTGCCTCCAGGGTTCGAGCGGAACTACCGTATCTTTTTTCCTGAAGTCTGTGACGGATGGGAAGAGTTCACCCTCATGCCCCACGTTCCCGCATGGATCGAGACCTGCTCGGCAGATGCCTCCAAGACGGAAAGCCGCCTACAGGTATATGAAAACGAACTCATGGAGTTGCGGGCATGTATGCACAGGATCGGTGAATTGCTCGACAATGGACAGGACCTTGCGGATATCGTGGTTACCGTCGGCAACCTGGAACGGTGGCGTCCCTATCTGGAGCATGAGGCCCGCTTGTGCGATATTCCCCTTACTATCGTCGAAGGACTCTCACCCTTGCAATATCCTCCCGGGCGGTTCTTCCAATCGATACAGGAAGTGCACACCCAATCGTACAGTCTCGATGCGATGAAATCGTTTCTCCTCGACCCTCGTATGCCGTGGAAGCAGGCCAAGGTGCAACGGGACCTGATCCGGCGGGGACTCGAGCTCTCGGTTGTGCAAGGGGACCCGAATCCACGCAAGGACGATTGGCAGGAGAAGTTGGCAAGATCGCCGGTGAAAACCGATGCACAATTGTTGATCTGGTATAAAGCCTTCAAGGTCCGCATTTCCACTGTTGTCGCAGCCAAAGATGCCGAATCGATGATGCAATCCGTGTATGTGCTGCAGGAGTTTCTCCTTGAGACGGGGAGCTGGAGCGAAACGGAAGGGGGGGACCTCCACTCGAGCGTATATGCATATTGTCTGAACCAGCTGTCTGAACTGGGCAAAGCCGTGCGGTCCTGTGGATTCACCACCACACAAGCATTGTTGTCCCTGTTCGTACAGTTCCTGGGAAAACAGCAGTATATCCCGAAGGATCGCCCGCTAGGAATCCCCGTATTCTCCTATACGGTATCCGCAGGATTATGTCCGGAGTATCATTTCCTGTTGGGATGCACACAGGAGGACATCGAACAGCACACCGATCAGCTCCCTCTTGTTCCCGAGCCAATCTGGCGCGACGATGCTGCCAACGACCACACCGGCTTGTTTCTCGACCAGTACCGGGTACTGGCACGACAAATCCACATATCGGCGGCACAAGCGACTTTCGGCAATTCGAGCGCATTGGCTCCGAGTTGGTTTGTCGACCATGACGCAATCGAAATGCAGCGGTATGTTCCCGCCGACGCACGGACACGGGAACAACTTGCCTGGGCAGGTGCCGACGCTACCCGATTCAAGGCCAACGCGATGCAAGGGAGATGGTTCGACCAAGCTTGCCGTACGGCGTTTCTTCCCCCCAGATTCGATATGGCGGACGACAAGGCTGTGTTTTCGGTCTGGGAGAGGAGTTGCAAAGGAGCGGGATACCTGTCTCTATCGGCAACGGCATTGGACATGTTTTTCGATTGTCCCATGAAATGGGCTTCGTCCTACCTCATGCGTCTGAGGAAGGGGACTTTCGATCCGGTATCGCTGGACCATGCGGCCGTTGGAATCCTCCTACACGAAATAATGGCCAGTTTCTTCCAGCGGGTACGTGATACAAGCGGTGTGTTCCGCAAGGAAATGGTCGACCGGTACGAGGCGCTTCTCAGAGCCAGTATCGACGAAGTCTTCACCCGGTATGCGCATAGTCCCCAGGCACCCGTGCACACGACTGTCCAGTATATCGCCGAACGTTACGGGACAGAACTCATGGCGATCCTCAACGCGGAGGGCGACATGTTCGATGGATTCGCGAGTTGGGGCTTCGAGGTCTCCCTGGAACACCTGTATGCCCAAAGCGATTGCCAACTCAACGGCCGCATCGACCACATCCTGGTGCAGGATCATGCTGACGGAACGCAGACGGTCGCTGTCGTCGATTACAAGAAGACCTACCGGGGAAGCAGGAAAGCCTACGATAATTATGCGCAGGGCCTTCCTTCGCACCAGCTTCCGCTCTATGCCAAGTTGATTCGCGACACGGATTCGACGGGATTGCCGCAAGTCGGAACCGCCGCCTTCTACTCGATCGAGAAAGGCAAGTATATTCCTATCTGGGAAGAATCGCAGGAGGAACGTCGTGATGGGATGATCGCGATCCTGGAGGAGCACATATTCCATATGGCCGACGCCCTTCGGCAGGGCAGATTGGGTGCGACCCCTTCCAAGGAAGCTTGCGCCAATTGTGATTATCGACAGATATGCAGAAGGAGATATGCACTGGTATGATCGATTCCCCTACCTTCGCGACATTGCTTGAACCGTTGAACGAACAGCAGCGGGCAGCAGTCTATTGCGACCGCAACTGTGTGGTGACCGCCGGTGCCGGTTCAGGCAAGACCACGGTCCTCTCCTACCGGTTCCTTCGCTTGATAGTCGAACAAAAAGCCCATGTCGATGAGATATTGACGTTGACATTCAGTCGGATGGCGGCTGCCGAAATGAACACCCGCATCCACGGGAAATTGCACGAGTTCAGCCAGGACGAGGATATCCATGCCGAATTGGTGCGCTTCAGCGAGGCGACAATCACCACCATCGATGCCTTTTGCAACCGTATAGTCGCAGCCGACCCCACGCGCTATGGAATCGGACCCGATGTCACCATGGACGAGCAGAGCAACCGGGAAATGGCCGCACAGTGTGCCCACAATCTGTTGGTGGAACTTGATGGACATCCCGGGGTCGCCTTCCTGGCCACCATGTACCATCCCGACGAATTGGTCGACTCGCTGTTTGTCGGGTTGGCGAGTACCCATTTCCACCCGTCCACGACCTTCGATGCCGTTTCGAGTGCCCGGTCGGTGTTGCTCCGTATTGGGGAAGTGTACCGAAGCAGTGTCGCCCAGGTGTTGCAAGCCTACTCGGTGATCGCTGGAATCGATGGGGAAGGCAAACAGTTGGAGGACAACAAGCAGAGCGCCCGGATCCTGCTCTCCCAGGCCAGTGTATTGGAAGCAGCCGAGGATCAGACGGCGTGTCTGGAGATTCTGGAAGCCGCCATCACCAGGAAGTGCTCCAGCAAGAAGGACTTTGCCCAGAATTGCAATGAACAGGTGGAGATACTGAGGGAAGTCCTGCCGTTGGCACGGAAAGCCTGTGCCGCATTGAAGGACCAGCACCTCTTGAAGCCGATCTACGAAGTCCTTTCCCTCTTCCATACGCGCTATCTGGCAACCAAGCGGGAGCGGGGAATTCTGACCTTTGGTGATATCGCCCATATGGCCTGCGATATCCTCATCAACAACCCTGTCGTGCGACGTCATTTCCAACGGAAGTTCCGCTATATCATGGTGGATGAATTCCAGGACACCAACCGGCTTCAGAAGGATCTCGTCTACCTGTTGGCACAAGATCCCCTGAAGGAAGTGTCCGGCGTTCCCAAGGCAACGGATCTGCTTGGGGACAAGTTGTTCTTTGTCGGCGATGAGAAGCAGTCCATCTACCGGTTCCGGGGTGCCGATGTCAGCGTATTCAAGCAGCTGGACCTGGAAATTGCCCAATCGGGAGGATTGCAGCTCACGTTGCACCAGAATTATCGCAGCGAGCCGCAACTGATCGGTTTTTTCAATTCAGTGTTCGAACGGATCATGGGTGATGCCTCCACGCTGTATGAAGCACAATTCAAACCGTTGACAGCCCGCGAGGCGTCGCAAGGCGTGTCTCCCCGCATCACGTTCCTGTGGAAAGGCAAAGCGTCCGCCGATGAAGCGGAAACGGACGAGGAACCCTCGGAGGATTCGGTCGATGCCGTCCAAGCCGAAGCGTATGCATTGGCCACGTTGATCGAACAGATGACCCAAACAGACGGATACCTCCTTCCAGATAGTGATGGTGGTACACGCAGGCCATCGTTTGAGGATATCGCGATCCTCTTCAGGACCAGCAGCAACCAGTTGCACTACGAGAAGGCGTTGCGGATCGCCGGCATTCCCTACACCCTGTCGGCTGTCCAGTCGTTGTTCCTCGAAGCTCCCGCGAACGACATCTACCTATTCTTACAACTGCTCATATACCCGGAGGACACCTTGGCGTTCGCCGGTTTGCTCAGGTCCCCGTTCTGCCGGTTGTCCGATGACGCGTTGTTGTCCGTACTCGATGCCATGGATACCGACAAGACGGTTTTTCCGCTCGTCGAATTGGACAGTGGGGAACAACTTCGGTACGAGAGCTGCCGCTCGGTGTATCTGCAGTTGCGGGAGTTGGCGAGCAGTGGTTCGGTGGCGGCACTGGTTTCCTTCCTCTGGCACGACGGCGGTTACCGCTACTACCTCCTCAGCGACCGGTTGTACCAGGTGTATCTCGAGCATTTCGAGTTCCTGCTCGAGTTGGCGATCAGGTTCGACACCCGGGACCAGGGTTTGCCGGCATTCCTCGACTATCTGCGCCCGCGCCTTGGACAGAAGGAGAAGTTGTCCGAAGTGGAACCGTTGCGGGACAGCATGGAAGGAGTGCGCCTGATGACCGTCCACAAGTCCAAGGGATTGGAGTTCCCTATTGTGATCCTGGCCAACATGGGAACGGCATCGCGCACCGCTACGACTCCAGCGTGGCATGTCCCCCACCAGGCTCCCGAGACACTCATTGTCCCCACCCATATGCACCGCTACGATAAGACGACCAACTTGCTATACGAAATGGACAAACCGACGCTACAGGCAATGGAGACCGCCGAGATGAAGCGGCTGTTCTATGTCGCTCTCACACGGGCAAAGACACACTTGGTGCTCTCCGGGTGCGAGAATTCCCAGAATATGGGAGAGAAGGCGGCCGATAGGAATTTCCTCGCACTCTTTTTGCATCATACACAAGCGTTGGAACGAGGTTCGGCTCTGGGAGATTCCTTCGAAGTCGTAGGAATTGGTGATGCCCCGGTCTCGGTGCTGCAAGCTTCGGTGTCCCCAAAGAAGGTGGCGGGTACGATCCTGCATATGAAACAGGCGTATGCCGACCCGATTCCCAAAAGGACCTTTGCCCCGACTTCATTCGCGGTCACCCAGTTGGCACACGTGGATGAGGCGGTTGCAGGTTGGATGGGTATCGACCAGGATCTGGTGTTACCGGCACTTCCGTCCGATACGGTTGTCCTTGAACACTCCCTCTCGGCGCAATTCGGTACCTGGTGCCATGCCCTGTTGCAACATTCCCTCCAAGTCTATGTACTGGGCAACCGGGTGGTGCTGCCCTCGACTGACGATGCGTTTGCATGTTTGCCTGTCGATTTTCCCCAAGGTGTATTGCATGCGAATGAATTGCGTCTGGTTGCCGAGTCTGTCGTTTCGCTTGCACATGGATTTCTTTCCTCGACATTCTTTGCCGATCTAGTCGATGCGAACCCGGTTGCGATGGAGAGTGAGGTGGGATTCTCGTTTCGCATGCAGGTCGGAACAAACGAGCGGGCTGTGGTGAATGGGTCGATCGACTTGCTGGTCAGGTATGCCGATGCGGTGTGTGTCATCGATTTCAAGACCGATACACTTCGTATGCCGCACCTGCATGGTGAGCAGCTGGCCATGTACCGTAAAGCTGCAGCGCACCTGTACGGATTGCCGGTCCGCAGTGCCCTGTGCTATCTGCGCCAGATTGGATCGGAGGTCTGGATCACCGGATAGTAGTCCTCAGGGCAAACGGTTCACTGCGGCGAGTATTGCCTCGATCGCTTGTTCAACCGCTGCCTTGGTGGTGCCATAATTGAACCGGACAAAATTACCGTAATGTGCACCGAACCAACTGCCATCATTCATGGCAATGCCGGCACGCTGACCGAAGAACCGGGATAGGATTCCACCTTCGGGACTTGTCGCAGACCGGTACAGTTGTGGATTCCGGGCGGCATCGGCTTCGACCTTTGCCAGAATTGCAGTACAGTCGATCAGTCCGATGAACGAGGCCTCGGGGGCAACAAACCGTAGTCCGGTACCACTGTGTTCCAAGCGTTCCCCGATGATTCGGGCTTGGGAAACCAGATACCTGTTGAGGTGTACCAGCCATTCGTATCCGTGGCCATACGCGGCAAGGGCGGTGACGGTTGCAAGCAGGTCGGGAGCGATATGCAATGCCCGAAGCCTATGCTGCAATCGGGAACGTACGCTCTGGTCCGAACAGACGACTATGGAAAAATGTTCTCCAGCGATATTGAAGGTCTTCGATGGTGCCATGCAGGTGGCGCACGCGATACCGTATTGCCTCGCCACGGTGTCGAACGGGATGTGGTGGGATGTCGGAAAGCAAAGGTCCGCATGGATCTCGTCGCTGATCACCATGGCTGCACAACGGGCGGCTATTTCGGAAATTGTATGCAGTTCCTGTTCGCCAAAGACCCGTCCAGTCGGGTTATGGGGTGAGCAGAACAACAGGATCGGTGTGTTGGGACGGGACAGCAAGGTCTCCAACGAATCGGTTGCCAAGATGAATCGGGCACTATCCGGATCGTACTGCATCGGCCATTCGACAAGTGTTCTACCCAATCTCCTGACGATATCGACAAACGGCTTGTAGGCCGGCATGGGGACGACGATTCCGTCTCCCGGTTGGGAATACAGTTCGACCAACGTGGCGATCGAGGCCAGCATGCCCGGGACCGGTACTACCATCGAAGGGTCGACATGCCAATTGTGGCGTTGTTCAGACCATGCGGCGAATGTCGAGGCGATGGTGCCGAAAGCCGGGTATCCAAGTACTCCATGCTCGGCTTGGGCATGGAGTGCTTCCAGTACTGCTGGTGGTGCGGGAAAATCCATGTCGGCCACCCAATGCGGCGTGGCATCCGCATTGTTGCAGATACTGGCTATGGCCTCGTGGTTCCATTTCACCGAGAGGGATTGCGTTCTGGAAATAGGAGTGTCGAAATCGAAAGAATCCATGCAGAGCTCTCCTATGCTTTGAAACTTTTCGGCGGGGTGTACCAGCCATACCCTCTCAGCGGTTTGGGATCAAGGGCAATGGCATGTTCCGGACAGCGGTGGTAACACCCGAAACATTGTTCGCATGCATGTAGGAAGGTCGGTTTCCCTCCTTCCATGGCAATATTCTTCACTGGGCAGGTACGGGCACACAGGGCGCAACCGGTACACGCATCGGTTATGACAAAATGACGGTCCTTCTCTCCCCTGAGTTCCAACGACCGGTCCCACATGGTGTGCATCAACCGCGAGAGGGGAAGCCGTGTAGCGACTTTCAGTTGTTGTTCGAGCAGTTCCTTTCCAATCTTTTCGATTCGTTTGGCTATCTTGGTATGCTTGAGCGTTTGTTTCTTCGAATCGGGTATACGGAACAACGGGACGTAGGTATCGACCATTGCTATCGGGCTGACATAGCTAGCCGCATATCCTGCTTCCGCGAGGAGCCTATCGGTGATGCTCGCAGCATAGAAGGGCATGCCGCCATGGGTCAGAATGACGAACAGATAGTCGATCTTGAGGTCCAGGGCATGCAGGGTCTCCAGGATAAAGCGTTTCATAAGAGCGGGAGGACCATAGAAATAAATAGGAAATACCAATCCCAGGGTATCGGTTCCCTCAAGAAGCGACGGATCGTTCATGACATCGGCGATTGGAAGGATCGAATCGAGCGGGAGCATGGTTCCCAAATCCTGTGCGACTGTTTTCGAATTTCCTGCTCCGCTGAAGTAGCAAAGTGCCGATTTCACTGGACGAACTCCTTGGGATCGATCGCATCGATACGACGGCACACATCTGCGATATCCTCGGAGGAGAGGTCCAGGTTGGTCACCAGACGGATTGTATCGCCGTCACCGCTGCAAAGCACACCATGCGAACCGAGTACCGAAACAACTTTTTTTCCTGGGACTCCGGCAACAGAGAAGAACATGATGTTGGTCTCGACATCAGTCAAGGTCACACGTGCCCAACCGGTCTTCACCAAGGCTTGTGCAATCAATTTGGCATGGGCATGGTCTTGAGCCAACCTGTCCACATTGTGTTCCAATGCATATATGCCGGCCGCCGCCAGTATACCCGCCTGGCGCATGCCGCCTCCGATCATTTTCCTCACAGCACGGGCTTTGGCTATGAATTCCTTCGATCCGCATAGGATGCTACCTACCGGGGCTCCCAGCCCCTTGGAGAGGCAGAAGGTCACCGTATCGGCATTGGCGGCAATTTCAGCGATATCGACCCCGGTTGCTACAGCCGCGTTGAACACCCTTGCTCCATCGAGATGCACCTTCAGGCCGTAGCGTTCTGCCAAGGATTTGATATCCTTAAGCGACTGCAACGGATAGCAGATACCCCCTATGGTATTCTCCACTTCGATCATGGCGGTGCGGGCCAAATCGTAGGCGACGGGCTTTATGTACGGTTCGATTGTCTTCGCATCGAGTAGTCCCCGAGGACTGTCCACCGCTATCGGCAAGGTTCCGGCAATCGCCGACATGGCGCCGACCTCATGCTGGATAATATGGCTGTTCGCGTGGGTGATCACTTCGGTGCCACGACCGGCATTGATGAACAGGGGTATCAGGTTGCCCATGGAACCGGAGGTGACAAATAGGGCAGCTTCCTTTCCCAGCCGTTGTGCTGACATGGCTTCCAGTTTGTTTATCGTAGGATCCTCGAAATAGACATCGTCGCCGACTTCGGCATCGGCCATTGCTTTGCGCATGGCTGGGGTCGGTTTGGTTACCGTATCGCTTCTCAGGTCGTAGGTTTTCATAGTTGGTTCTCCTCATGATGTTCCGATATCTGTTCCAAGAGTGAAAAGAATGTGGGGAATGTGACTCCCACGGCATCGATTCCCTTTATTGTCACTGATTCAATGGCTCCAAGGGAGGCTATGGCCATGGCCATGATAATGCGGTGGTCGTCGTACCCGTCGCAAGTCCCGCCGAGCAGTTTACCCCTGCCATGGATGATCAAGGCATCCTCGCGTTCCTCGACTTCGGCGCCGCACGAAGCCAGGTTCTCGTGCATGACCGCAATCCTGTCGGTTTCCTTGATACGGGCTTGCGGTACATTGCCCAGCACTGTCGTGCCATGTGCAAAGCAGGCGGTGACAGCCAGGATGGGTAGGGCATCGGGAATCGCATTCAAATCGAATTGCCCACCGACAAGTTTCCCATTTCCCGGGCCACATACGGTCACAGCGTTTCGTTCATTCCATGTGACCGAACACCCCATGGATTGGAGAATGGCTAGTATCTCCTTGTCGCCCTGGGGATCCTCGGGATCCAGTC
>PGXU01000015.1 GCA_002839335.1 Spirochaetae bacterium HGW-Spirochaetae-4
GACCTTGGCCGCATTACGGTCCCGTTGATGTCCATACATGATTTGGGCGATTGGACGATTTCGTTCCAAAACCTCGCAGAAATACAGGATGCCGTGAACTCCAGGCGTTTTATCGCCAGGACAACCGCCATGACGTCCAACCACAACCGGCACATATTGTTGATGTATCCTTCGGTCCAGACCGAGTTGACCGACGAAATACTGGCCTTCTTCGATCGGAATGATTGAACCATGATGTACACAAGGAGTCGAAACACACATGAAACGAGCCGATTATATCAGTTGGGATGAATACTTCATGGGGGTCGCCTTATTATCGGCCCAGAGAAGCAAGGATCCGAATACCCAGGTGGGAGCGTGTATCGTCAATTCCGACAAGAAGATTGTGGGAGTCGGATACAATGGATTCCCCTCGGGCTGCGACGATGACGAACTCCCTTGGGAACGTGAAGGGGCATACTTGGACACCAAGTATCCTTATGTGTGCCATGCGGAGTTGAACGCGATTCTCAACAGCATTTCCCGCGACCTCAAAGGTGGGACAATCTATGTGGCACTGTTTCCCTGCAACGAGTGTGCAAAAGCGATCATTCAGTCGGGAATCAAGGAAATCGTGTATCTCTCGGACAAGTACGACGGCACAGATAGTGTGGTTGCATCGAAACGGATGCTGAAGCAAGCCGGCGTGACCTTGCGCAAGTTGGAGCTGAAACGACCCGACGTGCATATATCATTCAGTGTGGAAGCATAATGGTCTGGTCTGTAACAACCTAACGTGAAACCTCTTCCAAATCGAAACAGCTCATGGTGGCGGGAAGCTCGTGTCTTGTGTTGATATTGTAGTCGTCTGTCACCAGATCGAAGCAGGATACCACCAGCAGACCGTTCCATATACACGGCTCTCCAGGCTGGTCCAGCTCACCGGCGAATCCATTGGAATCGGGACTTTGGGCAATTCTCGACACCTTCCCATCGGGTGATACCCGCGCGATTGCATTGGCGCAGAAATCGGCGATGAACAAATTCCCCTTCCCATCCATGATCATGCCGTCCGTGCTTTTCAGCTGTTGTGGATCCTGTACCCAAATCTCTTCACCGGCAACAGCACCGCGCCGGTCGAACCGGACCCTATGGATGGCACCATCACCGAAGTTCCCGACCAGGAGCTTCCCCTCATGGTCGAATTCGATACCATCCAAACCATATTGGCAGAGCTTATTGCGGGTCAGCACCGAGTAGACGATATGTTCATCCGACAATGTATTCGAGACTTGGATCCCTTTCGCATCGAGAGGAAACCGATACACACAACTTACCAGAAGCCCGGACGGATCCTTCACCTTGGTCAACATGCTTTGGGTGACATACACATATCCGTTGTGGATACGCATACCATTGGGATGCTCCATGCCATCGGCGACCACAGTGGTCTTGACCAGCCGATCCCCCTCTATCCGCAACCGCAAGATCCTTCCCTTGAATTGCAGCTCCGGCCTGCCGGGCCACCCCTGGTTGTCGCATATATACAGATCTCCATCGGGAGCAAAAGCAATTCCCATGGGTGATGCGAGGGCGGTATCGGGATGTACCGGAACATCGATCCAATGTCGGGCCTGTCTGGATGTATCGAACCGGACCAGACAACCAGGTTTGGACTGGTCGGCATAATTGGGACAGGCAAGCACGAGCTCTCCCTGGGGAGAAACAGCCATACCATCTGGCGTCGTGGCATAGTTGTCGAGCAAAGCGAACAGTTCTGGTTTGATCATAATCGTTGTACTCCTTTTGGTATCCCGTCTTCAACCGGAAATCTTGGAGAACAAAGGCTCCAGGACATGATACGCTTCGTCGAACAGGACACTTGCCTCCCTGTATCGCTTCACATGTGCGGGAATCGGATATACCGTATCGGTGAATTGGATAAACGATTCTATGCGATCGAATGAATCCAACAGTCCCACCCCGACCCCACCGATGACAGCCGCACCCATGCTCGTGGCTTCCTCCAAATACCGTGGTACGAGGATCGGCAAGTCGAAGACATCGGCAAGAATCTGTCTCCATTGCCTGCCTTTTGCCCCACCTCCGAGCACACGCATCTCTTCGATGGGAACCTGTTTCCTCATGGTTTCGAGGATCATCCCCAGATTCAAGGTGATTCCCTCCAGGACAGACCTGAACATATCTGCTTTGGTCCGTTCGAGCGTCAATCCGAGGAAGGCTCCCTTTGCATCGGGATTCCACCGGGGGCTCCGTTCTCCCAACAAGTAGGGAAGGAACAACACTCCATTCGCTCCCACGGGGGATGCCTCGACGAGATCATCCAACAATCGGTAAGGACTGATTCCCGCTCGCACAGCCCGTTCGGTCTCGAGCCCCCCAAGTTGGTCCTTCAGCCATGCGTATGAAGCTCCAGCTGTCTGCATGGTGCCGCACGGTTGTACATAACCGGGCACCGGATGCGCCCATGTGAAATTGCGCATCTCAGGGTCATCGAGAATGGTGAGGCTGGTAGTGCTGATCCAACTGCTCGAACCGATGTAATTGTAGGTGATCCCAGGCTTGACCGAACCGATACCCACCGTCGCGCAACCGCCGTCACCCGAGCCTGCCACGACCGGAGTTCCTTTTCGCAACCCTGTGGCTTCAGCCGCCTCGGAGGTAATCTCACCCACGACATCGATCGATGAAAGGAGTTCGGGAAACTTCGACCTATCGACCCGGGCGGCTTCGATGATCTGCTCCGACCATGCGAGCTGCTGCAAATCCAAGGCGTTGGTACCGCTCGCATCGTTGTATTCAGTGGCCATCCTTCCGGTGAGCTTGAAATTGATAAAATCCTTCGCATTGAGCATCTTAGCCGTCTGCGCATAGGTTTCCGGCTCGTTGTCCCGCAACCACATGAGCTTCTCGATGGAATACGAGGGACTGGCCCGATGCCCGGTAATCTCGAATATCCTCTTCGCATCGATCCTCTCCACGAGTTTTTCGGTTTGCCTCACTGCCCGTTGGTCGCTGTAGATGATATGGTTCTTGAGGGGTCGCCCTTTGGCATCGACAGGAAGGCACCCCATCATCTGTCCACTGAAGGTAACGACACCGATTTCATCCGCCTTGTGTTCCTGTAGGATTGCGCGCGTAGAAGCGCACACCGCCTCCCACCACACGAGCGGGTCCTGCTCAGCCCATGTGACGTTCGAATAGAACGTATCGTAGGGTACGGTCTTGCTCACCAACAGATTCCCGTCGGTATCGAACAATGTCGCCTTGTTTCCGCTCGTACCAAGATCATGTGCCAACAATAGGTTTCCGGACATAGTTCCTCCCGACAACTCAATTCCACGCGCTGAAATCGAGCATGGTCTTTATCGCATCCGGCTCTTGCGAAGCGGCATAGGCTGCTTCGAAGTCGTCGATGGAATACGTTCCGGTAACGAAATCCCCGGCCGACAACAGCCCCTTTCGAATCCAAGATACCAACGGATCCTGTGCGGCGGCTTCCGCTACCCGCGTTGGCCATTGGTGGATGAATAGATTGAAATTGTATGGTCCTTGTTCCTTGTTGAACGTAATGGTGGGAGATCCGATTACACCGTACACACAAATCGAACCACCCATACGGACCAATGGAACCGCAGATTGGATAATCTGGTTGTGTCCGACGGCGTCGACCAAGGCATCCACCCCGTGTGGGAACAGCTGCCGAATTCGTGCGAATCCCTGTTCGTCGGGAACAAGGGCTTCATCGGCTCCCATCGCCAGTGCCCGTTTCCGTTTGGAGGGAAGAGGATCTATACTGACGATACGGCTCAATCCCTGCAACCGTGCGAACCGGATAAAGCTCAATCCGACCGGTCCCGCGCCGAATACAACAAGATCCTGCTTCGGTTTGAATCCGAAATCGGTGAACATTCCGGCGTACACTTCACGCCAGGTGCACAATAGCCCCGCGGCCCCCAAGTCGATTCCATCGGGAACAATACGCATGATCTGGAACGAATCGTTCCATCCATGAGCGTCGTCGTCCACATGATCGGCGACCATGGCCTGATGGTCACGGACAAGAACATACTGGGAATTTCCTCCCCACCCCGACTGGTACCGGGAGTCGGGAGGTTCGAGTACCAGGCCGCCAACTACCCGATCCCCCTCCTTGAAGGTGGTGACCTTGGTACCGACGGCACATACTTTTCCTACATTTTCATGGCCAAGCAGCAAGGGATAGAGACTTCTATCCATTCCCGGGAAGTGGCCGTCGACCACCTTGCGGTCCGTGGCGTTGCAAATGAACGCAATTTCACTGCGCACCAAGGCATCGTATGGTCCGAGTTCAGGTTCCGGCAATTCCACGACAGCCAGCTTTCCAGGTTCCACCACAGCAATAGATTTCATCCGCATGACCCTCCCAACCTAGGATGCATGTACATGCACCAATACCTTCATCGTCGAATCGGGAGTCTTGGCAATCTTGCGATACGCTTCCAGATATTCGGGCAATTCATAGACATCGGTAATCAAGGCTTCCAGATTGACCAGACCATCGCCGACGAGCCGGATAGCCGTCCTGAAATCGTCGAAGTTGTAACGCGCAGTACCGATGATCCGAATCTCGCACTCGTTGATATAGGCCAGGTCGACTTGCGGAACTCCCTCATAGACCGCGACCACGACAATGTCGGATCCCTTGCGTGCTACGGAAACCGCACTGCTTATCGCCGGCTGGACTCCAGCACAATCGAATATGATATCTGCACGCCGTTCGGCACCGAATTCGCGTTCGATGGCAGTAATCAGCTTCTCTTCCTTCACGTTCACCGCAACATCGATGCCGCAGGCGAGTGCCTTCTGCAACCTGAGCGAATTCACGTCGGAGACCATGACTTTCGAGGCGCCCATGGCCTTGACCGTCTGCGCGACCAGATTTCCGATCGGACCGGCCCCGATGATCAGAATCTGCTTGTCCTTCACATCGCCGGCTTTCTGTACTGCCCGGACTCCCACAGCGAGCGGCTCGATCATCGCACCGAACCGATAGTCCATATCGTCGGGAAGCTTTACGATATGATGCTCGGAAATCGCGAAATAATCGGATGCTGTCCCTGTTGTCTGGAACCCCAACACTTTCAGATTGTTGCAGATATTGTAGAGACCATGGGTACAAGGATAACAGGTACCGCAAGCAACCTGCGGCTCTATGGTTACCCGGTCGCCGATCTTGATGTTCTTCACTTCCGGTCCGATCGCAACAACCTTTCCCGATACCTCATGGCCCTGGACTACCGGATACGAGGTGTAGGGGTGCTTTCCATGATACACATGGATATCGCTCCCACAAACGCCGATATAGGCGATCTCCACGACTACCGTATCCTTCTGTGCCTCAGGTACCGGCACTTCCCGCAACTCTATGACACCTGGCGCGGTCATGACCGCTTGTCGCATGGTAGGATTAATCGATGACACGCAACCACCCCCCGTCCAAGGAATAATTCGAACCGACACTGTAGCTGGCCTTCTCGGATGCCATGAACACATAGAATTCGGCGATTTCCTCAGGTGATGCGAATCTGCCGATCGGGGCGTTCTCCTTCGCAATATTGTCGAGATACTCCTTGGGAGTAATACCCTCTTTCTCCGATAGGATTCCCGCGGTCTTCCACCAATCCGGGGTAAGTACCAAGCCCGGGCTGATCGTTACGACACGAATCCCATCCTTCACGACCTCATTGGACAGGCATTTGCTGTACATTACCAACGCAGCTTTCGTAGTATTGTAGATTGGCTCATACCACAACGGCTGTTTGGCACATATGGATGCAGTCTGGATAATGACGCCACCCTTACGTTCCCTCATTGAAGGTACGACAGCCCGTGACATCCGGATCGCCGCCATGACATGCAGATCCCAATAGTATTGCCACTTCTCGTCGGTAGCTTCCATGATAGTCTCTTCACTTCCGGTACCTGCGTTGTTCACCAACACGTCGACACCGCCGAAGGTATCCAGAACCGTCTTGACCGCCCTGGAGATATCGTCGGCTTTCGACACGTCGCATGCAATTCCGATTGCCTTGACCTTGAAATCCCCGACAATTTTCTTGGCTTCCTGTTCGGCACGTTCCCCTCCGCGGGCGAGGATTGCGACATTCATCCCCTCTTGTGCGAATTTCCTCGCAACTGCCAATCCTATACCTACACTTCCGCCAGTGATCACGGCATTCTTACCTTTGACTTTCAAATCCATACACGTACCTCCAGAAATTATTGTTCTATTTGATAACCGACAACTTAGACCTGTCGAACGAAATCGCAACGGCAATTATCACCAGCACTCCAAGGAACGACTGCTGTGCATACACATCGATTCCTATGATATTCATGCCGTTGTTTATCACACTCATTACCATGACTCCAACCAATGTATTGAGAACACCACCAGCCCCTCCGGTCATAGCAGTGCCTCCGATGACGACAGATGCGATCGAATTCAAGATATAGACCGTCCCCAACGTCGGATACCCACTGTACAGGTTGCTCGCCAGCATGACCCCAGCCAAAGCCGCTCCGAAACCCGAGAGGGTAAAAGCAATGGTTCGTACCTTGAATATGTCGACTCCGGAAAGCCAACTCATCTTTTCGTTGCTACCCAGCAACATGATATTCCTTCCAGTTATAGTATACCGCTGGATTACGAAGAACAGCATAAAAATAAGCACACCCAACAACATGATGTTCCGAATCCCCAAGGTTGTCCCGTTGACGATATCCAGTACGCCAAACGATGATGAAGGGGCTGAAAGGGGTTTGATGCTGATCATATAGGCTATACTCATGAAAATGCCGTTTGATCCCAATGTGGTGATGAACGACGGTATCCTGAAGCGGGAGTTGATCAATCCATTCAAGAATCCCGCGGCAATTCCGACGGCAAGACTAAGCCAATATGCCCAAAATCCCAATGGTTCGAGAGTTTTCATGAGTACGACGGAAACCAGGGACATGATTCCACCGACAGACAGGTCTATGCCACCGGTCAGTATGGCAAAGACCTGGCCCATGGCGACCGCAAGCAGTATAGCCGCCGAATTTCCGATTGTGAGCATGTTGTAGCGCGTGAGGAAGGTGGCACTGCCAACGGCGAAAATAACAATGAACAATACCAGCATTCCCAACGCATAGGAGATCGCCGGCAGTCCCGCTACCCTACCTTTGATACGTTTGATTGCAGGTTGTTTCCCAATTCCATCTTTTTGCATATTCAAGGTCTCCATTACACAATTGATTCGATGATGTCGGTAGGAGCCGGTTTTGCATCCGGCGGACAAGAAACCTCGTTGACTTTCTTTCCATCTTTCAGGATCAGCATGCGATTGCACAGCCCGATATCCTCTTCGAGCGTATCGCACATGATGATCATACTTTTACCCTGCTTCGCCAGCTGGCGGATATGGTGGTAGATTTCGTCCTTAGCACCGACATCTATACCACGGGTCGGGTGATCGACTATCAGGATCTCCGCGTCGGCGGAGAGCCATTTCCCAAGAACCACCTTCTGTTGGTTCCCTCCACTCAGGTTGCCACACTTCATGCGATGGCTGGTGGCCTTTACCTTGACCACACCCATCCAGTGGTTTGCATTGTCCCGTTCCTTCCTCTTATTGATGAAGCCCCGTGATTTCAGTTTTTTATATACCAGCATGTTGATGTTGTCCGCGATATCGAGATCGGTGGCCAATCCCTCGATACGACGGTCTATGGGAATGTATCCGATCGCATGGGCGATCGCGTGTTTCGGTTGCTTGATTGAAATCCTCTTGCCGTTCCGATAGATGCTGCCTTGGGTAGCTTGCATGCTGCCGCCCAGACATTTGACCAACTCTTCTTTTCCAGATCCGATCAATCCGACCAACGCCAGGATTTCCCCTTTATGCAAGGTGAAGGAAATTGGTTCGAGAATGGATTCTATCGCCAAATCCTTGACTTCCAAAACCACCGTATCGGTTGGATCGACTTGTTCATTCCGTCGGTAATAACCTTCTACCATATCACGACCGACCATGAGTTGCTCAATCTTGAATATGTCTGCTGCCTTACCAGGCATCTCTGTCACATAGTCGCCATCCTTGAGAACCACGATCCTGTCGCTGTTCTCGATAATCTCCTCCAGCCGGTGGGATATGAGAATGACTGTCGCATGTTCCTTTATCCTGTTGAGGATTTCAAACAGGGTCTTGATCTCCTTTTCCAACAACACGGTTGTCGGTTCGTCGAGAATCAAAATAGGATTTTCATGCCGATATAATCGCGACAACCAGAGCAGCCTGGTTATCTCGACCATTTGCCGTTGTGCGGGACTCAAGTTTCCACAGAGAGTTGTGGGGTTGATATCCAGACCATTCTCTTCCAATGCCTTGCGGGCCTCGGCGACCATAGCTGATTCCGAGATGAACCAACCCTTTGAGAATTCCTTCTCATGGCACAGGAACAGGTTCTCGGTGACTGTGAGGTTGGGAAGGATCGATCCTTCCTGGAACACCATTCCGATCCCATGCTCGATTGCTTCCATGGAACCACCAAGGACAATCGGCTGCCCACGTAGGAGGAACTGGCCTCCATCCGGTTGGTAATTGCCTGTCATTATTTTCATGAGCGTCGACTTGCCCGCACCATTCTCACCGACCAGTCCCAGGATTTCCTTCTCGTAGATGGCAAGGTCGAAGCCTTTCAATGCGACCACACCCGGAAAAACCTTGCGAATGCCCTTGAATTCGATAATCTTTTTCTTTTCCATCTGGGCCTCACTATTTGATGATACCGATCTTATTTCGGTCGATGGTCAAGGCGACAGCGGAAATCAGTACGATACCATTCACGGCGCTCTGCATATAGGGATTGATCTGCATAAGGACCAATCCATTGTTCAAAGCAACGACAATGATCGTACCGATCACAGCATTCAAGGCTCCTCCGACACCACCGGACAGGGATACCCCTCCAACCGCAACTGCAGTCATAGCCGGGAACAACAGGTTGTTACCGTAGCGGGCAGCGGAGCTGTTGAGACGGGCGACCAGCAACAATCCGGCAAGACCGTATATCATACCGGTCAGGCCAAAGATTGAAATCTTGATCCGATCCACCTTGACTCCGGCTTGCTTTGCCAGGATTTCATTTCCACCGATAGCATACATATGTTTTCCAAGTTTGGTCTTGTTTTGCATGATGTACAACACCAATCCAAGGAGTATCGCCAGGATAAATACTGTCGGAATTCCCAGGAACTCCGAAATGATGACCTTTTGGAAACGCAAATCACGCAACGGAATGCTCGAACCCTTGCTGATCATGATTGCCACACCGAACAGGGTCCAACTCATACCCAAGGTACTGATGAAACTCGGCATCCTGAGTTTGGTGTTCAGCAAGCCGTTCACCAGACCGGCTAGTCCACCGATCAGCATCACGATGGGAATTATCCAAAGCCCTACATCGTTTGCCGTAACCGAATTTTTCAATAGCAGTCCCGCCGAAACGGCAGTGATGGCCACGATTCCTTCCAACGAGAGGTCCATGGCGCCTAGGATGATCACTTGATGGACCGCAAGGCAGAGGATCATTGGGATTGCGGAAAGCCCCAATACCGTCATGATATTGGATATATGCAGGAATTGTCCGTTGGTACCAAGCGAAAAGATCAAAGCGACAATTCCCAAGGAGATGATCTGTCCGGATATCGGTATCGAGTGGTACAACTTTCCCACCGCTGAAGCCGATACCTTCGATCGCAAGGTGGAGATGTTTTCCAAACTTCTTGAGTTCTTGGTTTTCATGGGATCCCATTTCCTTTTTTTACTGTCCAATGAAACCAGTGTACGGCACACGGCCGTACACTGGAGCGTACATACGTTAGATTTCTCCAGGACGATCAATTCATCGGGCGGGAGAACGAGGCGAACAAATTCTCGAAATCGTAACTTGAAGCACCCTTCATGATCTCATCCACATTGTTGATATCGACGTTGGTGGCTTCCGCGAAGAACTGGCGCTGGTCCTTCGGCATCTTGGCGACATCGAGCTCGCCATTCTTTGCGGCAAGAGCGATAGCCAAACCGATCCCAGCCTGATAGGTCGAATCGTTATAGACGGTTGCAGCTGCTTCACCCTTCTTGATGGCTTCATAGATTTCAGTTGTTCCATCGACACCGGTAACCAAGACTTGTCCAGCCCTGCCTACAGCCCGAAGTGCTTCGAGGGCACCGAGTGCCATATTGTCGTTGGCAGCCCAGATACCCTTGATGTCCGGATGTGCGACCAGCATATTCCGGGTCTTTTCGTACGCGATCGTGCGGTCCCAGTCAGCGGCTTCGAAAGCGACCATTTGCACCTTCGGATGTTTCTTCAGGATATTCTGCAGACCAACAAAACGGTCTTGCGCGATGGAGTTGGAGAGCAAGCCCTGCAATGCGATGATCTTGCCTTCATACCCGAAACTCTTGAAAAGTGTCTCTGCGGTAAATTCACCTGCGCTGATACCGTCGAACGAAATGTGGCTGACCCAATTCTTATAGTCCCAGACTTTCACATCCTCGGGTTTGTTCCACCAGGAAACCCAGTAGACACCAGCTGCATCCAATTCACGTGCCAACGGAATCACGTTCGGAGATTCGTTGGGATCGATCATGAATACTACGTTTCCATTGGTCTTCGCTACCAATGCACGGACATCGTTCAACTGCTTCTCGCTGGATCCTTCGCAAGTCAGAGTCACTACCGGCAGCCCTTCCAATTCTCCGAGCATATCTGCTCCAACCTTATAGTTGGCTTGGTACGGATTTGTCAAAGTCCGGATCGCAATACTCAGTGTCGTCGGTGAAGCCGCAGCTTCTTTTCCACCTTGCGCAAACAATGGTGTGACCAGCACAAGCATTGCAAGAGCAATTATCAGTAAACCTCTTTTTTTCATACATTCCTCCTCGTATCTTTCTACCTGCAACGCAGGTCTATTTTCACCTGTAGAGTTCCTGTTCCTCGAAGAATTGGGATATACCGAAACAACCGGCACCGAGGGCACCGCGTTCGATTCCAAAGTCCGTATAGACGATATCGAATTCCCGTTTCACCCTAGGGAGCGAAAGTTCTGAAAGCTTTTTCTTGATGTTTTCGATGAAATCTTGTCCCGCCTCGACATAAATACCTTGGATTATTATCAGTTCGGGATCGCTGATCATGATCACATTGTTCAAGCCATTCGCAAAATAGGCGGCGATAAGATCCAACAGCTCGATTGCATAGGCATCACCCTGGTTCGCATGGATGAACAAGTCCCGGATGGAGACATCGGCAGGAGATTTGCCCTGGTAGATCGCAGATTCCCTATGGGTATCGTATCCTTGGCGCAACAATCTGTTTATATGCTTGACGGATACTGCGGCTTCGAAGCACCCCTTTCCACCACAGATACAATCGGGACCATGGGGATCCACAATCACATGTCCAATTTCACCAGAGAGGTTGTTGAAACCATGCATGATCGTGCCTTGGACTATGATTCCAGCACCGACACCCTCTTCCATGGCATCGACAATCAGGAAGTCCTGCTTTCCGCGAGCCTTGCCCTTCATCCGTTCTGCACACGCCTGGAGCCTGTTGACTCCATCGAGGAAAATCGGGATATCCATATCGAACCGTTCCGCAAATTTCCGTATGAACGGGAAATTCTCCTGCCACTGCGGATAGTGGGGAGAGTAGATCGACTCTCCGGTATACGCATTGACAATACCCGGCAAGGCAATTACCACGTTGACCAACTTCTTGCCTTCCGCCCACTTGGAATTCCGGAAGCCTTTCGCTATGGAAACCAACTTGTCCACCATCTCAATATCCGAGACTGGTCGGTCCACCACTTCATGGAACGATTGCACGTTCTGCAGTTTCAGGTCGGTCATACCAGCATAGATGAAATCAGGCCCGACATGCAGTGCAATCGCATAGCCATATTCCTGATTCAGCCGATATAGCTCGGGTCGTTTGCCACCTTCCAAGGTCGACTCGCCTTTTCCTGTCATAATGACCAGACCAAGATTCATATAGTGGTCGAGCACCTTTTTCACAGTAGGGGTACTGACACGAACGGCCTTGGTTATTTGGGTTATGGGAACCTCTTCATGACTTCTTAAAAAATCGACGATGAATCGACGGTTGTTATGTTTTACGGATTGACGTTTCATATTAGAAGAGTACCACGACTTTTTAGTTTGTCAACATGTTTTATAAACTAATTTTGTAATTGGTTTTCCAAACACATTTACTTTGAAGATATGGCAAAGCCTCTAAAAACCAATATCGGAAAATTTTATGTAATATACACTTTATCCTATTTCATAGAATACATTACACCAATTTTTGTGAGCTCCACCTTCTGCTCGAGTCCAAACCGGTCGATCTCTTCCTGGGCCATAGCTTCATCGATCGTGTTGAAAGCGAACATGCCGAAATGGGTCCCCAACAATGGTGTGGCCACTGACTGGGAGATAATCAGGGCTTCGTGGAAATCCATATTCCCGACAATTCCACGGGATTCCTTCACCGGATCCCTCCCATTGACCGGAAGCACGAAAAGGTCGCAAGGTCTGGCAGATGCCCACACCGACCATCGTCTGAAGATAGTGGTATCTCCCGCAAATAGTATAGTCTTGTCTGCAAAGGAAAACCGGTATGACAATGCCCAGACTTTAGCAGCGTCGAAATTCGGTTGTGGATGTGCGGCTGGAAATGATTCGATCCGAATCGAACCGTTGAAAGCAAACGGCGTTTCAGGTGAAACCGAACGAATCCTATCGTTGGATATACCACAATTTCCCAAAGATTCGATGCACCCGGGAGGCACAGCGAACACCGCCTTTGCATTGCATCGGCCCAACTGCTCCATCAAACCAGGGTCCAGATGATCCTCGTGCCCATGGGTCACCACAACCAGATCTATATCGGGCAGCAGAATATCGGCAATAGGGGCAGGTATCATGCGGTCATGCGCAAAGGGAAGGTTTCCATGGTTATGTTCGAGATAATTCGAGAGGTAGGCATCGACCAAAACCAACGTTCCATCGACAGAAAAGAGAAAGCCCGACTGCCCCAGCCACATGAAATGCACTCCGCGTGGCTGGAAAGTTTCCCTTGAGTCCACAGGGACCTGTATTTTCCGTTTTTTCAATACGTCCATGGGAACCTCCAATTGTCCATGGTCACCAGGATGGGACCTGTTCAGAGGACTACAGGAACCGTCAACTCCCGAAAATGGAGATCGTTCGCCCCGGTACCATCCTTGAACAATACCAAGGCATGGGCATCGTACTGGTTCACCGGAAAAGGAATCCAATGCCAGGTATCGGGCTTCATCACCACTGCCTGTCCCTGTTTTATAAGAAACGCACGTATGCGCGAATGGTCTGCCAATTCATCGTCATGCGGAGAAGCGACCAGGACCATGTCGGCATCCAAAGCCACGATCACTTCACTGGATCCATGGTGCCGCTCCATCTTTTCCACTCGTCGTTCGCGTGAGCGGCAAGACAGGATTCCTGTACAACAAAATGGTGCCAGCTTGATCATTCCCGCGGTGTCATGCCAATCGAATTCATTCTCTGCCTTCACATTCTCGATAGTGTCCATGGTGAGTATCTCACCGAATTCGGAAAAGTTCCTTTGGTTCAATGGTTGGATCTTCATATTACAACTCCGTCCTTTGGATCAGTTCGTCTTGGGCCTTTTTTCCCATCTGCACAAAGTATGCGGCATATCCGACAACCCGTACACAAAGATTCTTATATTTTTCAGGATTTTTCTGTGCCTCGATCAATTCGGCCTTGCCCACGACATTCATCTGCGCTTGCATACCACCCTTACGCAGATATACTTCGAGAAGCGAGGCTAATTTGGCCAGCCCTTCCGGGCCTTCAACGGTCGACGGATGCAACCTGAGGTTCAAGGGACCACCGGTAATCCGGTTGAACGGCACCCGGGTGACCGAATTCAGAAGCGCGGTCATACCAGACTTGTCCGACCCGATATATGGTGACTGGTTCTCTGAAATCGGTGCTCCCGCCAATCGACCGTCGGCACTCGCCGCCAGTGCCTCTCCCATGGTTGTGAAATCCCTATCCGTCGAAATCGCCGGCATATAGGTGTACAGACCTTCCCTCTTCCGATTCATGTCAACGACGGCATCACAAAAGGCATCAACGACAATCTTGGCATATTCGTCCACACTATCCAGGTCGTTCCCGAATTTGGGCAACTTGAGCAGGTAGGTGCGCATCTCGTCGTACCCAACGAAATTCGCCTTGATTGCCTGCCTCAGTTCGGCCAATGTATACCGCTTTTCCCTGAAGACAGCGGTATCTATCGCTGCAAGTGAATCGACGGCGGTCGCGAGACCACTACCCTGCAGGGTTACCTTATGGTATTTGGTCCCTCCAATCAGCCAAGTCGTGGCCGATTCGATCGTCCCCTTGAGGAAAAGGTCCTCGATCCGGATGCGACCTTTGTTCCATTGGGATTCCTTTTCGTAATCCTGTTCCATCACCCGCCGATACTGGTCGAGCAGAAACGACATCTGCTGCCGATACCGGGCAATGAAGGCTTCCATGGACGGACAAGGTTCTTCCGGATCAAACTTCTTGCCTGCATACGGACCGCTCATCAATCCGATCTGGATCCTATCACGCAGGCTGAAGTTGAGATCGGCATTGCGGCTCGGATCACCGAAAGGACGGCCACCATTGAGAGCCAATTCATATGGCCATACCAAGTTCATCCACAGTTGTCGCAACCCTCCCTCCAGTGCCGGAATGTTGGGATCGTTGCAACCGTAGAATCCATATGAATAGACATCCTGCTCTTCGATACCGAACTCCTTGAGGGCAGGAATCATGGTCTCATCGTTGTATATGACGACTGTAGCATTCATCCGCATGGCATCGACAACCTCTTTCCAGAAATCGGAATCGATACCATCATGCCACCTGACCACAATGAACGGATTCTTGAGTCGAAGCAACTTTGCGGCTTGTACCAGGAGAAACGAGAGCCTGTTCACACCGGAAGTTCCATTCGCCAGCTTGCCCGCAACAACAAGGTAGTTGGGATCATCGTACGAGACTTCAAGATTCTTGATGACCGAATCGTTTTCTTGCGACATGTGGTCGGTAGGGAACATGATTTCGTTATTCTTGTTATAAAACTCGACGATCAGTTCCAACGCTTCCTGTTCGGTGAGGGTTCCCGCTTCGATATCCTTGGCAAACAGGGGTAACAGATACTGGTCCATACGGGAAAAATCAAAGACTCCGCAACCGGCTGTCTTCTGGGAAATCAACACGACCATCCACATCAATTGCAAAGCATCGCGCAATCCCCTGGCACTTCCTGTGGCGATATGGGAGCACACTTCTGAAATTGTCTCCAAGCGATTCCGCTCCTGGAGATTCCCAGTCATCCGAGCCGCTTCGGCCGCATGCTTCGCGTATCGGGCGATGAATGCCGAATGCGCTTCATAGGCGATTTGGGCTCCTTGCAGGAACTGCATCTTCTCGGGGTCATCGTTGAATTCTCCACTTGCGAGCAATTCCGATACCCGGTTCGCATACCAACCCAACCCCTTGGTGACTATCGTTTCCCAATCGTATGCAAGGTGTCCGAGGGAAAAGAACACCGGGTTCCGCCGTTTGACCCAACCTGGGGAAAAATAAAAGTTCACCTGCCGCTGACGTTCCTCTTCGGATACCTGGGGCCCCCACCATTTTACGCTCAAGCTTTCGGCATACTCCCGTTGCTCCGCAGTTGGAATTATCTCAAGCACCGAGCCCACTATCCGTTCGCCTTCATTGACGATAACCGTCATGTTGGCAAGGATATGTCCGAGGATGTGGGCGAACCGAACCGCATACGGTTCTCCGGTGTATTTCTTGACTGCTTCCTCTTGCAAGACGATCCGCTCGTAGAAGGTTGCCTCATCGCTTTTATCAAACCATTTCCCGATTGATTTCTGAACATGTTTCGGAATCATAGTATACCTCCGCTAGTATCCGATTACAGCAATAGCGTTTGCCCTGAAGCGTTGCGCAATAGTTTCCATGGCATTTCTGTCCGGTGCACGGAACGCTTCCTGTTCTCCTATCGCCCCATGGTACGAAGTGGCCTTCTCAAGGCCCAGATCATGATAAGCCAACAACTCCACCCCCAGCAGGGAGTCCCAACCGGAAAGAAACGCTATCGCATCCGCTATCTCCCGGTCGGAATCGTTGATCCCGGCAATGAGGGGCATCCTCACCAGCACCTGCTTGTCCATAGTACGTAACCGCCCGATATTCTCCCAGATCAAATCGGGATATACACCTGTACAATCGTAATGGGTCTCGCGATCCATACTCTTGATATCCAGGAGGACCAAATCTATTTCGGGCAATACGGGAGCAATGACGTCCCATTCGAGGTTGAAGGCGGTATCCAATGCAACCGCAATACCCTCGTTGTGCAATCTACCAGCGACAACACGGACAAATTCAGCTTGTAATAAAGGTTCTCCACCGGAGAATGTGACACCCCCCCGAGAGTTCCGGTAATACTCGGCATCACGCATAAGTAGATCGAACAAGTCGGAATCACGAATATCTGTACCGGTTATCGCCAACGCATCCTGCATGCACACCGGGACGCAAAGTCCACAAGCTGTACACAAATGGAAATCGAACGTTCTCTGCCCCTGGTACATCGTGGTGGCTCCAGTAGGACACACACGTGCACATGCTCCACAATGCACACAAGCACTTTCCGAGTAATGCAATAATTTCGCATAGGGAATGGTCTCGGGATTATGGCACCACCGGCATCGCAGGTTGCATCCCTTGAGGAATACCGTGGTACGGATACCAGGGCCATCCTTTGTGCTGAACCGCTGTATGTGTGAATATCGACCCATCATGTCAGACCACCTTCCTCTTCACCCGATAGATCAATGTCAGACAAAGGAAACATGTGGCAAAGATTGCCAACAATCCGAATCCGAACCGTAAGGAGAACGCGCGGGAAACCATGCCGATTATCCAAGGTCCGAACAATCCGCCCAACCCTGCGATCGAGAAGAAGATTCCCGTCGTTCTCAATCCCACGGTTCCCAACTCGTTCACCAATAAGGCAACCGTCGTTGGAAACAACGGTGCCATAAGGAATCCTGACAAGGGTAGCAGTATGTGGGCGCGTGGAAACAGTGCCGAGACCGTGGTAATGACCAGTAGTGCGACCACATGGATGACGATGGTCCTCAACAGTCCCACCTTATCGACGTACCAACTGCCGAGGAATCTTCCGATGGTAAGCATGATGAAGAACAACGAGAGGTACGAGGTTGCCACCCGATCGGACAAGCCGACAGCTTGACGGGCATAGGCGACCAACCATCCGGCGATCCCTGTCTCCAAGGTCATATACCAAAAGAGGAATCCTCCCAACAAGACGACTTGCAGGTTCAAGACCAGCCGGTCATCCTTTTCATATGGTATTCGCGTCGATATGTTGCTGGAGGAAACTCCTTTGGAGACGGCGAATGTAGCGGCTACCAACAGGATTGCGGCAACCCTATAGATCATATGCCAATCGGAATACAGGTTCAGCACCATCGCAGCAAACAACGGAGAGACGATCGATCCGAATCCATGGAAGAATGCGAGTCGGTTGAGCTCCCGTCCCACCTGTTCGGGTCGGGCTGCCAATCGTACCGTAAGATTTGCCGACACATCGATCAGGCCACACCCGCCACCAGTCAGGAAGGTAGCGAAAAGGATTACCGAAACATGATTCGCAAAACCAAATAGGATGACTCCCAGAGCAGTAGTGGCTACCGCAATCACCAATAGGCGTGCAACCGCGAACCGTTTCAAAAGGGATACCGAGGAAAGTGTGCCGGCGAAGAATCCGAAATAGGTGATGCCAAGTATCGAACCACCCAAGGCATAGTCCACTCCGAGTGTGCCCACCATTTCAGCAACCGCAGACCCCTTGAGCACATCGGAAAAACCCATGAAAAAAAACGCCAACGAGGCGACAGCCAGCATTACCGCAGAAGATGAAATCTGTTTCCCCGTTTTGATCCCCACACCATCCACCTTCTTCTCAGATCCCTTTCCCAGCCATGTACCCGCCATCGACCAGCAGGAATTCACCCGATATCATCGATGCGGCACTGGAAAGCAGGAACATCACCACTGGAGAGACATCGTCACATTCCAGGAACCGTCCGAGCGGTATGAAACTCTCCATCCTCTCGCGTTTCACCGGATCGGAATCCCAAGCCGCCTTCCCCATTTCTGTAAGCACGACTGTCGGACCGACTGCATTGATTCGGATCCCGCAGCGCCCCAATTCCATCGCGGCGACCTTCACATATCCCAACAGACCCTCTTTGGAGGCGCAATAGGCACTGTGCCGGTCGAATGCGGTCACACTGGAAAGACTCGCGATATCCACGATACTACCGCATCCCTGTTCCTTCATATATGGGACAACCGCATTGGTCACCAGCATTGGCGCTATGAGATTCACATCCATAACATGCTTGAGAGCGGTTGCCGAGAGGGAACCCATCGGCTCCAATATATTGACACCTGCACAATTGACCAACCCGTCGATCCTGCCGAACAATTCGGCAAAATACTTGACCATGGGACCGATTGATTCCACTTGGGCGAGATCCACAGTGTAGGTGTCACACCGCCAGCCATTGGAAACGGCTTCTTTGTGCAACATTCGTAGGGCATCCGTATCTCGGCCGGTTATACCCACCCGGGCACCCCTGGCCATCAACTGGAAAGCGATATCCTTTCCTATGCCTTTGGATGAACCCGTGACAATCATACAGGTTTCGGAGAAATCGAATGAAACGGTTCCATTCATCGCTTTTTCCTCCGGGATTTGGTTCCATACACAAAAATCTTTTGCAATAGGATGAATCCCAGCAACATGCCTCCGGTAAACAGCTTGATCCAGAAGACACTGAATTGTCCGTTGAACGCTATGATGGATTTGATCAACCCCTGGATGAGCGTGCCCAGCAGCGTACCCAGAATTGTCCCGTAGCCGCCGGTCATCAAGGTTCCGCCGATAACCGCCGACGCGATCGCCTCCATTTCCAAACCCATGGCGGCCAAGCCATACCCGGACAACGTGTAGAAGGTATAGATGAAACCTGCGACTGCCGAGCAGAAACCACTGAAGGTATAGACGGCGATCTTTGTCTGGGTGACCGGAAGCCCCATGAGTATGGCCGACTGCTCGTTACCCCCCACTGCGAAAACATTTCTTCCGAAGCGGGTTCGCCGGGAAATGAACCAACCGATCAGGATCATAGCCAACAGGGCCATTGCGGGCATGCTGAGTTTGCCATTCCCGATCCTAATTCCAATCGACGAGGCATTGGTATAGAAGGGATGCGTGATCGGCACCGACCCCAAACTCAACACATACCCCAACCCACGGGCAAAGAACATACCCGCCAAGGTAACAATAAACGGAGGTGTCTTGAAGTACTGGATCATGCCACCCATCAGAAACCCGAGTGTCGTACCAAAAAGCAACGCTATGGTAATGACAAATACGTTGTTCATACCGGCTTTGGTCAACACGGCGACGATCATGGCAGTGGTGGAGATCACCGCCCCGACCGACAAGTCGATTCCACCCGAGATGATGACGAAGGTCATGCCGACCGCAGTGATACCCAATACTGCGTTGTCCGTCAACAAATTGAGAAAAACACGTGGAGTCATGAAATTGCGGTAACTGAAACCACCAAAGGCATACAACAGGAGGAATACAATGAATGTAGCCACCAAAGGCATGTCACGACGGGAAATCTGGAACAATCGTTTGCGGCTCATATTGCAGATCCCCCCTTGACCATCATCTTGCCTTGTCGTTTACCCATCACTTCCCGCATCTTGTTCGATTGGATGATAAGCACGACCACCACTACGATTGCCTTTACCAGGAGCGTGTATTCTGTCGGAATACCCTTGGTCAGGATCGTTGTGGTCAAAGTCTGTATGATGAGTACTCCGATCACCGTTCCGCCGACATTGTATTTGCCGCCCTCCATCGGTGTCCCACCGATAACGACTGCAAGAATTGCGTCGAGCTCCATATACAATCCCATGAATCCGGCATCGGCTCCCGTAATGTCGCTTGTCATGACCAGGCCGGACAACCCGGCGGCAAAACCACTGAAGATATAGACGAACAGCAGTACGAGACGGGTATTCACACCTGAGAAGTTGCTGGCACTCCTATTGCCACCTACGGCTTGGATATACAGTCCCATAGGAGTCAGCCGGGTGATGGCGGTCCCCAACACGATGACCCCCAAGGCGAGCAGGAACGGGAAAGGAAGCCCGAACAGGTATCCCCTACCCACAAACTCGAATCCGGCATGCCTGAAATTGAGTACCTTGCCCCCGGTCAACAGTTGGGCGAGTCCTCTTCCAGCGGTCATGAGGATGAGCGTTGCGATAAACGGCTGCAATCCGATAAACGATACCATGACGCCGTTGAATGCTCCCAATAGGATAGAGGCGACCAACGGAATCAGAATGATCGAGAGCATCGGCGCATAATACTGGGAACCAGCCGAGGTGAGATACTGGGTATTTCCTCCCCAGACCACCAACGATGCGATCGACCCCGATATGGCGAGCACCGATCCCACGGATATGTCGATCCCACCCGTCGCGATCACATAGGTCATCGCAACTGCCATGATCAACGTGGGAGCACTCCGTCGCAAGATGTCGATCAATGAACCGAACAAGTGCCCATCCTTGATTGTGATGGCGAAGAACGAATCCGTGAACATCAGATTGAACAACAGTATCAAGCCCAGGGCGAACAACGGCCATGCTATTCGCGGTATTTGTCGTCCTTTCATCATACTTTCCTATCCCCTTTTGCCGCAATCCTGACCATGATTTCCTGCTCCGAGATTTCCTCTCCCAGCAATTCTCCGACGATATTTCGGTTTTGCAGGATATATACACGGTTTGAACAGCGCACCACTTCTTCGATTTCCGATGATACGAAGACGATCCCCATACCTTGCTTGCTCAATTCGACCAGCAACCGCTGTATTTCCATCTTTGCACCGACATCGATACCACGTGTCGGTTCGTCGACAATCAATAGTTCCGGATTGGTGGCAAGCCAACGGGCCAAGATCACCTTCTGCTGGTTACCCCCCGAGAGGGTCTCGATCGGTTGGTTCACACCGGAGGTCTTGATGGAAAGCATACCGATGTACTTCTCCGCCAATTCGGTCTGTTTGCGGATACTGATATTGTGCAGCCACCCCTTCTTCACCTGTAGTGCGAGAACGATATTTTCCCGTACCGACAAACCGGAAATGATTCCTTCCTGCTTGCGGTCCTCCGGACTCAGGGCCAGATGATGGGCGATTGCCTTCCGTGGGGAATTGAGGTTGACCCGTTTTCCCTTGATATGGAGTTCTCCCCCTTCCGGTTTTTGCGTGCCGAACAACAGGTTGGTGATTTCTGTCCTACCCGAACCGAGCAATCCTGCCAACCCGACAATATCTCCCTTGCGTACCTTCAGATCGAAAGGATTCATGTAATTGGTCTTTTCCATTCCCTTCACATCGATCAGGTTGGCATCGTCACCGGTTTCCACATGGTTCGAGATACTGTCGAAATTCTTCAGATCATCGAGGGATTTTCCCATCAACTTCGACACCAGGTCCAGCTTGGTCATTGACGGGGTCGCATACTCGCCGACATATTTGCCGTTGCGCAGTACGGTGATCCGATCAGTGATCTCAAATACCTGATCAAGAAAGTGGGTCACAAAAATTATCGCATGGCCTTGCTCTTTCAACCGACGCATCTGCTTGAAGAGCTTCTCGACCTCATCGGCATTGAGGCTCGATGTAGGTTCATCCAGAATCAACAGTTTCGAGTCCAGTTCCAAAGCCCTGGCAATTGCAACCATCTGCTGGATGGCGATCGAATAATTCCCCAGCAATTCGGTGACATCGATATCGATATCGAATTTCTCAAGGATCCCTGCGGCCCGCCGATTCATTGTTTTCCAATCGATTCCAACGGTACCGGTGGGTTGTCGGCCGATCGCGAGATTCTCGGCGACCGACAGATTGGTCAACAAGTTGACCTCTTGGTACACCGTACTGATTCCCAATGCTTCGGCGTGCAAAGGAGAGGTCGGATGTATTTCCTGACCGTCGAGCACAATCGTACCGGCGTCCTTCTGGTATACGCCAGTGATGACTTTGATCAGAGTCGACTTCCCAGCCCCGTTCTCTCCCATCAAACCGTGGATTTCGCCCCTTTCGAGGGCGAAATCCACATCTGCGAGAGCGGTGACACCTGGGAAAACCTTATAGACGTTGTGAACCTCTAGGAGTTTTCCACCCATTGCACACTCCTCTTGTTCTAGAACTTTCTTCCACCGATGAGGGCTGCCGCATCTGCCATGCGGAAAATGCCGTCTTCAGATTTTACCCACTTGGGTACAGACTCGCCGCGCCATGCTGCCTCGAGGGCATCGAAACCTTGGGGTCCGAGCAACGGGGTGCATTCTACAAGTGCGTTCAAATCCCCATCGACCATGGCTTGGAATCCGTCCCTGACACCATCGATCGAGTAGACGAGAATGTCTTTGCCCGGATCCATTCCGTATTCCTTGATAGCCTGGATGGCACCGATCGCCATGTCGTCATTATGTGCATACACGACATCGATGTTCTTTCCTTCAGCCTTCAGGAACGCTTCCATGACTTCCTTACCCTTGGTCCTGTTGAAATCGCCAGTCTGGGAAAGGATAATCTTCATTCCGGGGTTCGCATTCACGACTTTCTCGAAACCAGCTTTCCGTTCGATCGCCGGATCGGCACCGGGAGTTCCCTGTAGTTCGACGATATTGGCTTTTCCCTTGGTGTCTGCCAAAACTAGCTTTCCAACCTCTTCGCCTTCCCACACGAAATCGGAACCGATGAAGGTCACGAACAGGTCTTCGCTTTCATCGACTTTCCGGTCGAGCAGGACGACTGGGATTCCGGCTTCCTTCGCTTCACGAAGCACAGGACCGAAACCAGTGGTAACCTGCGGAGCGAGCAGAATGCCATCCACGCCCTGGGCGATGAAAGAGCGGACTGCAGCGATCTGGTTGGCTTGGCTGGACTGCGCGTCGTTGTACTGGAGTACGTAGCCACGGTTGGCGGCCTCTTCCTTCACCGACTCGGTCTCAGCCCATCTCCATGCCTGTTGGCTGTCACATTGCGAGAACCCGATAACCTTCGGGGCATCGGCTGCCGCTTCGGTTTGACCAGCGCCAAAGATGCTTCCTGCGGAAAGCACCAGCAGGGCAACCATCATAAGAACCATGATGTTCCTTTTCATAACATAATCCTCCTCTTGGAATTGTATGTTTATTGTATGGCGCCTTCCTTCGTGCTGTAAATTTCACTTTCTTGTCTTATCGTATCAATATTATGTCCTGCCCTTATTCTCCTTGACGGGGGTAGACTCCCATTATACCATTACGAAGTTGGAAAACCATGAAGAAATATATTACACTCGCACTCCTTGTCGTTATTCTCTTTTCCAGTTGCTCCCCAGTGAAGGACGACCAGTCTCCACGCACATCGGAGACTGCGAAGGTGCAGGTTTCGGATACCCGGTTGATCGTGGGATTCTCCCAGATGAACCATATAAATCCGTGGCGCGTAGCTGAAACCAATGATATGCGACAAGTAGCCGAGGAACGGGAAATCAACTTGTTGGTCGCGGATGCCGACAGCTCGATCGAGAAACAGACCCAGGATATCAGGGACTTCATCGCTCAAGGTGCCCAATATATCGTCTGTACTCCATTCACGTATGATGGATATCAGGAAGTTGTGGATATCTGCAAAGAGGCTGGAGTTCCCCTGATCATGCTGGACAGGGAAATCGCCGGAACCGGTGGAGTCGATTTCCTCACGTTCATCGGGTCCGATTTCTATCAGGAGGGAGTTCGTGCCGCCAAGTGGCTAGCCGAAGTCATGGGAAACAATGCCAAGATTGTCGAACTCCATGGGAACGAGGGTTCCTCCTGTGGAATCGATCGTGCCAACGGGTTCCATGATGGTATCCGAACGATCGAGGGTATGGAAGTTGTGGCCTTCGGCTATGCGGACTTTGAACGGATAAAAGGCCAGGATGTGATGGAAGATATCATCCTCTCCTTTGGGAAGGAGTTCAATGCCGTCTACGCGCATAACGATGAAATGGCAATCGGCGCGATACAGGCACTCAAGGCAGCCAATATCAGGCCGAATACCGACGTGACGATCATAAGCATAGACGGTAGCAAGGATGCATTGAAATCCATAATCGCCGGAGAACTTGGCGCAACGATCGAATGTACTCCCCGGCTCGCCAAGACGGTGTTCGACACGATCGCGGACCATCTGCTCGGTAAAGAGATACCGCCAAAGATCATAATCGAAGACCGTCTCTTCGATTCTTCAAATGCGATAGAGCTGTTCGATGAAGGTTTTTAAATGGTTTCCGCCTAAGAAGAATTCCTTGGGCAACAGGATATTCGTTCTCACCATGACCATCACCTTGAGTATGGTGGCGTTGCTTGGATTCACGTTCAGCTACCTTTCCACCAACATTATCAAGGACCACCTGCAGACAGTCCTGGTCGCAATTGTCGACAGCAATGCCATAGAGATCGAAAATCTGTTGGACAATGCATTGAAAAATGCCTTGAGGATAACGAACGATCCGAAGATCCAAGCGGTCTTACGGAATCCCCGTCCTGTTTCCATTGCGGAAGCATATTCCCTGGAGTTGGAGATGGACAACCAGCTATCGTTTGTCCAGAACTATGTCGACCACCTGTTCGGCTTTTATATCATCGGAGCCAACGGGATGCAATTCAAGTCGAACTTCTCCTCGCCCATTTACCAGGATTGGAAGGATTTCGATTGGTACCAACGCATTATTGCAAGTGACAGTCCGGTCTGGTTCGACCCGCATGAGGGTTCATTTACCGTCAACACTATCGGTCAACCGTTGGTAACCATGGGATTGCGGATCATGGACAAATCCACGGGAAACATCCTCGGGGCTTTGTTGACCGATATCGAGGTTTCAACCTTATCATCGATTGTCCGGAAAGGGATGGGTGAGACCGGGCATTTCATACTGACAAGTTCGGACAAGTCGATCATCTCCCAATCGGCGAATGAAACCAACAATTCGGAATACAGCTTCTCCTACACGAAGGATATTTCCTTGGCGGGATGGGAACTCACCGGCTATCTGCATCCATCCCTCATCGAAAACTCCGTGTTGTCCATGATCACCCCCATACTGATCCTCATTGCGATCATCGCTATCATCGTATTGTTCGCATCCAGCTCCATATCGTACCGGATAACAGCGCAACTGCGAGAATTGGCGTCTCTGATGGAGGTCGTGCAGTCGGGAAACTTCCGTGTCACCATGGATACGTCAGGCGATGACGAAGTCGCCCTATTGGGATCGACCTTCAACGTCATGGTCTCGCAGATCAACAATCTCCTGCGGGATTTGCATGATGAGCATGAAAAACTCCGCATTGCGGAAATGAAGACACTCGAAGCCCAGATCAATCCGCATTTCCTGTACAACACACTGGATTCGATCATTTGGCTTGCACGAAAGGGAAAGATGGATGATGTGACCCGGCTGGTGTATTCCCTGTCCAAACTATTGCGTATCGGCCTCAATAGGGGCAGGACCATGGTCACCATCGAAGAGGAGATCGAACATATCACCAACTATCTGATAATACAAGAAGTCCGTTATGCCGATGACTTCATCTATGAAATCATCATTCCCGACTCGATACTCAAGAACAAGACACTCAAGCTGATCCTGCAACCGCTGGTTGAAAACGCAATCATCCATGGTGTGCAGCAATCGGATACATCGGAAAAAATCACCATTGTAGGAGAAGAATCCGGTACGGATATACTCATACGTGTCACGAATTCAGGTCCACAGGTTCCGCAAGACCGCCTTGATGAGATAAACCTGTTGCTCGAAGAGGGAAGCGAATCGGATTTTGGACTGGGGTTGCGGAATGTGAATGAGCGGATTAAACTTTATTTCGGCCAACAGTATGGGTTGCACTTCTCGTCGAATTCAGAAGGGACAACCGTGATTGTCCATATACCAAGGATTTAAAGTATGGGAACGTATTCCGTAGTTATTGCAGAAGACGAAAAACTGATTCGAAATGGTATTGCGGAATCGATAGCTTGGGACAAGCTCGATGCCGAGGTCGTCGGCTTGGCAAAGAATGGACAAGAAGCGCTCGTTGCCATCCAAACGCATAACCCGGATATCCTGTTGACCGACATCCAAATGGCAGGAGGTGATGGTCTCGAACTGATAAAGGCTGCCAACCGCACGAATCCGGACATCAAGATTATCATTATCAGTGGGTACAACAACTTCTCCTATGCGCAACAAGCGATTCAATTGGGTGTAAAGGAATATATTCTCAAACCCGTCAACATCGATGAATTGCAAGGCATACTTGCCCGATTGATCGATTCGATCAAGGAAGAGCAGCTGTTGAAAAACGATTTTGACCGCTACTCGGCATTTTACGACGAGTATCGCCAAACCCTGTTGGACGATTTCTTCAGGGACCTGCTGTTCGGCACCCTGTCCGATGAGGATATCGAGCGGGGACTGCAGCTCCACGAGTATTCGAAAAAGGCATCGCCACATGTTCCTGTTGTCCTCTATTCCGAAATCCGGACTCCGATTGAAAGCAACAATCTGTATGTGACCTTGAAAAAAGTGCTCAGCCCCTACCTTGACAAACATGCTTTGCAGCTTGAAAGTCTCTTCTTCTTTCCCAATGAAATATTCTATACCGACATTACTATCGTCTTGTCCGCCGACAAGCCTTCGTTCAACACCCTCGATTTCATGACGGATTTGAAGATCGCCATGGATTCCCTGTCAGAGTTTTCCCTGTTGGGCATCGGTGTCGGAGAACTTGTCCATTCTTTGGGTGACCTCTCGTTCTCGTACCGCAAGGCCAAGACCCATGCGTTGTTCTCGATGATCTCGGGATTCAACGTACGCCAGAAAATCAGCAATTCGGAATCGAACACCATGCCGCTTCCGATCCACGACACCACCAAACAACTCTACGACCTGCTTTCCCAGAGCGACCGGGCTCCCTTGGATGCCTACTTGAGATCGCTGGAAAAGGAGATCTCCCGCGAAGACAAGAGTATCGAGTACAAGCAGGGACTATTGCGGAACGTGTTGATTTGCGTACTCTCCGCAGGTGACGAACTGGGTATTCCGGTCCGAAAGTTCTTCCCGGATCTCATGACATTGTACCGCTACAGCAACCTCAAGAGCATCGAAGAGTTGTTCACCAAGATTTCGTGGGCCTGCAGGACAATCACCAGCCAGTTCGCGACACGCGATGACCATACCGGGATCGACCTCATGGAAAAGGCCAAGGCCTATATCATGGCACATTTCGATGATCCATTGCTTTCGCTGGAGGTAGTATCCGAATATTTGGGATTGACTCCCGCATATTTCAGCAGGCTATGCAAGAAAGCCTATGGCAGGACCTATATCGATTACATCACCCAATTACGTTTGGATAAGGCCAAGACAATCCTGCAAGAAAACCATCAGATGAAAATTTCCGCGATTGCGGCCGATGTGGGGTATAACTCCTCATCGTATTTCAATTATATTTTCAAGAAGGCCGTGGGAAAGACTCCCAAGGAATACCAGAACGAATTTCACCACGAATAAGGGTCCATCATGTTACAAAAGATATTGGCTGTAGGCTTGAATCCTGTCATGCAAAAGACAATCGTCCTCGAACATCTTTGGGAGAATGAGGTCAACCGTAGCGGAAATTATCTGTTCAGCGTTGCAGGGAAGGGAGCCAATACCGCTCGGGTCCTCACCGAACTGGGAGCCCGGACCATCCACCTTACCCACGGGGGCGGACTGTTCAGGAATACCTTCGCCTCCATGCTGGCCGATGATGGCGTGCAGGTACATATCGTCGACTCCAAGAGTGAGATCAGGCTTTGCTACACCCTGATAAACCAGGAACACCACACGGTGACGGAAATTGTCGAGGAGGCGGTACCCGTGTGCGGGGAAACCGACAGCCTGTTGCGGGAACAGTACGCCGAGCTGGTGAAGGATGTGGGAATCGTGACCATAAGCGGTACCAAGGCATCGGGGTATTCCGACGATATCATCCCTTGGATGGTCCGGACAGCGGCGGCACTAGGGAAGAAGATTGTCCTGGATGTCCGGGGAGCTGATCTGCTGAACTCGCTGGCGTACCGCCCGGCTGTGATCAAACCGAATTTGAAGGAGTTTTCCGAAACCCTATTTCCAAAGGAAACGTTCAAGGAACACGCAACCGAATCCAGCATCCTGGATGCCGTGAAAGAACGGATGTTGGAGCTTGAGCAGACGTATGGGGTCACCACTGTCCTTACCCAAGGAGC
Source organism: Spirochaetae bacterium HGW-Spirochaetae-4 (assembly GCA_002839335.1). GTDB lineage: Bacteria > Spirochaetota > Spirochaetia > Sphaerochaetales > Sphaerochaetaceae > UBA8525. The sequence goes on from PGXU01000015.1 coordinate 28,622, forward strand.
ACGCTCGGTATTTACCTGTCATGGAGGGAAAATCGATGAAAGGAGAGTCGACGCGGTGGTTCCGGTCAATACCATCGGCTGCGGAGACTCATTCACCGCCGGTTTGGCCTATGGCATCAGCGAAGGCCTTCCCATGGAAGCTTGCGTCTCCATGGGAATTGCCTGCGGAAGGGCGAATGCCCTCAACCTGAAACCAGGAACGGTCAAAGGCGAGCACTTTCCACGATTCAAGTGACCTGTACCATCCGAGCCAACCTCGGCGACAAGGGTATACCGGTACAGACCACTAGACGCTGAACGGGAAGCGTGTGGTGAAATGCTCCATCGAATCGAGCAACCCCCGGTACGCTTCCAACCGTTTTGCGAAGAACGGATATCGTGATGGTTCACAGGTGATCTTCTCGCCCGTTGTGATCCAGTCACTGGCGATTTCAGGAAAACCTCCGTACAAGCCCACAGCCACAGCCGCGACCATGGCGATTCCCATCGGTGCGCCTTGATTTTGCTTGATCCGTACCACTGGTGTTTGCAGGACACCCGATTTCATGGTGTTCCACAAAAGGCTCCGCTCTCCTCCCCCGGTGACCCGGACCTCCTTGATCCGCAAGTCCGGTTGCAGCGCAGTTGCGGCATCCTTGTACAAGCCATATTCCAACGCCACGCTCTCCAGGATAGCCCTGAAGAGTTCCGGTTTCCCATGGTCCCAATTCATACCTACGAAGGCACCCCGCAAATCGGGTCGTCCGGGCATCACCCTACCCGCCATGTGGGGAACAAACAACGGAAATGTCTGGGAATCCTCCATGGTCGAGATTTCCGCCTCGATATCCTTGAACCGCAGGGAACCCTCGGCACCGCCGAATTTCTTCACAAACCATTCGGGATTCATGCCACCACCGTTGATATAGGCATACGAATACCAAAGGTCGGGGACAACCGATGCACAACAACCGAGGATACCGCTTCTATGGTCGGGAACAAATCGTTTCTGTGTACAGGCGAATACGCTTGCCGTGCCAGCGACATCCACGCACATGCCCTCCTCGACAGCCCCACTGGACAAGAAGCTTGCGACCGTATCGCCACACCCCGCGGCAACGGGAATCCCTTCCCTGAGACCGCAAGCCTTGGAGGCTTCCTTGGAAACAGTGCCCACGATAGCCGTCGACTCGACGATATTCGGCAGTTTCTCCATTGGCATGTCGAACAGTGCGCACAATTCGCTGTCCCACCGGCCATGGGCTGTATCGGAAAAACCCGAGAAATGAAGATAAGTCCTGTCTATGAAACTTTCATCCCCTCTCAAACCGCACAACCGTGCCGCGGCGTATCCACCCGGCTGCACGAATCTTGAGATTTTGGAGAAGGTCTCGGGATGTTCATGTTTCCACCAGAGCTTTTTCGGTCCATGGTTGATGCTCGGTGCCGTGCCTGCCTTTTCAAGGATCAGGTCATTCGCTTCGGACCTCATCCGTTCAAGATAAGGAGCACACCGGGAGTCGAGCCAAGAATCGTAGGGAGTCACAGCCATACCATCAGATCCGACACCGATGACACCAGCCATCTGGCCGTCAATGGCGAGACAGGCCACCTTCGTGGCAATCGAGGCGATCCCCTGTGCCTCAGCCTTATCCAGGCATGCGCGGATAATCCTCAGGACCGAACCATACTGGAACTCGGCATCTTCTGTGATCGCACCCGGCTGGGGATGTTCCAATCGCGAGGCTTCGCCATGTTCAGCCACACAATACCCATCCGATCTGAACAAGGCACCTTTGACACCCTGAGTTCCAATATCGATTCCGATTACATAGGTCTCTTGTGATTTTCCGAGTACCATGACCTGCTCCCCCTAGCTCAACTGAAGTTGATCGCGCGTTTCAGTCCGACACCGCCTCTCGCTTCCAGGATTGCCTGGACGATATCGTCCAAGGAACCTTCGGAGGTGATGATCGGTCGGATATCGATGGCACGACTGGCAATCAGTTCGAGACACTTGCGGTATTGAGCCAGACTCTGCCGGGTAGTGCCACCGACGAGCAGTTGCTTGTAGTGGATCTCGTTGGTATCGAGCTTCACAACGGATTTACCCGAGGGAAGTCCACCGAAGAACATGACTCGTCCGTTCTGCCCGGCAAGGGCAAACGCCTGTTCCTGTATCGCTCCGACAGAGGCTGCCGTTATGACCAGGTTCGCCAGCTTCCCATTGGTAAGCCGCTTGAACTCCTGCAACTGTGAATCACCTGCAACCAATTTTCGGATCCGGCTGTCGATCGAACGGGCAAGATCCATCCGCTGCTCGGAAATATCGCTGATATACACATTGGAAGCCCCGGCCATGAGTGCCACGAGACAATGCATGATACCGATAGGTCCGCTTCCGATAACCAGGACCGTATCACCGGGGAATATCCCGATTTTCTCGTAGGCATTGAATACACAGGAAAGGGGTTCGGCCAGGGCTGCCTCGGCAAAGGACAATCCTTCAGGTATTTGGGAAATGTTTCCTTGCCGTACGGCTGCTTCGGGAATGCGGACATACTCGGCGAATCCGCCGTCGATCGATACTCCCAGCGCCTCCGAGGCCGCACACATCTCGCTATGGCCACTGACACACAAGTCGCAGATTCCACATCCATAATTGGGGGCGATCGCAACGTTCATTCCGACGGTATAGCCTGCGACATGAGCTCCGACACGCTCGATCACTCCGGCGAACTCATGTCCAAGGACCCGCGGGTTCGCATCGTCCACACCGGCCTTGCCATTGAGGAAGAACCTGACATCGGTTCCACAGACAAAGGCACTCTTTACCTTGACCAGGACATCGCCAGGTCCGATTTCCGGAACCGGAACGTCCCGTATGACAATCGATTCTTTACCAGTAAGACACGCAGCCTTCATAATTCCCTCCTAGCGCCGGATCACTACCGGACGTTTTTCAATAATCGATGTGTTTCCCGCGTTCACGACCCGAACAGCCTCCAAGCCATCAAGACCAGTCACAAGTGGCATCGTATCCTCGGCAATGGAGGCGACAAAGGCCTTGTCCTCCTCGTAGTAAGCATCGAGGAACAAGGTTCGCCAACTTTGCACATAGGGAGCATGGATCCCCTCCGGACTCACTGTCAACACCGAATGTTCCTGATTCCTTCCCACATGGATGATGCCTTTCGTCCCTAGGATCTCCACCCGGGAATCATATCCATACCGGACGCCCTGCGCTCCGTCGAGAAGGCCTTGGACACCGGACAGGAAACGGGCCGTCATGATCACGTTATCATAGAAATCAGGATAATCCGCAACCGCATCCGGACTTCGATAGTTGCCTGCAATCGCATAGACCTCGGAAATATAGCTTCCTGTGTACCAATGCAGGGCATCGATATCATGGCTGGACACTTCGGCCAACGGCCCGTTGCTCTTCTTGATATCATACATCCAGGGCTGTGGGATACTCGGCCCATGGGTCACCGATTTGACCAATACGACATCTCCGATCGCGCCACTTTCAATCTGTTTCTTCGCATAGCGGAAGCTTTCGTCGAAGCGCCGCATAAAGCCGATTTGAAGTTTGATGCCATGCTTGTCCGCCGCCGCGTTCATCTCCAGGCATTCCGTTTCGTTCATCGCCATGGGCTTCTCACAGAGCACATGCTTTCCCGCCTCCGCGGCCGCGCACACGATATCGCGATGGAATACCGTAGGGGTAACTACCACAACGGCATGGATCGACGGATCCTCTAGCACTTGACGATAGTCCGTGTATGTCTTTTCAATCCCAAGTTCCTTTGCTGCCGATTCCAATGCTTCGGGGACGGGGTCACACAACGCGACCAATTTTGCACCGGCGACCCGACTGGCAAAATTGCGGGCATGGATCATTCCAGCCCTGCCGGAACCTATCACACAAACATTGATCATATCGACTCCTTCTGTTCACAACACTCGAAAATGGTGTGCATACCCCATAATGTATGGTTATGTATGCTTGTTATTATATAACTACATATCTCCGATGGATTGTCAACCTATGCCGTATCCAGTTTATCACCAGCCTTGACAATTTAAATAGAGTAACGAATACTTCTTCATGATCAAATTCAAGGTGGATGCACGTGGCTAATCTTAAAGACGTTGCACAAATGGCCGGGGTATCAGTTGCAACTGCATCCTTAGCGCTCAACGGAAAAGGAGTCAACGAAAAAACCCGGGAGAGGGTGCTTGAGTGTGCCCGGAAGCTACATTATGTGCCCAATCGTGGGGGCAGGACACTCATCACGGGAAAAAGCAACACCATCCTCATGGTCATCATTAACAGTACAAGGTATCCAAATCTTATCGAGAAAAGTACATTCTTCTATCATTTCATGCAAGAAATCCTACATGTTGCGAACTTGCATAATTACAACTTCCATCTAGCTGTCGTCGAATGGGAAAACCCACTGTTACTTGAGTTCTTCCGACGAAAGGTCCAGGACAAGTCAAATGATGGCATGATAATAATTCCCCAGTATCGTCGCGAATATTCGTTTCTATCGGATTTGCGCGATTTTCCAACTGTCATGCTCAATCCATGGCAAGAGTGCGGTGGAATTCCTTCCGTACTCGTAAACCACGGGTTGGGGGCAAAGTCGGTAGCATTACACCTTATTGAAAACGGATACAGGGAAATTGCGGTCATACATGGTCCAAATGATCACCACGACGGCTTTTGTAGAAAAACTGCCTTCCTCGAAACCTTGGCTCGAGCCGGAATCTCGATTCCCGAAGAATTCCAATTCGAAAGTGACTTTACAACGCAGAGTGGATATGAAGGTGCTAAGCAGATTCTCTCAGGTCCGACCAGTCCCGACGTGATTTTCTGTGCCAATGATTATGTTGCTGCAGGCGCCATGAGATTTCTTCACGAACAAGGCTTGCGGATTCCGCAGGATATCGCCCTTGTCGGATATGACAATACCGATGTGGCTGAAGCTCTCCATCCACGTTTGACAACGGTTGGCGGGGTACTTAAAGAAGTCGGTAGAGCGCTTGGCACACTCCTTTTCGACGTTATGGGAAAGGTTGAACCTGTCGGTATACAGAAGGAAATTGTACCGCAACTTGTTGAACGGGAGTCTTGCCCACCCAAATAGTCACCCTTCCCATTACGATGTAAAGGTCACTCCAATAAACCGTAGTCTACCTTACGTTCCCGGAACTCGCTTCGTTTGGGAATGAATTGCTCGCAACATTACGTTCCCTGCACTCGCTCGGAAGAGCAATCGGCAAGCCGCCTCCTTTTCGCTCGCTTCGTTTGGGAATAAAAACTTGACAATTGGAAGCACTATGGTAAAGTATATCTAAAACGTTTTATATGCAGTTGGGTGACCTTTGGGAGGTAATAGATGAAGGCAATACTTGTTCCTGTATTTTTCCAGAGGGATAAAACAGATAAATTCGAACGCCAGTTGGCGCATATCTCGAATGAACTGCGGGATTTTACTGAGATTCTAGCCCCAATCGGTTTGGGTGAACCGGTTCCAAAGGAAGCCGATGCGGTTGTATTTCCCGAAATCTTGGGTGAAGCATATGAATACGCCGATTTGTTTGCCTCCTATCAGGTCCCGATTCTTATCCTGACCAGTGAATTCATGACCATTTCCATGTGGGACTGGGAAATTATGAATTTCCTGAAGGGGAAAGGAGTACAAGTCCTCTCCCCTTACAACAAGGATCAAAGCCAAGTCATTTGTAAAAGCCTTGCATTGAAGCGAAAGATGAAACAGACAAAGTTTGTTATTTTCCAAGACAACCCAGGAGAAGGGTTTCAACCGGATATCTTCAAATGCTTCTATTGGTGGGGGACCGAATGTACGAACTTGCTGCACCAAAAGTTCGGCGTAACGGTCGAGCGGACAAGTCTGGAGAAATTGGGCAAGGTCGAGAAATCCATTTCGAAGGAGGAAGCCCTCGAGGAAATTGCATCTTGGAATTTCCCAATGCACGAATCGTTATCGGAACAAGCTAAAATTGGGGCAGCCAAATATTATCTTGCAGTAAAGAAGTATATGGATGGAGAGGGAAATATTGGAGGAATTGGATCAAATTGTCTGAACGAATCACGATTTTCCTCATCGACTCCGTGCATCGCATGGAATCTGCTCTATGAACGGGAACGGATATTATGGGCTTGCGAAGGCGATACATTGTCATTGACCACCAAATACTTGTTGCACAATGCCCTTGGTACTCCAGTGATGATGACGAACATCTATCCGGTCCTCATGGGGATGGCGGCGCTCAAGCATGAGGGAATTCCATCATTTCCTGAATTACTCGATGAGCCGGAAAACCATATCCTTTTGGCGCACTGTGGATACTTCGGACTACTTCCGCAAAGTTTTGCCGAATCTTGGGAGGCAACAGCTCCAGTATTGAAAATAGTCGACAAGAATGCCCACATGCTCAATGGACGGTATCCTGTCGGTCCGATCACAATGGTCAAGATCGATGCGGCTATGGAACATATCATGGTGATTGAAGGTGAACTGAAGGGGTATGTGCAGTATCCGGGCTCGGATTGTCGCAATGGTGCGATTGTAAAGGTTCCCGATGGTCACAGACTCATGAAAGACATCTATTCACATCACCAAATACTTCTTACAGGACATCAATTGGCAAGAATTGAATTTATTGCCGAAGTCCTGGATCTGAAAGTGGAGAAATTGTAGCTACAAGTGGTTATATACCAAATCCAGCGCTGGAAACAGACGAGAAAAACGTAAGCTTCACCATCCACAAGCCTGAGTGTATGTATCTAGAACGCGTTGGATATGCCTAATTACCAAGGTTTCCGCTTTTGCCTCCAATGAACCTTCTCCAACTTCGACATACTCGGCTGGGAAAAATTGACTGAGTAGAGAATGGGGAATCACAGCCGAATTGAGATTGTGCAAAAGTGTCCGAACAGAATCTTCAATTGTGTGGTGAGTCCAGTAATACCGAATCCGATCGCTATAACTATATGCCAACGTAAAGGACAACCCGGGACCTTTACTATAATAACCTTCCCAATATCCTGGATTCTCGAGCATTGTCCGTTCGATGTTTTCCCGCAAGAAGGAACACCTCTTGAAGTTGTATTGTCTATGCAACTCCTTCTCTATCGATTCAAGCGCAAACAACGCTTCACGATACGCAAAGGTCAACCATGGTCCGACTTTAAGAATACAGCAATGATCCTTCACCAATGAACCGAGTGCAGATAGAGGTTGATAATCAGTAGAATGGGCTTCACAAACAATCGAATCGTAGGAAGCCAATGCAGCATGCAGATCTTTTGCCTTGACAGGGTCGTACGACACCACTTCGTGGTCACCAAATTCTACTCCAGGTTGCACTACCAATCCGACAACCCTCTCCCATACCTCCGAAAGGCCGTGCGCTACAAAGACTTCCTGAGAAATTCGCAAAGTCTCCAGAGCCGCAGAGGGAATCGTGGGTTCCACAACATGATGCTTTGTTGTCATACCACCAGGGATGGGGACTTCTGTTCCAACAACGTACAGGGGTTTTTCCCCTATCCGTCCGGAATTCTCCCACGCCCGTTCCGCAACTTGGCAAAGTTTCGCTGCACGGGTAGCGACAATCCTATCATCAAGGGGTTTGTTCACATCTCCCTTGTCATCGGAACAATACATGCTTGCATCCAGATGAATTTTCCTAAATCCAGCATGCACATAGTGTTCAATCATCACACAAGCTTTCTGCATCGCAGAATCCGCCGTCTCAGATTTCCATAGGTTCGGACCCAAATGATCACCACCGAGTAGAATCCGATCAAAAGGATATCCAATCCTATCGGCAAGACGTTTGATATAGTCCACGAATCCCTTTGGAGTCATCCCCGTATATCCACCGAATTGGTTGACCTGGTTGGAGGTGGCTTCTATCACAAGCAGATACTTTCGAGACAATGCATGTCGCATGGAAGCTTCCAACACAATTGGATGGGCACTACAAATACTAAAGACTCCAATAGGTCTTCCCGCTTGTTTGTTGGAACGAACCAAATCCAAAAACTCCCTGCAAACCATACATTCCTCCATTCCAGTTATCTGCGCACTCTTGCATCAAAGTCTTGACTTGGCGATAATCAGAAGATGAGCAAGCTATTTATTATGAGACATGCGGAGAGTGAAGCAAACCAAAAAAACCTGCTGGCTGGTCATCAGGATTTTCCTTTAAGTGCCAAAGGTATCGCAGATGCCGAATCCCTAGCCCAACTTTTCCTGCAAAACCACGCCCCCCCCATTGCCTACTGTTCACCACTTGTACGAGCATTGCAAACAGCCCGACCGTTTGTAATACCTCGACCGGTTCCATTGATTATTGATCGACGGCTTATCGAACAAGATATCGGAATATTTGCCGGCAAAAGTTATGAAGATGTCGAAGGCGATCCACTGTACGAGAAAGACCGCACAAAACGGTGGGACTGGCTTCCTCCGCAAGGAGAATCGTACAGAATGATTGCAGTCAGACTCACTTCGTTCTTCAAATCGTTACCTGCCGACGGCCCCGATTGCCTAGTGATCACCCACGCCGTCACTATGAGGGTCATGTCCGGCTTGCTCAACAACACACTCCCCGAATATCCTTCATCAATCCCAAAAAACGGGGAAATCTGGGAAGTCGATTTCCATGGTCTTGAAAATATACCAAGTATCAAGTCACTGCAATTCGATTCGTTTGCGTATATGAATTCGCGAGCTTAAGAATACACAGGTCAACTATTGTCCTTTTGACGATCTCTAAGAAATACCGTATACGAATGCATATCTCCTCGAATTACAGATGTAACATATTCAAATATCTTACCATCCGCGGTTCGGGTAACCCTCTTGCTCAGAAACAAGGCCACGGGTTTGTCGAGCTGCAATATCTCCATTTCCATGGGACCACTGATATATGTGTGGATAGTTTCGACGCAACTGTCAATTTGGATGTTATACTGTTCCTCAAGTACACTATAGAGACCATGGACTTCCAATAATTTGGTCTTCTGTTCCAAATTGGGAACTATCCCCGCCATGATATAGTTGTTAACGTACGCTATCGGAATACCGTCGGCGATTCGCGTCCTCTGGAGCCAGTACACTTTCTGTTCTGCTCCTATTCCCATTTCTTCCCGCACTTTCTGGGGGGGTGTTGTCTTGGTAATCGACAGCATTCCTGTAGTAACCGCCACACCACGTTGTTCAAGTGATTCTGTGAGCGAACTGAGATAATTCAAATCTTGGGAAAGTTTGATATCTTTGACGATAGAACCCTTCCCTTGTTTTCTCCATAGATACCCGGCCTTTTCCAAATTGGAAAGTGCATTTCTCACCGTAGTTCGACTGGCATTGAACATTCTGGCCAACTCTTCTTCGGTTGGCAACAATTCTCCCGATTTATATTTTTCCTCTAGGATCCAATCTTTCAATGCTTTTTCTATCTTAGAGTATAATGGGGCGGTTCCTTTCGACATATCGACATTCCCTTGACAACAAGGGTTCACAGACTACCATGAACCCTTGCAATCGTTAGTATCAGGTGTGTGCGACCCGTAATTTACCTTTCACTTTCCGTGTCTTCACCAATTCTTCGGTGTATCTTTTATTGTACGTAGCACACCCGACCTTGCTCTGTTGAATCAACAGTTCAAGACAATTGTCACATACTGTACACCAATTGATTTCAGATTCTCTACCCTCAAGCAATTTTTTGGGCAACGCAGGGTCTGCAAACGATTGTCTTCCCAAAGCGATCATATCCACCACACCACGCTCGATGCATTGGGCTCCATAATTGAAAAGACTGCTTTGATCTTCCGATATGGCACAAAGTCCATTTTTCCCATTCCTGAACAAACTGAAATTTGATCCAATCATTACTGTTTCAGGACGAAGCTGCTTTTTCATGGTTTTCGCGAAATACTGGTGCAAATACGCGTAATATGGAGAATATTTATCCTGTTGAGTCAAGTTAATGGTAATCGATGGACTTCCCGCCGACTGAATGAAATACTGCGCACCCCGTTCTTCCAAGCCTTTGAGCAGAGCTATCGGTTCCGTGAAATCAATAATTGGTGAATCGGGACCATCTGTTCCGAATCCACCCGGGAACCCCTCCCAAATCGAAACTTTTGACCCAATCAGGAAATTCGGATCATTTACCTCTTTCGCTATCCGTTCATACAATTCAAACGCAAAACGACTCCTGTTCTGCCAATCACCACCATACTTCCATTTGCGATCATTGTACGGGCGGAGAATTTGCGATCCCAGGTATCCATGGCAGAGCTTCATGTCAATTCCATCAGCACCTGCATCATAAGCAATTCGGGCAGAAAGAACGAACTGATCCATAATCTTTTCGAGCTCATCTTCGCTCAGCAAATCGCCACCATATCCATGCAAAGGTTTTACGGTGACTCTTCGAGAGAATTCAGGATTGGACAACTCTCCCGAATGAGTCAATTGAAATACAAACAGCATGTTTGGATTGTGTGCTTTCACATCGCCCACAAACTTCCCCAGTGCTTTGGCATTCTCAGGAAGTATTGTCAGTTGGTTGCTACGACTTCGACTTTCCCGTGTCACGGTTATCGCTTCCAACGATACGAAACCGGCTCCACCTTGAGCAAGTTTTTGGTACCGTTCAAGCGTTTCCTGGGATGGATTCCCATTCACATCTTCATCATTACATTCCATTGCTTGGATGAAGAACCGGTTTGAAGCCTCCCGCTTCCCAATTCGTATAGGTTGCAACAACGTTTCTCGATAACCCATACAGCCCCTCCTTATTTTTACATATAGTATACAAATTTCCATTAACAGAGCTGTTGAAATCCTTCAAAGCACCGTCAATCGAAGAATTCTCAATCTACACTTCATGCATCAAAAAACTCAATTTCAGAAAGCTTATAGCGAGTTTTCCGATAGGTTTCAAAAGCTTGCCTGTACCGATCTGTTCGTGACTTATCGGGTACAACGATACCGATTTCCTGCACAAGGTCATCAATATGTTCAAAGCTGGACCAAAAACCGGCTCCAACGGCAGCTGTCGCAGCAGCACCTAGAGCCGCCGCATCTTGATCAGCACTCAGCTGACTTACCTGGACATCGAACACATCCGCAAACATTTGTCTCCAGAAGGGGCTCTTGCTTCCACCTCCTACCAACACCAGATTTCCTGATAGAGATGTCAATTTCTGCAATTTTCGATACATATCATACAGTTCAAAAGTCACGCCCTCCAATACAGAGCGGGCGATATCGGAAAATGTCGTCCCCAGCGTCACATTCAATAGCGCCCCAGTAATATTCGGGTAATCGCTTGATGCAGGAGCACCCGCCAAAGTTGGATTGAAAATGACGCCATTCGATCCAATCCTGCTCATCTCGGCAGCTTGGTCGATCACAACATACGGGTCGACTTTTCGCAGACCTCCCTCTGTCACTGCGTTTCCGGCGAGGGTATCGCGAAACCAGCGAAGAGAATTCCCGGCGCTAAAAATCGAAGTCGCCGATGTGTACATATTTGGAATCACATGATCGAATACGAAAGGTTTTATCTTGGAATCCACCAATGGTTTCTCAGACGAAACAGCAATCCAAGCCGAAGAACCTAAGGATAGGTACTGTCGCCCATCTACTACATTCCTTGAACCCAGAGCCATGCAGGAGTTGTCGACACCACCACAATAGACATCGACATCACGGGAAAGCCCAAGTGCCGTTGCAGCTTCAGGACACAGGCACCCGATTCTTTCTGTCGAGGCTATAGGCTCTGGCAATAATGTGCGGGAGATATCGGCCGCACAGAGATATTCATCAATGTATTCGCGTTTTTCCAAAGAATAAGAACCTAAACCGGAAGCATAGGAATAGTCAGTGGCGAATTCTCCGGTAAGCAAAAAGTTGATATAATCCTTTGACCCCAGGATTCTGTCGACAGAAGAAAACATATCGGGATAGGTATCCTTGTACCACATCATTTTGAAGAGAGAATAACATTCGGGCGTGAATCCGTTCCCGGTCGATGTATACCACTCCTCCTGATCTATTACGCTGAAGAAGCGTGCTGTTTGTTCGATAGGTCGGGTGTCGGACCATATTGGAATATCATCGAAAACTATTCGTCCCTTCCGATCCAAGGGAATCACGGTAAGGCTCTGCCCAGATATCGCGATAGCTTTGATTGCTTTTGCCCGGTCGGGATGCTCCCTACACAAGAGACGCGTCCCTTCTACAATTGCGTACCACCAATCCTGTGGATCTTGTACATGAAATCGACTGGAAGGATACGAGGTTGCGTAGGGCATAAAGGCCTTGTCGACCAGTCTTCCCGAGTCCTCGAACAAACAGACTTTCGCCCCACCAGTTCCCAAATCGAAGGCAAGTATCATGCGACAACCTCTACTTGTCAAAGCTTTGTACTATTTCGATCGAAGTGAGTACATTCATGCCAAACCGATCGACACCCAGATCAAGCATCTGCCTGAAGGTATCAATGTCCCGGATTCCACCAGATGCCTTCACCTTGATACGGTGCCCGACAATCTCCTTGATCATCCGTATCGTATCCACTGTGGTTCCACCCAAAGCCCAGCCTGTACCGGTCTTCACAAAATCGGCTCCCGCTTCGATACAAATCTCACAACCGGCCTTGATTTCTTCAGGTGACAAATAATTGGTCTCCAGGATCACTTTCAACGGCAACCCTTTGCCAACAGCACGAACCTGTCGTATTTCTTCAAGAACATATGCATAATCCCCAGACTTCAATTTACCAATATTTAGCACCATATCCATTTCCTGAACACCATCTTCAATCAGCTGTCCAGCTTCAAAAACCTTGGTTTTGATATGCGCTCCTCCAGAAGGAAAACCAACTGGTGCACCTACCAAAATATCTGGAGAATCGGAAAGCGCTTTGCTCAGATATCGAGTCCAGGATGGTAGTGTGTGCACCGAGATGAATCGATACTTCTTTGCGAAGGATACAAGCTCATCTATTTCCTTTTTTCCATGATATGCCTGTACCGCACTGATATCGATTAGTCGAGCAGCATCATTCGCAGTCATTTTTGCCCTCACTTTATACTCATACAATTGCTTGTATATTTGTTACTACAATTTAAGCCCAATGAATCATACATGTCAAGTTTTATTTATAAATAAAATTTTTATTTTATTGTTTTGTATAAACTAAACTTGCTTTCCACTCCTATAAATTTGTTGATATTTTTATTGACACATCAACAAACACATCTTATCCTTTCTGTATGATTCCAAAGAATCCATTAAGGAGCACGTAATATGAAAATTGGATTATTTACCGCTACATACCTAGATTTGTCTTTCAGGGAAGTGTGTAGGAAGGCGGCGGACTATGGGTACGAAGCTGTCGAAATTCCAGCATTCAAAGACGGAAATCCGCACCTCGATATCGATGCGATGATTGAAAACAAGACAGCCAAGGAGATTAAGAAAGTCGTCAAGGACCATGGACTGATGATATCTGCGTTGAGCAATCATACCGAATCGCTGCTGGTACTCGGCCCGTACGGCGATGATACTGCATGGATCCATCCGGGAACCAAGGAAGAACGCATCAAATATGGATCGGAACGTATCATAAAGGCAGCCCAGGCAGCTAATGAACTGGAAGTTCCGGTTGTTTGTGGTTTCATAGGTTGTGAAAATTTCGGACGCTTCTTTCCGTTCCCCTACTCGAAGGGATGGGAAGTCATGGAAATGGAGTTCGTGGAACGCTGGGGGAAAATACTTGATAAGTTCAAGGAATACGGAATCAAGTTTGCACACGAACCACACCCGAACCAATTGGTCTATGATATCGATACGGCGTTGCGAAGTGTGGAACTAATGGAAGGACGTCCCGAATGGGGATTCAATTTCGATCCTGCAAACCTAATTTATCTCGGTATCGATGTGGAGAACTTCATCGACAAACTCGGAAAGCACATTTACCACGTCCATGCGAAGGATGGTCAGGTTGTCAGCCATAATGTTCGGAATTCCGGAGTCATCCCGCAAGGTAATTGGCAGAATCTGAACCGTGGGTTCCGATTTAGGATCCCAGGTTGGGGTTCGGTACCATGGAAAAATGTAATAACAGAACTTTCTATGATCGGATATGATTATGTTATGAGTTATGAACATGAAGATGTTACGATGAGCAGGGAGGATGGAATCGCAAAAACAATTGAATTCCTTAAGCCTCTTGTAATCAATAGTCCGTACGAAGGTCGAAACGACGCTTTGTTCAAATGAATGGTATCAATACCCAAGAGCCCGGGTAATGGACCGTACATTCCCGGCACTCGTTCAGGAGAGAAAGCTGTATGACGATTCTCTCCTCTCGCTTCGTTTAGAAATATGAATATCGAGGTAAAGATTATGTCAAAAACTATGAGAGCTGCAGTTTATGAAAACCCGGGAGTGATTACCGTCAAAGATGTACCGATCCCAGAAATCAATGATTCTGAGGTCTTGATCAAGATCGCCTACACTGGCATTTGCGGTACCGATTGGAGCATCTACACAGGCAAATATTCAGCCGACAAGTTGCCTCTTATCGCAGGTCACGAATTCTCTGGTACAATCGTTGAAGTTGGTTCCGAAGTGATCGGGCTTTCTGTCGGAGACCGTGTGACTGCGGATATCAACATGGGATGTGGCCATTGCTTCTATTGCAGAAAAGGCCAGACCCTGCTCTGTTCCGAATTCAGGCAATTGGGTATCCACATGGATGGAGCCTTTGCGGAGTACGTCAAGGCACCATGGAAACTCATCCACAAGATACCCGAATCCATGGATATGCTGAAAGCCGCTTTTGTGGAACCGACATCTTGCGTCATCCACTCGTTGAAAGCACTGAACATGCCAATCGGATCAAGTATCGCTATCTTGGGAAGTGGATTGGGTAGCTTGCATGCAGCCGCCGCAAAAGAGCGGGGTGCCGCACCTATCATTGTGATTGGAAGGAACAAGGACCGTTTGGAAATCGCAAAAAAAATGGGAGCGGATATCGTAATCAGCACTGAAGATTACCCGGATCCCGTTGAGCGGGTGAGGGAACTCACTGGCGGCCGAGGTGCCGACTACGTAATCGAATCGGTCGGAACTCCAGAAACATATGAACAAGCTCTCGATATGCTACGTCCAGGCGGTACATTGGCTGCTTTTGGAATAACTGCCGATGATGATGTCATGCGAATCAATCCTGCAAAACTGGTATTGAGTGAAAAAAAGATAACAAGTTCATGTGCAGGGGTAGGCGAAGACTGGACTGATGCCATCACCCTTTTGTCCAACAATCGAATCGACCCAACACCACTTTTTTCAAAAATCATGCCACTCGATAAAATGGAAGAGGCTCTTCTGCTACTCCAAAAAAATAGAAACCTCGTAAAGATTTTCATCACACCTGTCGAAGGATCGGAAACTATCAATCTCTGAATCTAATCCATCCGTAAATATAAAAAGGCGGCTCTTCGGCCGCCTTTTCAACATACTCGGAGTCTATTGCTCAAGTCTCACTGAACAATTTGTCCGATCTCCCCTCATACGACGCTTCGATGATGAGAGGCTTCAAGTATGCGGCTGTTTTCTTGACACCATCCATGCGACTCATCGTCACATCTTCATGTTCATAACTCAATACTCCCTTGTAACCAACCATAGACAATTCTGTAATCACTTTCTTCCAAGGCACATCACCCCATCCGGGGATCCTGAAACGGAAAGATCTGTCTATTCTCCTCATATCCCCTTGCATAAGGGTTCCTCCGACTGCAAGATTATGCTCAACCAGCTCGGCATCCTTGGCATGGACATGGAAAATCCTTTCTCCCAGTCGATCGATGAAAATTTGCGGTGATATCGAGAGATAGAGGATATTCGCTGGATCGAAATTGTATCCCAAGCATGGATGCTTATCGACAAGTTCAATTGCGCGTTCTGCGGTGTATATGTCATAGACGAAGCTATTCGGATGTGGCTCAATCGCAAACTTCACGCCATACTTCTTGAACTCATCAAGAATCGGAACAAACCGATCCGCAAATTGTTGTTCATATTCCGCCCATCCTTGTCCGTATGGGAAGAAGAAAAAACGACCCCAGTTCTCTACACCAGGATACCCCACGACAGTATCGACACCCAAGGCATTGGCTGCCTGTGCCGTTCTTACCAGTCGTTCCGACCCGTGTCTAATTTTTTCCTCAGCTGTGCCTTTCATGATGAAATCGGTTTCAATTCCGGTAGGGCCCATTATCAAGAAGGATTCAGGGTGATTGCTTAATGCTGAAATCTCAAGGCCAAGACCCTTCGTCATCTCCAGTACCTTTTTCGCAGCCCCCGGCTTCAAGATATCCTCAATCTCCAATTGGCCATTTCCTTCATATACGGGGATCTCTATCGCTTCATAGCCATATTCAACAACCATACGTGCTACTTCTTCCAGAGGCCGTTCAGTAAAATTGGCCGTAAAAAATCCCATCTTCATACGCATTACCCCCTTTATTTCAGCATTGACCGTACAAAAGCCAATGACTGCCTCAAATCATTCTCATAATCCGAGAGATCCATCATGTCCCTATATAGACTGATAGCAGATCCAACCTCACCACCGGGTCTAACAAATGGCTCCATAGATATCGGCCGAGTATAACCAGCAATTTTCAGGGTATCGAAGATTGTCTTCCAAGGAAGCATACCCAATCCAGGCATCTTCCGGTTGTTTTCCCCAATATGGAAGTATCGCATCTTAGGAACAGCTTTCAAGATCGGAGTAACGAATGATTCTTCTTCAATGTTCATATGGAAGGTATCCAAGTGGATCCCAACATGATCCGATCCGACATCTGAGACATAGGCAAGAGCTTCATCGCATGTGTTGATCAAATAATTCTCAAACCGGTTGGCAACCTCGACATTCACAAAGACTCCATTGTCCTCAAATACCTTGGCAACTTCTTTCATCGACTCAACACTATATTTCCATCGGGAAGGCTTTTCAGCATATGACGAGATCTTTCCATTCCAAGCACAGTAGAGTATTCCGCTGACATCGGATATTCCTGTCTTTGCCATTGCTACGGATACACGCTTGAGTATATCCTTCCCTGCTTTTCTCTCTGCGGCAACAGGAGAGGCTATATCTTGTGCGGGAGTCAGACCGAGACTGATAGTCAAATCCACGCCAACCTCTTCCGCCTCGTCACGCAACCGTTTCAATCCTTCATCATCCTGGGAAAGCAAGTAGTCACTCCCGAACTCCAATAAATCGAAGCCCAGTTTCTTGACTTTCCTGATCAGTGGCAATTGGTCGTCCATCCAATTGCTGATAAAACTCCCATAATGTATCCCAATCTTATTCATATGTTTCTCCTCCTTTGTTATTCATATATCGACGCAATGACACAGGCAATGTTTTGCCTGTTGATATCCCCCTCCATCGGACCAAAAGCATGTACGTTGAGAGCTCCTGCTGCAGCTCCTGTCAAAGCCGCCTCTTCCAGTGTTCCTCCATCCAAGAGGACACTCAAGAAACCTGCGTCAAAACAATCGCCGGCTCCAGTGGGGTCGATCTCCTCAATTTTTACAGCCATGAACGATTCGCTATGCTCTCGTGTTATGACCTGACATCCCTCCTTTCCAAGCTTAACTGCAATGATGGACAGATTCTCATGCTTATTGAACAAGTATTCAGCGGCAGCTTCGACTGTTTCCTTTCCCGAAAGAGCCAACAACTCGCCCTTGCCGGGAAGTAGTACAGAACAATTTTCAAGAACAGGCGCTACGACCTTCTCGATAGCATTTCCTTTCAGAAGTTCAGTCCGAATATTTGGATCAAACGAAACGCGATACCCTTTGGCGACAAAGGCCTTCATCGTTGCAAGAATCTCTTTTGTAAAATCCGGGTCCATAAAAAGGGAGCACCCCATGAGATGAAAAAAACCTGAATCACCTACTTCAAGATTTTCCGGCATCTTGACACCAACTGCCGGGGTTTTAGCCAAATGGAAAATATATTCACGCGATCCATCAGAGCTGTAGGTGATAAAGGCCACTCCAGTCGTCCCTTCAAGTGTCTGTATATATCGACAGTCCACCCCGTCTTCCTTCAACCGCCGTGTAACATTCAAACCGAACCCATCATCTCCCACCCCACCAATCATTCCTGACTTCATACCCAATTTGGCTGCGGTATCAATAAAAATTGCCGGAGCTCCACTTGGAAACGGGCCGAGAAATCTATCGGTTCTATCAAACGGTATATCAGCTTCAGGACGCATAATTTCTACCAACAACTCTCCCATAGTCCAAATCTCTGCCATAAGAACGATCTCCTTCCAATCGGCACTTTTAAAAACCGTGCTCGTACACAGTATAAAACAAAAATATGCATCCTGCAAGAAATCTATTTAAACCAAATTCAGGGATGAAGTGTTTTCGCTCGTAAATATCTCAATATTCGTATAGATACACTCGTTTGTAGGTTTTTTAGCCATAAACAGATAATCAAATAGTATCCGTATGGGTAGACACCCTTGGTTGTAGGGATCCTGTCCAATCACCGCATCGATCCTATCGGTATATAAAAGTTGTCGACTCTCCGGAATCAAGTCATGGCATAGAACCCGCACAAATTTTCCAGTGTTCTTCCTTTCCAACGCCCGAGCTACTCCAGCGATTCCTCCACCAGTTAGATATATCAATGAAAGATCCGGGAAAGTCTCTAAATATTTTGATGTCAATGTAAAGGCAACATCGTCCATATCGAAGTTTTCCTCGCAAGCAACTACCTGGAAATTCGTACATTCCGACAATTTTTTTTGAAAACCATCAACCCTTTCCTTATGGCAGGCCAAATGCAGAGTACTTGTTATTATCGCAATCTTCGGTTCGGATATTTCCCTAAGTAGGATATGCGCCAACGCTCCCTGCGTTCGACCAGCACGGAAGTTGTCCTGTCCGACAAAACATAATCTTCTGGATCCAGGCAAATCGGAATTGAATGTGACGACGGGAATTCCCCCCCCCACTATTTCGTTGATCCGGATTCTTATCGACTCGTCATCAACGGGAACAATCGCTATCGCAGAAACATCTTTCTCACAGAGTGTCTCCAATACAGCAAGTTGTTCGGAACTGTCAAATGCCCTAATAACTTCAATATCCAACTCGACACCGAAAGCACTTATTTTCTCGGCTTCATCGGCAATGCCCTTCTTCATCTCCTCGACAAAGGGGTTGAAATCAGGGGAAAGTACTACTCCAATCTTTATGTTTCGTCGAGACTGCACCAACGCCTTTCCAGCCAAATTTGGTTGATAATTGAAATCCTTGAGAATGGCAAGGACCTTTTTGCGGATATCCGGTTTGACTCCTGGTCTTCCGTGGATAACCCGGTCTACAGTTCCTCGTGATACATCCGCGAGTTTGGCAATCTCTTTTATGGTAATATTCATACGTTTTATAATTTTGGGGGACGTTCTTTGGTGTGAACGAAATATTCATATTTATTGCCGATTATCCGAAGAAGCACAAACTCTACCGGTCGCGTCTTGATAAATGAAATTCTTCTAACCTGAAGCAACGGATAACCGTCCGGAACCCCTAGTATACTGGACTCATCCTTGGGTGCAGGTTTGGCAGTGATGAAGTCATTGGCTGAATCAAACACCAGGTTATACTCCGACTCCAAAAACTCATACAAGGATTTCATCTTCTTGATAGTGTTGACAAAATTGGGAACCATATCTTCCAAAAGATAATTGGTAAGTAAAGCAAGTGGTTTGTCATGTACGATAGCAACACGGTCCAAACGGACGACAGGTTTCCCCGGCTGGATCTGCAACATTTCGGCCACATCGATGGGGGATGGAATCAGAACCGCCTCTATATCCCGATAATGAACCTGAAAGCCTTGTTCCTTAAGGGTTTCAGAAAACGATGTGACATATTGCAATTTCTGTGTAGGTGTTACATTCAGAACTTCGGTGCCCCGTCCCTGCTGGATATATACCAAACCTTCCTGGGAAAGCATTTCCACTGCTTTTCGGACAGTAGTCCTACTGACATGGAAAATCTTCTCCAATTCCGGTTCGGGTGGTAGGAATTCACCGACCTTATATGAATGGGACTCTATCTGTTTTTTCAGCCGCGCATATACCTGAACATACCGTGGCAGTTTCTGATTTATCATTACTGTCCTTCATGCAGCTACTTTTTCAGCGAATTGGGACCGCAAGAAGATAGCTTCATTCGCTTCCATCTTATCGAATTTTTGGCACTTGTTACTAGGAGGTGCGCAAGAATATGCGCACCTCCTATAGTCAATTGATCAATAGGCTTCCTTCATGTACTGGGCAACATTCTCCGAAGTCACTATGTAACTTGGTGAAAGGTTGTCTTTCTTGAAAGTGGCACCCCTAAGAATCTCTTTGGCCAATCTGACACCATCGCCTCCCATTGAGGGGAAGTATGACATCGATGCACCGTAGCGAGGATCCTTTGCGGTCATGCGATCGTAGGCATTCTTCGCACCGCCCATGCCTGTCACAAACTGGATATCAGTGCGTTTGGCACTTTCAATCGCAGTAAGGGCCCCAATAGCTGTCTCGTCATCCTGACAGAAGACCGCATCAATTTTTGGGTAGGCAGGAAGGATATTCGACATAGCCTTCAGACCAGCTTCCTGGTTGAATTCTCCATCACCTTCGACAAGAACCTTGATTCCAGGATACTCTTTCTTAAGAGTATTCATGAAACCATTATAACGTTCCAAGTCGATTGGGATTCCAACATAGCTTCTCAACACAGCAATCTGTCCTTTTCCACCAAGTCGTGCCCCAAGATACTTAGCTCCATTCACACCAGCACCGTAGTTGTCACCAGCAAGAAGAACAGTATACTTGGAACTTTCGATCGGTCGGTCAAGAACCATCACCTTGATGCCGGCATCGTAAATCTCTTCACAGATCGGGGTCATAAGTGTCCCATTTCCGGGAAGAACGATGATCATGTCATAACCGCCATCCTTGAACGTTTGCAGCATGTTGTACTGATCTGCATCATCAACAGCGTTTTTCACTGTGAATTCAAATTCATCAGTATCTTTCGCTGTCTCTGCCAGGACAGTATCAAGCAATCTTGCCTGCCATGCATTGTTTGCAGGTGGAAGAGAAACTGCAACCCGCATTTTTCCTTCAGCGCTTTCAGTCTGCCCTGCTGCAAACAGTCCCATACCTGAGACTACCAACAAGAGAACCAGAGCCAGTAGTAACGTCTTTTTCATATAGACCTCCATTTTTTTCGACCTTCCGCTCACATGCGGGAGGGTCGTTTCAACTCAATCTTTTCTTTGCATCAATACCGCAAAGAGAATCACCGATCCTTTGACAGCTCCGGAAAGATACGGAGAAATGTTCAACATGATCATCATGTTGTTGACAATTCCAAGGATGACAAACCCAACAATTGTGCCCAGAATCCTTCCTCGTCCTCCAGAAAGCGCTGTCCCACCTACAATCACCGCTGTAATTGCTTCGAATTCATATTGGCTTCCACTGGTTGTCACCGCAACCGCTGCCATTCGGGACATCTCGATAGTGGCGGCGATACCAGCACAAAGACCTACGATCATATACGTGTAGATCTTGATCCTATCAACCTTGATACCTGAATATCTCGAAGCATTTTCGTTACCGCCTACTGCGAATACATACGTTCCGAACTTGGTCTTTGTCAGAATGAAATGAAAGAGGAATGCAAGCAATGCCGCTATGATGAAAGGGGTAGGTATACCAAATATCGAACCACTTCCTATACGGGTAAACTCGATGATTCGGTTTCCCATTATGGTGGCACCGCGACCAAAGTACATGACCAACGATCGGGCAATGATACCAACTGCCAGAGTCACAATGAATGGGGGCAATTTTGCCTTGGTGATAATCAAACCATTCAACAACCCAAATGCCGTACCGATCAAACAACAGACCAAGATAGCAAACCAAAGGGGATAAACAGGGGTCCCAGCTTCAGTGACCATTCTTTGCATAAAGATGAGGGCTGCTCCGGAGGTTGCCATTACAGGACCACTTGAAAGGTCTATCCCTCCACCAATTATCACGAAGGTCATTCCCAATGCAATTACACCCACGATCGAGGTATTTCGAAGAATATTCAGCAAATTGTTGGGCTGGAGAAATCGCGGTGCCAAGATTCCGCAAATCGCGATAATAATGAAGAACACCACTACAATGCTATAATTCTTCCAGATCCTAACCAATATTTCTCCAACCGACTGTTGTTTTTTTATCCCTACCATTTCATTGATTCTCCAGTTTATACATTGGTTGCATAGTACATTATTTTGGATTCGGACATTTCCGAATTGTTCAAGACCCCGGTCAACCTACCCTCATGCATCACTGCAGTACGCTGACAAATACCCATGATCTCGGGCAGGTCGGACGATACGATAATAATTGAGACGCCATTATTCGCGAGATTCTGAATAATCCTATAGATCTCTTGTCTCGCTCCTACGTCGACGCCTCTTGTCGGTTCATCCAGAATCAGAATTTTCGCATTTGCGATTAGCCATTTGCCAAGAACAACCTTCTGTTGATTGCCTCCGGACAAGTTGCTCACCAATTGGTCTTCCCCCGTGCATCGAATGGACATCTCTTTTATCGCATCTTGCGTGCGTTTGGAAGAATCGCGCCTCCGGCGCATACCCCCGCGATTCTTCAACCAAAATTCATAATTGATATTGTCAAGGATCGACCGTCCCAAAACCAGGCCTGTGTCCTTACGATCTTCTGTAACAAATCCGATATTTGCTTTAATTGCATCAATTGCACTTTTTACAGTAATCGGTTTCCCCTCTAAGATAATTTCGCCATGATGCGGTTTTCGTATGCCAAAAATGACTTCCATCAACTCACTTCGTCCGGCACCTACCAACCCACTGAATCCGAGAATCTCACCTCTTCTCAACGTAAAGGAAATATCCTTTAACATGGTATCGGAAACATCCTTGACTTCAAGCACTATTTCACCATTCCCATTATAGTCGGAAGCCATCGATTCTTTGACTTCCCTTCCCACCATAAGGGTAGCGATATCCTTTACGGTTACATCTGCGACATTTTTCTTTGTTACGAATGTCCCATCCCGTAAAATAGAGACAGTTTGACACAGGTCGACGATTTCTTTCAGCCTATGGGAAATGTAGACTGTCGCAACACCCTCTTTGCTTAGATTTCTAATGAGATTGAATAGTATCTCGGTCTCTTTACCTGTTAACACGGATGTCGGTTCGTCCATCACCAACAGTTCCACATTGAAGGAAATGGCTTTTGCGATCTCCACCATCTGTTTCTGTGCAATCTTCAGTTCGTGGACTTTCCTCGTAGGGTCAATCTTCTCACCCAATCTAGCAAGTAGGGTTTTTGCATCGCTATTCATTTTCTTATAGTCGATAGCTCCGATCCTATTTCGCGGTTCGCGACAAAGAAAAATGTTTTGTGCAACCGTCAAATCTTCCAGTAGGTTCAATTCCTGGTGAATCATTGAGATTCCACGACGTTGGACATCCATTGGAGTAATATTTGGTCCCAGCTTCTCACCCTTATATTCGATTTCACCACTATCACAGGTATATACACCGGCAAGGATTTTCATGAGTGTCGATTTACCCGCACCATTCTCACCACATAGAGCCGCAATTTCTCCCTTCGAAATTTCGAAATCCTGACCATGGAGCACTTCAACACCAAAAAAGCTTTTTCTAATGCCTCTCATCTTCAGAATACTTTCCATTTAGCTCCCTCGATCCACTTTGTGATTCAATCCTATTCTATACTCAAAACATAAGAACGTCATTATGTTTTTTAAAAAGTTGCTATTCCCTTGTATTCAAGAAGATCATTGATGCAATCGGAGTACTTGGGTTTTATACCCTGATTTCCTTTCGTTCCTTTGCAGAGAGCAACCCGGCGCTCAGAATCTCCAATCCACGAAGCCCATCGTGGAAATTGGGGAAAATCTGAGTTTTCGACTCTATTGCCTTCATAAAATCAACCACAGCATGAACAAACTCGTGCTCGTAACCAATGATATGCCCAGGTGGCCACCAGCCGGAAATATACGCGTGCTCGCCCTCAGTCACCATAATGGTCTTGAAGCCTTGTGCGTATGATGGATCCTCCAGACTGAAGAACTGCAGCTCGTTCATCCGTTCGAGATTGAAGACAAGACTGCCCTTGCTTCCATATATCTCAAAGTAGTTGTAGTTTTTTCTACCCGGTGCAAATCTGGTGGTCTCAAACGATCCGAGAGCGCCGTTGGTAAAACGGACATGCATGAAGGCGGCATCCTCAACGGTGACTTTTCCCTTTCCTGCGGTAGTATCGGCAGTACCATTGAAAGTTCCTGAAGCCGCTTCATCGGGCAAGACCCTTTCCGTAATAAAATTGGCAGTCATACAAGATACACTCTCAATTTCTCCAATCAAGAAACGAGCTAAATCGACACTATGCGAATTCAGATCTCCCTGGGGACCCATTCCTGCCTTATCTGCCTGCAAATGCCAGGTCAAGGGGAAATTGGGGTCAACAATCCAATCTTGGAGATACGCTCCGCGCCAATGGAAAATGCGTCCAATCTTCCCCTCATCAATCAATTGCTTTGCCAACATCACAGCTGGACATCTGCGATAGTTATGGTTTACATAATGGATCAATCCAGCATGCATGTCCGCCTCTTCACACAGAAGACGTGCCTCTTCTACATTCATCGCCAATGGCTTTTCACAGAATACATGCTTGCCCGCTTTCAACGCAGCCATAGCAATATCAAAATGCAAGTATTGTGGTACACAGATATCGATGATATCTATATCAGGTCGTGACACCACCTTCTTCCAGTCCGTCTCGATTTCTTCCCAGCCCCAATTGTCGGCGAATTCTCTCAGAGCATCCGGGTGACGTCCGCATGCTACCTTCATGACAGGTTTGATTCCCATATCAAAGAATTGGTGTGCCCTGGACCAGGCATTGCTATGGGCTTTACCCATGAACTTATAACCGATTATTCCCACATTCATTGTTTTCATTGCTAGTACTCCCAATCAGTCAACCGACCAGATTTGCGATCCTCTTCAGTTCCTTGACGCTCTGGGCAACAGCCTTGTCTTCGTCGTCATCAGCCCAATTGTTGCGGAACTCTTCATGGAGATAATCTATCTCCATTGCAAGGAAGCCCTTGTAGCCGGCGGCCTTGAGAATCTTGGCCAACTCCAAGTTGTTCACCAACCCTTCTCCGGTAGGAGTACAGGCGAAGAAGTGCCAATTGTCGACAGATAGGCCCGCTTGGGGCTTCAAGTCCTTCACATGCGTCGAGAAGGTGTGCTTCGCCAATTTTTTCATCCCTTCGACCGGGTCGTCCAAAACTCTCATGAAATTCCCGGTATCGAAATTTATTCCAAAATTGGGAGAATCTACTTGATGGATCAATCTGAGCATTTCTGTCGAATTGAAGTCGATATGGTTCTCGTTCGCAATCCGGATGCCCTTCTTCACCGCATGAGGCATTGCATTGGAAAACATCCTTGTCAGGGTATCGATCATCCATTCATGGTCGCGGAACCTAAACAGCAGACTTGCTCCGCATACCCGCATCACATCGGCGCCTATCGCCTCGGCAAATTCCATATGCTCCAACATATCGTCATATGCGGCTTCGTTGTATCCACCCTCAAGTCCATCGGGATGTCCCCACGCGTATACCCTATCAAGCTTGTACTCGTCCAACATACCTTTTATTTCACTTAGGTATGAAGCGTCGAACCGTGGAATGAAACATGACTCCAATGATACACCGTCCACACCCAATTCATGGGCCCTCTGTATAAACCATTCGAGTGTAATATTCTTGGATGGAGCTTTCTGGTCATCGTAGGCTTCCCCAAACAACCTGTGATAACAATAACTATCAATTCCGACTTTCATACGTCTCCTCCCTTTTTCTAAAACGTTTCAGTAATAATCGTACCATAGTTTCTATAGATGTCAATAGTTTTCTTAACTGGAAAAGCAGGGATAATAGTGTGTATTTTATATTGCTATTTTAATTTTTTAGGCAATTAAATTTAATCTGTAAGGATAACAGGACGAAAATCACATTAATCCGATTCAAATCTTCTTCTTCCTGATCTCAATGACAAACCTGCTGATATCCCCACGGTACGAAGCCTTGGAGAACTCGACGGGAATGTTGTCCGTGGTGGTGGAAATCGTCTCGATGTATTGCAGCGGGGCATGGGGAGCCACCTTGAGGTGCGACGCCTCGAAGTCACCCGCCAACCGGATCTCTATGACGCGTCTGCTCGATTCGATGGGGACATGGTAGGTGTCCTCCATTATCCGGTAGAGGGAATTGTTCACCAGATCCTCTGTGACCAAGGAACCCAAACCATGGAATGCGGCTGGCAGGTAGGACGAAACCAGAACCATGGGAACCGAATTCGCTCCTCGCAAGCGCACCAGATTCACAACTGGATCCCCTTTGGCGATCTTCAAGGCCTTGGCGACCGAGGGGGATGCCTCTTGAACGGTGAGGCTCAACACCTCGGTATGGGGAGTGTAGCCCTTCTCGTGCATCTCGTCGTTGAAACTCTCGAGTACAACAAGGAAATCCTGATCTATCTTTCGTGGAAGGATCATGGTCCCCTTGCCCTTGTGGCGCACGAGGAACCCATCGCTGGTCAACTCCCCGAGGGTCTGGCGGACGGTGGACCGGGAAACCTGGAAATGTTCACACAGCTGCGATTCTGTCGGAAGCGGCGTGTTTTCGTCACTGACCGAAATATACTCCATCAGCAGCTCTTTCAACTGATAGTACAGGGGAATGGGAATATTCTTGTTCAACTTCTTTTCAAGTAGAAAGCCATCTATCATCTTGTGCTCATCCTTTGGACCTGCATGAGTATACCACACCAGGTTCGGGTATCAGACAATCTTTTCCCACAATCAGGTCGGCATCACCCATTTTCCTTGCTATCTCTTCTATAGACACGGTGTTGAAGTCGAACAGGCTGAAGTGGTGCGGAACTAGGAGCGGTATTCCTGCTTCGGCTTTCAATCGTATTGCCTCGTCGATGGAGAAGTTTCCCGGGACACCATGTGAAGAGCGGGTCTCGTCCCTCCCATTCACGGGAAGCAGTGCGATATCGATTCCCATGGTACGCAGGTTCTTTCCCAAATCGGGATACGGAATGCAATCTCCGCTATGGTAGATACGGTACCCCGCGATATCCATGATATACCCCAGATACAGGTGGTTCCCCGACGAATCCTGGCTCAATCCCTCATGGGCGGCCGGCAGTGCGGTAAATGCATACCCATTCTTGCCCTTCGAGGACCGGGTGAAGGTTTCGTACGCATCCAAACCGAGGATCCGGTTTGCGGGAACACCCCGTTCCATCGCCTTCGCCGTTTCGGCACGTGGACAGATGAACAGCGGACCCCGTTCCTCCATGTCACGGTATATAGGACCGATCGTACCGGGATCCATGTGGTCGGTGTGTCCATGGGTGCTTGCCAGTACTGCCAGCGGCATCGCTTGTTGAGGGGATATGGGAGGAGCCATCATGCGCTTGTGGGGGAAGTGCCCATTGCGATATTTCTCAGCCAACGAATCGGACAGGTATAGGTCTATTCCCACCAGCAGTGTACCTGCTTTGAACACGAACCCCGCTTGCCCCATCCAGGCAAACTCCAAGTCACCTGTTGCATCGCCCTGCAATTTCGCGGATGCGAGCCACATGGGGAGGTCCACATGCCTGGTGGAACAACGTGGTGTTTCCATGCTACAGGCTTTTCACCAGTTCAACCGCCTGACGGGTTATCTTGGCAATCTCATCGAATTTGCCGGCATCGACCAGCTCCGGCTTGACCATCCAGGAACCGCCGCACGCCAATACATTCTTCAAACCAAGGTACGACAGGACATTCTTCTCTGTGATACCACCGGTCGGCATGAATCGCATGTCATACACCGCACCCATCGCCTTGAGCATCGCCACACCACCGGCAGCCTCGGCCGGAAAGAATTTCAATACTTTCAAACCACGGGCAAGCCCCATCTCGACTTCGGTCGGGGATGTCACCCCCGGGAAGACCGGCATGTTCTTGCCGATGCAAAAATCCACCACCGCCGGATTGAATCCCGGGGCAACCACGAACGACGCTCCGGCATCGATCGCCTGTTGGGCTTGGTCCACTGTCAGCACAGTGCCGGCCCCGACGAGAACGTCCGGCCTTTGCCTACGGATTGTCTCTATCGATTTGGCGGCAGCCGCGGTCCTGAAGGTTATCTCGGCCACAGGCAGTCCTCCGGCAACCAATGCGTCCACAAGGGGAAGGGCATCCTCCACCTTGGTGAGTTTGATAACCGGAACCAGTTTGACCTGTGCGATCGCTTCAGTAAGATTTCTTTCCATTCTACTTCTCCCCATGGATATCCATGTGCGTATGACTATCCCAAATACTGCACTATATTGTCGACTGCGGCAACCGTGGCACGCTCGACACTCTCCTTGGTGAACCCACCGAGATGCGGGGTGAGGACAACACGCTCGTGGTTGAACAAGGCGTCGATCTCCGGCGGCTCTTTCGCAAAGGCATCGGTGGCGTATGCCAAGACCTGGCCCCGTTCCAACGCCTCGAACATGGCACCATGATCCACCAGGGAATCCCTTGCGGTATTGACCACCACCACGCCATGCTTGACCATCGCGAGTGCACGTGTATCCAACAGAGGGGCATCACCAGGCGGACAATGGAGTGAAATGACATCGGAATCGGTGAGAACGGAATCCAAGTCCACATACCCGAAACCTTCCAACTTTGAAAATTCCTCGTTTCTGTAGAGGTCGTACCCGATTACGCGCATACCTATGCCGATCGCCATCTTGGCGAACCGTTGCCCGATATTTCCACACCCGACGAGGCCAAGTGTCTTCCCCTGGACCTCGCTGCCGAGCTTTCTGGTCCACTGGCCGCTTTTCAGCACCGCGTTGCTCAAAGCGATTGCGCGCAAGGAATCGAACATCAGACCGAGCGCCAGCTCGGCCACACCCTGCGAGTTGGCTCCAGGGGTTCCCTCGACCGCAATTGCATGAAGTTTTGCAGCCTCAAGGTCGATATTGTCGATACCGACTCCATTGCGACTGATGATCTTGAGACGTGTCGCAGCCTCAAGGACGTTCCGGGAAATAGGCTCGACACCGGCAAGGTAGCCGACACAGTGGGGAACCACCTCCAGCAATTGCTCTTCGGAAGGTTGCTTGCCCGGCCACGGCATAAGGACCGTGAACCCGGCCTGTTCCAGTTTGCTCAGGGCGGGGTGCCCTTCCTTTGACAAGGATCGGGGTGTCACCAGGACATTGCCTCTCGAATTCTCCATGGACTCCTCCGTCATGCTTCGGCCCAACTGGGATTGTCGACCACAGCATAGCCGTCGCCTTCGGCCACCACAAGCTTCCTGAATCCCCGCTCCTCGATCGTCCCGTAATCGTGTCCGGCATCCGCTCGGAACACGAAGAAGGTCACAAGGGTTTCGGTATGCGACAGGTTGATGCTCCTGTGCGCATAGCGGCCAGGGACATAGACGGCTTGACCCGGCCTCATCTCCTGGTATTCGATGTCGCCTTCGGGACTCTCCATCATCATCATGCCATATCCATTCAGGCAGTAGTAGACCTCGGCGGTATCGATGATCGTATGGAAGTGTCCCTTGGTCATATGGAATTCCTTGCCGACGGTGCCCGGGTAGACGATACTGCTACCGAAAGCCAAATCACCTTCCCTCTCCGGCATGTGCAGGTCGTAGAATTCGTAGACCAGGGGATCACCGTTGGCCAGGATGGCATCGGCAGCCTGCTGGTCGGAAAAAATCTTCTTGAGGGCCGATAGCGGACGTTTGAGCGAAACGGCATCGGAGGCGGGAGCCTTGCCGGTCTTCATGTCGAAAGAAAATACTTTGGATACCATATCCTTCATGATCTCATCTCCTATTCAGCGTGTATTGCGTGCGATTTCACTAATGGTATCGAATTCGGGCCCTTCGGTCGGAATATCGATGTGGAATACCTCTGCTATGACCCTGGTCCACCCATGGATGAAATACACCCATCCGTCCTCCACCACCAGGTTGCGGGCCTGCTCTTGGGCTCGAGCCTGGTCAAGGTACACCAGGTCTCCCCGGTAATTGAACTCCCACACATATCCGTTCATGGGGAATACCGCGGCATCGGTCACAGGAGAACCGGGACCATCCTTACCCAGGCCCGTCGCATTGATAACCAGGGAACCTGGCCGAAGAGAGGATACCCATACATCATTCTCCGCCGCTGTCGGACAAAGGTGGTATTCGATGGCGAAGGGAAATTGCAGCGATCCATGGATATGCCGCATCTCGTTGAGCCGTGCTTCGCTGCGGTTGGTGACGATGATCTTCTTGGGAACATCGCTGCTCTCCTTCGCCTTGTTGACCAGATACAAGGTCAAGGCAAGGGAACTGCCACCGGCGCCCAGGATAAGCATCTCTGCATCCGATTTTTCCCAGTACCCTTTCGGCATGAATGCCTCGAGGGCGAGACCGCTGGTGATGGGGTCTTTCGCATGGGCCCACAGTTGCTTTCCCCGCTTGCTGATCGAACTCGCCTCCCCCAACAGCTGGGCATATTCACCCGATCCCTCGAAGAGGTCCTTGCAGGCCCGATAGCAATCTATCTTATGGGTCGTCACCAATGCGCCGAGGGACAGGGGATCGGACTTGATGAAGGAAACAGCCTCCCGATACCGTTCGCCCGTGTCGTGGGGAACGAAATCCATCCCCTTGATTTGGGCATCGATACCAAAATGCTCCATCCACTTGGGAAACACCTTCATGATGGAAGACTTCCCGGTGGTTACCCCAATGAAATACATGGTCTCTTTTTCTGCAGGCGTATAGGTGCTCATATTCCTCCCTTCCGGATCAGGTGGGCTGCCGGGAATTGCCGCTTTGTACAGTGCCGGCCCGCATTTCCACCCCATAATATGTATCATTATGTATGGTTGTTCGTATATTATTACTCTAATCGCCAGATGTCAATATACAAGTCCATGAAGTTCTTCTTCAGGACGACAGTGAAAAACAGATACGTCTTTACAAGAAACCCCGTACTTGACGTCAATTTGTTGCAATTTGTTTACTCTTGAATATTAAGTAATTTACTATCGATATATTGCGGTATCATTAATTTTAAAGCCATCGTCATGCGGAATGTCACAATTTCGCCGATTCGATTTCGATATATTCCGAGCGATTGTCTTTGACAATTGTCCGAATCGCCCTGTATAATTGCCCCAACATGCCTGGAAGAACTTGTTGCAGTTTGTTTCAGACATGATCACACTACACAAGGAGATTTGATCATGAAGAAGTTTCTGATCCTCGTCTTGATGCTCTCGTTGGTCGCGGGCATGGTTTTTGCCCAAGGTGCTGCCGAAAAGGAAGCCGACAGCGATGTCATCAAGATTGCACTCATCATCGAAAACACTATCGATGACAAAGGCTGGTGCCAGGCTATGCACGACGGAATCACTCTTGCAATGGAGCAGAATCCTGGTCGCATCGAATACAGCTATAGTGAAAAGATGAAGCCTGTCGATGCCGGTTCGGCTGTCTTGCAGTATGCCGGGCAAGGCTATGACATCATCATTGGACACGGAGCGCAGTACAAGAACCTCATCACCGAAATGGCAGCGGAGTATCCCGACATTTCCTTCGCATTCGGAACCAGTTCCGAGATCGTCGGCCCCAACGTCTTCTCCTATATGCCCGAAAGTGAAGAAACCGGTTACCTCAACGGTTTGATCGCCGGTATGCTCACCAAGACCAACACGATCGGACTCATCGGTCCTGTCGATGGTGGTGACGCAGCCCGTTACAACCGCGGTTTCGTACTTGGCGTCAAGGCTGTGAATTCCGCCGCCAACGTCATGGTCGCCCACACCGGAAGCTTCTCCGACTTCGTGAAAGCAACCGAAGTGGCACAATCCCAGATCCGCAGTGGTGCAGACATCCTCACCGGTTCTTCCCAGCAGGCACTCGGCGGTTTGCGCGCTGTCGCCGACTACCGTGACAAGGACATCTGGTGGGTCGGTCAAGACCTCGCCCAGATCGGAATCCCCGAAGGCTACAAGGTCCTTTCGGCTTCCTCCTACAATTATGCGGCAGTGATCAACACGTTGGTCAAGAAAATGGACGCAGGCATTGTCGGTGGAGAGAACATTCCCATGAACTTCAACAACGACGGATTCGTGTTCAAATTCAATGAAGCGACAAAGTCCAAGATCACCCCTGCAATCGAAGCGAAGGTCAACGAAGCTTTGGCTGCATTCAAAGGTCAAGCAGGCCACGCATCGGTCGTGAACTGGAGCAGCGTCAAATACAACTGAGACGCTTCAGGATCATAACGTAACGGACGACATATTCCTGCATGGCGGTGAAACCATCGGCGTGCAGGAATTTTTTAAGTGTTGTATTTTGGTTCGGATTGGAGGCCTTTCATGGAATTAACGACGAAAGCCATCGACAGCTTGCGAATCGAGCACATAACCAAGCGCTTTCCCGGTGTCTTGGCTTGTGACGACATCTCCCTGGATATCGGAAAGGGCGAAGTCCTTGCTCTCGTGGGTGAGAACGGTGCTGGAAAGACCACACTGATGAATGTCTTGATGGGCTTGTATCACCCCGACGAGGGTCGGATACTCATCAATGGCGAGGAGGTCAATTTCCGGTCCCCCAACGACGCGTTCGCCTATGGGATCGGTATGGTGCACCAACAGTACATGCTGGTTCCGAATATGACTGTCCTGGAAAACATTGCCTTGGGATTCAAACAGGCATGGAAACCCTGGAAACTTGATTTGAATATGGTTCGCGACCGCATTGATGCAGTCGCCAGACAATATGGACTCGCTGTCGACCCCGATGCCTTCATTTGGCAACTCTCCGTTGGTGAACAGCAACGGGTCGAACTGGTCAAGACGCTGTGTCTCGGAGCCCGGTTCCTGATCCTCGACGAACCGACCAGCGCATTGACCCCACAGGAGACGGACGACCTGATAGCCCTGCTCAAACGGATGTCGGGGGAACTGTCGATCATCTTCATCAGCCACAAGCTGCAGGAGGTCAAGGACCTTTCCAGCAAGGTCGCCATACTCCGGCACGGACGTGTGGTGTTCCAAGGAAATACCATAGACCACTCGTCCAGCGATATCGCCGCCCTCATGACGGGCCACGAGGTTGTCCTCCCCCACAACGATGCTCCGGCATGCACCATGGGGCCCATGTTGCAGCTGCGCAACCTCAAGGTCCGCAGCGACCGCGGTTTCCTTGCCTTGGACGACTTGTCGCTGTATATCTGCAAGGGTGAGATTGTCGGTCTGGCGGGTGTCTCGGGTAATGGACAACGCGAGTTGGCTGAAGCGATCAACGGTCTGCGTAAAGTCGAATCGGGCCAAATCCTGTTCGACGGGAAGGATATTGCCAACTGCAGCCCGGTCCAGGTCATACAAGCGGGAATGGGATACATTCCGGAAGAGCGGAATACCGAGGGAATCGTCCCCTCCTTCTCCATGAAGGAGAACTTTATCCTCAAGGATACCGATTCCGAGAAATACAGCTCCCACTCGTTTTTGAAAAACAAGGTCGTGGATGTGGAAGCGGAGCAATTGCGCCAGCAATTCGATATCAGAAGCCCCAACATTGAAGTCGCAGCAGGATCGCTTTCGGGAGGAAACATCCAGAAGGTCATCCTGGCCAGGGAAATTTCCCGGAGTCCGAAATTCCTTATCGCCGTATACCCGACCCGGGGACTCGATATGGGCGCTGCCGAATTCATCCACAAGCAATTGCTGCAGAAACGCAACGAAGGCGTCGGAATCCTTTTGATTTCGGAAGAACTCGAGGAGATAACGAACCTCTCCGACCAAGTTGCCGTAATCTTCAAGGGCAAGATCCAAAAGGTCCTGCCCAGCAGCGAAGCGAGTCGTCGCCGGCTCGGTATCCTTATGGCAGGAGTCAAAGATGACGAAGAGATTTAAGACAGGCTACAGGATCGGGGTTATCCTCCTGGCTATCATCATAACCATGTTGTTGGGAGCGGTGATCCTTTGGGCTATCGGAGCCGATGTGTTCAAGACCTATATGGTCATCTTGACCGAACCGTTGAAGAACAAGATCGGCGTAACCGAGGTGTTGCTACGCATGGTACCCCTTACGATAATCGCATTGGGCATTACCGTAGCCTACCGGAGCGGGATCATCAATATCGGGGCCGAGGGCCAGATGGCCATGGGCATCCTTGCGACCACAGCGATCGCATTGGCCTTCCCCAACCTTCCCAGCGGAGTGCTCATACCGTTTGCGATCCTTGCCGGGATGGTGGGAGGGGCGGCCTGGGGGTTCATTCCGGGATTCCTGAAGGCCAAGCTTGAGGTGAGCGAGTTGCTTTCGACTGTCATGCTGAACTATATAGCGGCACAGTTGTACACGTTCTTCCTGCGTGGTCCGATGCTCGACCCGGCGGAACTCACCATGGGAAGCGGTACTCCGCAATCCATGCGACTGACACGCAACCTCGACCTCACCCGATTCATACCGGGAACCCGCATCCACAGCGGACTATTCATTGCCATCGGCTTGGCCGTGCTCATTTTCCTGTTGTTGTGGAAAACGTCATACGGCTATAAGATGCGGGCTGCGGGAGCCTCCGAACGGGCCGCACGCTATGGTGGCATCAACGTACCGAAATACCTGATTATCGCCATGATGATCAGTGGCGGTTTCGCAGGAATCGCCGGATCGATCGAAATCGCCGGCGTCCACAGACGGGCAATCGAAGGGGTCACCTCGGGGTACGGATTCTCGGGAATCGTCGTTGCCCTGTTCGGAGGATTGCATCCGGCGGGAATCCTCCCAGCCGCCTTCTTCTTCGGACTGTTGATCTATGGAGCGGATATGACCCAACGATTGGTGGGAGTACCTGCGAACATGGTACAGGTTCTGCAAGGCATCATCATCCTTGTCATCGTGGCAACGAAGATGGTGTTGGCGAACCCCTATCTCATGCAACGTGTCGAGTCCAAATTTGCTGCGATAGCCGCGAAACGTTCGAACCTGGAGGTGCAGGCATGACATTCATCGTCAATATCCTTTCATTGGGAATCCCCTTCTCCGTCGCACTGCTCATCGCCTCCTTGGGAGAAATGTTCAACCAACGCTCTGGAATATTCAACCTCGGGTGTGAAGGCATGATGGCCATGGGAGCGTTCCTCGGGATGCTCGTTCCATACACTATCGGGCAGGGCGCCGATGTGCCCGGTATCTACAACTACCTGGGCCTGTTGCTGGCGTCGGGTGTCGGGGCTCTCCTCGGACTCTTCTTCGGCCTGGTCGTCGTCACGTTCCGCGCGCCGCAGGGAATAGCGGGAATCGGTATGCAGATGTTCGGTGTGGGAACCGCAGGAACCTTGTTCCGCCACTTTATCGGTGGTACGCAGAGTGTTCCGGGCATCAATACCGCACCGATTCCTGGTCTCTCGAAGATTCCCATCCTCGGGACATTGTTCTTCAACCACAACCCGATGGTGTATGTCGCGTTCCTTTTCGTTCCCATAGCTTGGTATATCCTGTTCAAGACCCCCTGGGGTCTCAGGGTCAGGGCAGTCGGAACACACCCCCGGGCCGCCGATTCGATCGGTATCCAGGTAAACAAAGTGCGCTTCCAGGCTTTGGCTGTCGGTGGAGCGCTGGCTGGTTTGGCCGGTGCCTACCTGAGCCTTTGCCAGGTCAAGATGTTCAGCGATGAAATCATTGCCGGACGGGGATTCATCGCCGTGGCTTTGGTCTATTTCGGCCACTGGCACCCGGTGAAGATCATGGCGGGAGCACTGCTCTTTGCCCTTGCGCAAGCGTTGCAGCTTGCGATACAAGGTTTGGGTATAGACTTCCCGTATGAATTTTTGGTCATGCTTCCCTACGCGCTGGTCATTGTCGTCCTGGCATTCTCAAGGAAGTCCCAGAAGACGGGACCCTCGGCTTTGGGAAAACCGTTCAACCGGGAAATCAGGACGTGACCGTCCCCGTTCCCCTGTACGCAAGCCGTCCGATCTCATATCGGGCGGTTTTTTTTAGTGCCTTGCGATGGAGAATCCGTCGAAGACCAATCCCAGTGCTTCCGCGACATGCGCCGCCTCCGATTCGATCTCCTCGGTAGCGATCCTTCCGAGCGCTTCCCCGATATCCTCGACAACCAACGAGAAGGTGCCTCCTCTACGCCTATAGGACCACCCTGCCACTACTGTTCCATCGTACAATACCATCCCGGGGCTCCCTGCCGAACGGAAGAAATACTTGTACTGGGCTTTTCCATGTACAAGCAGGTGCCTCCGGGGAATAGCGAGCAACGGATCGTACGGACCTAGCAGCCGTACGCCATCGCATGGCGGCAATGTGGACATATCGTGCGAATCCCGCTGCAGCATCCACCCCTCATGCCCCTCACTGCGGACCGCAACCAATGTATCCAGTGGTTGGGAA
>PGXU01000016.1 GCA_002839335.1 Spirochaetae bacterium HGW-Spirochaetae-4
AATCCGGTGTTCTTTCCCGTGCCGGATGGGAAACTTTGGCTGATGTGGACTTCACAGGAATCGGGGAACCAGGATTCCGCGGTTGTGATGCGGAGAATTTCCAGCGATGGGGGATATTCATGGGGCCCGATCGAACTCTTCATCGACACTCCGGGAACGTTTGTACGGCAACCTCCTGTGATTCTGGAGAATGGCGATTGGCTGCTCACGGTGTTCTATTGTGTCCATGTGCCTGGACAGAAGTGGGTGGGCAACAAAGACTATAGTGCAGTGAAGATTTCCTCGGACCAAGGAAAGACCTGGAAGGAAATCGTCGTTCCAGGAAGCTTGGGTTGCGTGCATATGAATATCATCGATTTGGGGGGCGGTTCGTTGGTCGCATTCTTTAGAAGTCGTTGGGCCGACCATGTATATACCACCAGATCCCGGGATTGGGGAAAAACTTGGGATGCTGCGGAACCTACGGAATTGCCGAACAACAACTCGTCGATTCAAGTCTGCCGATTGCAGAATGGGCATTTGGCGATGGTCTTCAACAATATGAATGCGGAAAACTGTACAGAGCGTCGTGTCTCGCTCTATGATGATATTGGCGAGGACGACACACCGGTGCAACCCGCAAAGGTTGAAGATCCTACCGCCAAGACCGCATTTTGGGGAGCTCCCAGGGCACCGTTGAGCATAGCTTTATCCCTTGACGATGGGAAATCGTGGCCTATTGTCAAAGACCTTGAAGTCGGTGATGGCTATTGTATGACAAACAATTCCAAGGAAGCGATCAACAGGGAGTATTCGTACCCGTCGATCAAACAGTCGATCGATGGCAAGTTGCATATCACCTATACGTATTTTCGCCAGCGCATCAAATATGTTTGTATAGACGAATCCTGGATCCTCGGGTAATCCAAGTTCGAGCCAGTGGACCATACGGTATGTTTGGAACGTCTCAGTAGTAGTTGGACAGGAGTGCCAGCACGCCCGATATCAACAGGAGCATGCTGAAACCAAAGATACCGTGCATCCTGGTGCTGAGATACCACGAGGGATGCTTGGTCAAACCACCGGTAACCATGTTCGTCGCCGAGAATGGCGACAGCAGGATGCCGATGGACCAACCGGCGATGAGGGTGAATCCGAACATGAACGGGGTGAGTCCCAATGCCTCGGGCGCTATGGAAACGACAAGTGCCGAACCGGCCACGACCGGGTGCAACCCCATATGGACTGTGATGACGAAGACCATCATGATGCTGACAATGGCGAAAAAGGGGTACTCGGCGACATTGTTGGGCAACAGGTACATGACCGCCGATTGGATACCCGCCAGCTCGAGGGTTTTTCCAAAGAAACCTGCCGCCGTCAGCAGGGCCACCTCGTTCTTCACATTCAGGATACGGACATTGTAGTAGTCGGACATGCCGTTGCCGTACCGTTTCCATTTGTTCATCAGCAAGGCCATGAGGATAGGGTAGCCCAGTGAGACCACGGGAATGACCGATGTGACCGAGATATCGGAAACATAGTTCAGTACAACTATCAAAAGTATCGGAAGAACGGTAAGGACCACGATCATGATAATTTCATGCCAATTGGTTTGCAAGCCCATCTCTCCTTCGATACGATGTGCATCGGATCGTTTGAGTGAGACATATATCCACGCCATGCTGCATATGAAGAAGATCAGGGTAAGAAACAAGCCGATCGGGATAAACCGCAACCAGGGGATATCGAGTGTGTAGGTGATGATCACCATGGAGGACCATACGGGGGACCAGAACCCTCCGGAAATCTGCCCGTGTATCAAAGCCGACGTGAATTGCTTCTCGGCATTGTACAATTTGGAATTCTCATAGAAGAGCTGGAAAACCAATGGGATGGAGCCGATCAGGATTATCACTCCGAACAAATGGGTCAGAATCCATACCAGCATGCAGAAGGTCCAAGGGGAACGCAAATACTTCATGGCAAACCGTTTCAACTCGTCCTGGTAATTGCCGTACCCGAAGGGGATATTGAGCATGGGGATGGTTATGAACAGAGCCGCCAATCCCGCATTTCGGGAAAATGCCTCAAGCCATAATGTTATGGGGATGCCGGTAGAGATCAAAATCACAAATGCTATGACTATGAGGGAGACCGAAACGATCCTGTTGGTTTTTGCCAAGGCAGGGAGGGTGAGGAGTACTGCCAGCAGGAGAAGTATCTGGCTGATGGAGCCCAGAATGGGAATCTGTAGAAACGTATTCGCCGCATATATGAGCGCATATGCCACCATGCTGATCTTTCGGATGTTGTTGTACATGAGCATGAGCCACTCCCTGCGAAACGAAGGCTTTATGGATATGGACATTGTAAATCCAAACGGGAAAAGGCTCAAGTTGTTCTGCTGTATTTGGCCGAAATCCGGCCTTTCCACCACAATTTCCTGTGTTTGTTCAGTAGTCCTTGTTCGATGAGGGATTCGACCGCTTCCTTGATATCGTCGATCTTCCATGACTCCAATA
This sequence comes from Spirochaetae bacterium HGW-Spirochaetae-4, assembly GCA_002839335.1. Classification (GTDB taxonomy): domain Bacteria; phylum Spirochaetota; class Spirochaetia; order Sphaerochaetales; family Sphaerochaetaceae; genus UBA8525. Next base: position 2,505 of record PGXU01000016.1, read on the forward strand.
CACCGAAGAAGGGGTTTGCCTGGTCAATCCGACTGCAGTAGGGGGTGGCGCGCGTACCGGCCAGCACATGACTGGCTTCCTCACCCGTGAAGCGCAGTGGATACCAACGGCACAATGTGAGTATCTGCCTTGTTCCATCGGCCTCCTCAAGTACTGAATTGTCGCATACATCGCACCCGCTGCAGGTTTCGTTCTGGAAACCCATCAGATCCAACAACGCTTCACGGTAGCAGCGGGAATATTGACGGAAAGCGGAAACCAAGCGGTTGAAAGGACTACCGTCGTTTTCCTGTTTCGATCTGAGCCATTCCTCCCAACCCACCAGCACAATCGATTGTGCGGGGTTCCCGTCGCGGCCGGCACGTCCCGATTCCTGGAGAAAGGATTCGATATCACCCGACAAGTCCAGGTGTAGGACTGTTCTGATCTGTTTCTTATCGACACCCATGCCGTATGCACTGGTCGAGAACAATATCGCTTCGGTACTTTCGTAGAACCATGCTTCGGTCGCTTCCCGTTCCCGTCTATCCAAACCGGCATGGTAGTATCGGATGGGAAGCTCCGGCACGCGCCGTTTGAGCTCCCAGGCGAACGACTCGCAACGTTTTCGTGTTGAGCAGAACACCACGACGGGCCTGGAGACCGCATGGCGGACCAACATCTCGAGGTCATGCATCTTAGCGATCGAAGGGACGACACGATACGATATGTTCGGTCGGTCCGGGTCCCCTTTGACCAGATTCGGTGATTTGCCGTCGAAGAGTATATGGGTGATGCGTTCGATGATCCGTGGCGATGCGGTCGCGGTGAATGCGGTGACCTGGTCCGGTTTGAGTCGCTTGATTATCCCCGACAGCTGCAGGTACGCCGGGCGGAACGTATCGCCCCATTGGGTGACCGTATGCACTTCGTCTATCACCATGAGGGAGATGGGGAATCGGGAAAGCTTCTCCAATAGGCTCCTGTTATCGAGCGACTCGGGATTGGTGATGACGAACCGTGCGGTGCCTGCCGCCAATTGGCTCCAAACCTTCTCGCGCTCCACCACACTCTGGCCACCGCGAAGGAATACCGCTGTAGCTCCCAGCGCTTCCACACGACGCCCCTGGTCGTTCATCAAGGAGAGGAGGGGATACACCACCACTGTCAAACCGGGCAACAGCAAGGCTGGAAGCATGAAACAGACACTTTTTCCACTTCCAGTGGGGAGTACGACAATCTGGTTGCGGTGCGATACCCTCTTGCGTTGGTCCCCGTACAACCCGCCACGCTCCAGGATAGTTCGGATTACCAGCTCCTGGTACGGATACAACGACTGCAGGTGGAATTTCTGGCATGCGAGTCGATATACCCGCTCGTCGATCGGATCCAATTCGGTTTCATGATTTGTCGGTTTGTCCATACCCAATGTATCTCGGCTGAGGCGAAACCGCTTCAATTGAAACTTTTCCCCATGTGCAGGAAACAAACAGGGAAATATAAAATTGTTGTAATCCAATGCGAGTTTATTCCATTGAATTCTGGTGTATCCAAGGGGAGGAGGCGGGCATAAGAAATTTCGTTCTTGACTGGTGGGTGTGGTGGTATCTTTTTGTTTACTCATATTGGTTGCCATAGGTGTGTCTTGCGAGGATACCGTGAATTCGGAGGTGGAGGAAAACACGTATACGTATACCGTGAAGGATATGGCCGCAGATCTGCAGTTGGTATTGTATAGGAAAATAGATACCGAGTTGGGTTATGACCTCGAGATGACCCCAGCAAATGAAGTCGATGGTCCCGGCAATGAATCGCTGGTATATGTCGTGTCAGATACGCTGCCGTACATCGATGTGTATATCCAAGTCGAGTCGCCAGTTGGTGCAGAGACCAGCTACTGGCTAGTGAAAACGGTCGAATAAGCTTTCCGATTCAATACCTTCCAGCGTATCAATACAAGAGAATCTCCAATTCTTTGACTCTGGTTTCAAAGCCAAAACCATGGTGCGGATACCTCTGTACAGAAATTGTTTTCCTTGCATCCAGTATAAAATCGTACTATGATTTGAACCAATGTTGTAGGTATTCTTTCTCGGCACAGATAGACCGTTGCAAGTCTATGGTGTGTTTGTGAAAGTTATATCAAAGTTATACAATTTTTTTCAAAAAAGGAGAATCGTATGAAGAAATTGTTCGTTGTATCCTTGCTGCTGCTTTTTGTTGCAACCTTCGCTTTTGGCGCAGGACAGCAGGAAGCTCCCGCAGTCGTCGAAGAGTGTACCAATAGGGGGTTGCTCGATTCGATGTATTGCGATGAGGACTTTGACCTGGTCGCCGACCTTCCGAAGGACGAGAGCCAGTGGATAAACCCCGATACGCTGATTTTCGCGTATACACCAGTCGAGGATCCAGCTGTGTACCAGGACATCTGGCAGCCGTTCCTTGACCACCTTGCGAAAGTCACCGGAAAGAAAGTTCGGTTCTTCTCCGTCGATTCATACGCTGCCCAGGTCGAGGCAATGCGCGCCGGACGTCTCCATATCGCCGGTATCTCGACCGGACCCACACCATTTGCGGTCAATCTGGCCGGATACGTTCCTTTCGCAATCATGGGTGGTGCGGACGGACAATTCGGTTATACACTGCAAGTCTATGTGCACGCCGACAGCGATCTGTACAAGCTTGAGGACATCAAGGGCAAGCGTGTCGCACATACCAGTCCCACATCTAACTCCGGAAACATGGCTCCATCGGCCCTGTTCCCCTCATTCGGTGTAACTCCCGGCGTGGATTACAAGATCGAATTCTCGGGTAGCCATGAGAACTCAGCCCTTGGCGTCGTGGCGAAAGACTACGATGCGGCTCCAGTCGCCTCCGAAGTTGTCGACCGCATGGCCGAACGTGGCCTTTTCGATCCAAAAGACGTCAGGATCATTTTCGAAACCGATCCGTTCCCGACCACTTCCTATGGACATGCGAACAACCTGCATCCCGACTTGGTCGCAAAAATCAAGGAAGCCTTCTTTACCTTCCCGTTCGCAGGAACACCACTTGGCGACGAGTTCAAGGTTGATGGATTTATTCCTATAACATACTTGGACCAGTGGAAAGTTATCAGAACGATCAACGAAGCCAATAAGGTTCAATACACATTCGAAGGTCTGTAGGATTTTCGTTGAAGATTGACGGTGTACAACAAAACCGGTGCCGAAAGAGGGCACCGGTTTTAACGGTTAACGAATGCGAGTGAGGAAATATGCTTGAAATTAAGAATCTGGTGAAGAGCTATGGCAATGGCGAACGGGTGCTGAAGGGGTTGAACTTCTCCACTGGAGACAAGAAGCTTACTGCTATTATTGGATCTTCGGGCGCCGGGAAGAGTACAATGTTGCGGTGCATCAACAGATTGGTGACTGCCGATTCCGGTGAGATACTACTCGATGGGGTCGATCTGTTGAAGTTGCGTGGCAAAAGCCTGCAGAATGCACGTAGGCAGATCGGAATGATCTTCCAGGGGTACAATCTGGTCGACCGGTTGACCGTCATGGAGAATGTCCTCTCGGGAAGACTTGGGTATGTCTCGTTGATGCAGGGTGTATTCAGGAAATTCCCGGCGGAAGATGTGGACCATGCATACCAGATGCTCAAACGTGTAGGTTTGTCCCAGTATATCAACAAACGCTGCGACGAGCTTTCAGGTGGTGAGCGCCAGAGGGTAGGTGCTGCCCGTGCATTGATGCAAAACCCCAGGATACTGTTGGCGGATGAACCGACAGCTTCGCTCGACCCGAAGACTTCGGAACTGATTATGGAACTCATAGCCAATCTGGCTGAGGAAATGGACCTGCCGGTACTGATCAACTTGCATAATGTCGCCCAAGCAAAGCATTATGCGGCCAGGATCGTAGGCCTGAGGGATGGCGTCATGGTATTCGATGGAAAACCTGACGAACTGACCAACGAGCATCTCGAACATATCTATACAGCCAAGGCGGAACTCAAGGAACAATTGGGACACAAACCGAGGTCGAAAAGATGAAGCATGAAAACCAAGCGATTCCACTTGAGGACCATTACATCTGGAAAAAGCCGAGTTTTATCAGAAACCCATGGTTGCGGTATGGTCTGCTTCTTGTTTCCGCGGTCTATTTGATCTATGCATTCAGCACCTTGAGTCTTGATATCCAGCGGGTCATGCGGGGAATTCCCCGGGCCATGCAGATATTCTCAAGCGCCATTCCTCCGAATTTTGCGGCGAGAGGGGAACTGATTGTCACCGGTTTCATCGAGAGCATCCAGATCACACTGGTTGCCACAGCGGCTGGAGTGCTGCTCAGTATTCCGTTCGGGTTCATGGCGGCGAAAAACATTTCGATACTTCCCGTCTATGCTCTGGGACGTGCGGTGATCATCATCTCCAGAAGCCTGCATCCTATCGTGCTTGGTGTGCTGTTTGTCAAAGCGGTCGGATTCGGTGCTTTCGCCGGTGTGCTCACATTGATCATCTATACGGTGGGATTTGTCGGAAAACTGATCGCCGAAGCAATCGAAGAGATCAAGTATGGGCAAATCGAAGCAATCCGCTCTACGGGTGCCGGGTATTTCACCATTCTCGTCTATGCGGTATTTCCCCAGATCATGCCACGGTTGATCGGACTTTCCATGTATCAGCTCGATATCAACCTGAGGGCATCCGCTGTCATCGGTCTTGTCGGTGCGGGAGGTATCGGCAACACGTTGAATTCCGCATTCGGTAGATATGACTACGGAACCGCATCCGCGATCCTATTGGTCATGATCGCGATAATCTTGGTATTCGAGTACGTCAGCGGGAAACTGAGGAGGTTTACCAAATGAGTTCATTGACATCAGGCCCGCTGAAGGAATTGGGTAAGGAATCCTACCACTGGGAGCGTTTCACCGCGAAACAGCGGTTCTTGCGGTTCATAGCGTATCTTACGGTTGCAGTTCTCCTCTATTGGACTGTCAGCTCGATAGACATCTATTGGCCGTGGGTATGGTCCGCACCGATAGAGATTCAGGATATGATCTCACGGATGATTCCACCAAATCCAGGTGCATTGCCGGAAATCATTCCAGCCCTCATCGAAACCATCAATATCGCAACCATCGGAACGGTGTTCGCCGTATTGATCTCTCTGCCCGTCGCCTATTTTGGAGCGAGCAATGTATCCCCCAACAAGGTCATGCTTTGGATCGCCCGCGTGATAATCGTTTCCTCAAGATCGATCGATACCCTGATTTGGGCATTGCTCTTCGTGGCAATCCTGGGTCCTGGACCAATGGCCGGCGTCTTCGCAGTCACTTTTCGTGCCATCGGATTCCTCGCCAAGTTGATTGGTGAAAGTATCGAGGAAATGGATTGGGGTCCGGTCGAAGCCTTGCAGTCATCCGGGGCTTCCAAGGCGCATATCATAAGTTATGCGATCGTTCCACAAGTGCTACCGACATTCTGGGCAGTGACGATTCTTCGATGGGACATCAACATCCGTGAATCCACAGTCCTGGGTATGGTGGGAGCCGGAGGAATCGGCATGTTGTTCCAGGTTGCCATCGACCTGTTCCGCTGGAGAGATGTCTCCATGGTATTGTTCTCAATTATCCTGGTCGTCCTGTTCGGCGAAATCGTCACGAGCATAGTGCGGAAAAAATTGATTTGACGAAGCGATAGCATTTCCTGCCACGGATTCTACGTGGCAGGTTTTTCATACCCTTTTCATGCCCGTTTGGAATAGAAGAACAATACCGCAAGCGATATGACCACCATCCCGAGCACACTGTAGAGGTCGGGCGAGTCGTTTGCCATTATGATCCAACTCAAGGCTGCCCCAATGACAGGATTGAGGAATTTCATCATGTTCAATTCCGAGATTCGGACCTCGGGACGTTGGATGAGGTTGTACCAGATGGAAAACCCTACCGCTGAAACGAAACTGAGCCACAAGAGGCTGAAATAGAATTCCGGTGGTTGGTTGAAGTTGAACATGCCTTCTATCGGTATCGAGATGATGAACAAGATCGAACCTCCAATGAAAATCTGGGCTGCATTGAGTTTCATCGGATCATAGGGGACAACGTTCTTTTTCAGAACGACTTGCAATACGGACTCGGAGATTGCGGACAACAGGAGCAGTCCGATTCCAAGCACCTGCAATTTCCCCGTTTCGGTCGAGGGGGCCCTGCTCACACTGATGATGACTATGCCACCAATAGCGGCCAGCAGACTTAGTATCTTCCTCCCATTGAGATGGTCGTTGTGCATGAACACGTGTGCAGTCACTGCGGAGAATAGTGGTATGGACCCGATGATGATCGCCGCGATCGAAGCCGGCACCTGGTCTATTCCATAGTAGTAGAGGGCGTAGAATAGGGCGGTCTGGAGAATGGATGTCTTGAATACCAGTTTCCAATGTTTGACCGTATGTTTGACAAGCCCCTTGGGATCACGTATGAAACTCGCCAGCAGAATACCGGCGAGCATGAAGCGTATACCTGCGAAAGCGAACGGCGTGGTATAATCGAGACCCCGTTTCACAAAGACAAAAGCTGTCGACCAAAGAATGACTGGGATCAATGCGATGAGGTAGGTTTTTCTCATGCCTTTGAATATAAGCATCTTCGTGTCCCTTTGCAAGGACGATTATCGATACTCGATCAGTACGGACCCCGTATGAACGCGGCAACCTTCTCTTGGTAGAACTGTTCGATCCGCTTGTGCAGGTCGGCGGACAGCGGAGGCAATTCGGAGATCGCCACATTGTCTGTCACCTGCGACGGTCGGCTCGCACCGGGTATGACCACCGAGACCGCATCATGATCGAGGATCCAACGCAATGCCATTTGGGCCAACGTCATCCCCTCCGGTTTCAAGGCCGCCAACTCCTGAGCCAATTCGCCCCCCTTCTCGAAGGGGATTCCGGCAAAGGTCTCTCCCACATTGAATGCGGCGCCATCACGGTTGAAATTGCGGTGGTCCGTTTCTCCAAAGGTGGTGTTCCGTCCCATCTTACCGGAAAGCAATCCGCTGGCCAGAGGTACTCGGGCGATAATCGAGACCTGTTTGGCCTTGGCCTGCTCGAACAATTCGAAAATCGGTTTCTGGCGAAAGATATTGAATATGACTTGCAATGAGGCGAGGCCCTCCTGCTCGAGACACAGCAGAGCTTCCTCCATAGATTCGACACTGGCTCCGAAATCAGCTATCTTTCCCTGCCGCTTGAGATCCCTAAGGACATCGAATACAGCTCCATCGGCCATCACCTCAAGGGGGATGCAGTGCAATTGGATCAAATCGAGCCGTTCGACACCAAGACGTGAAAGGGAGTCTTCCGTATGTTTGACAATTGCCTCGGGAGTGAAGTTGCCGGGCCACCCCGGGTTTTGGTTCCTTCCAAGTTTGGTTGCCACGAATATGTCACCCGAGAATTCCTTCAGGAACTTTCCAATGAATTTCTCACTTCTTCCATCTCCGTACACATCTGCGGTATCGAAAAAGGATATTCCGCCGTCGACAGCAGTATGGAGGATTTGCATTGCGGTCTTTTCCTCAACATTTCCCCACGATCCTCCAATCTGCCACGTGCCGAGTCCAACCTCCGACACGAACGTCCTGTTTGTGCCAAACGATCTCTTTTTCATACCGATTCCCTCCTTGCCAATGCGTATCCACGATTCTACCATGGAAGTCGAATTTCTTCAGCCGAAACCTGTTTCGACGAAATGGGTATAGGATGACAATCTCTTATTGACATATATCAGGTGATTCCAGCATTATACTGCATGACTATTCCAATTATTATCAAGTTGCTCTCGTCTTTGGTGCTGATCATCATCCTGAACCGGGTCACCAAAAGGTTGCCTCTGGCACTTTTGGGTGGGGCTGTCTTCTTTGCCGTGTGGATCGGTCTCGGTCCCTTGGGCATACTCGAAGTCGCCGGGACCAGCCTGTTCAATTGGAATACGGTGGGATTGGTGGCATTGGTCTCCTCGGTCATCCTGTTGTCCATGCAGATGAGTGAAACCGCGATGGTCCAGGAGTTGGTCGCGAGCATCCGGAGCGCCTTTTCGCCACGGGCTTCGCTGGCTGTCATTCCTGCGGTAATCGGATTGCTTCCAATGCCGGGCGGTGCCCTTTTCTCGGCACCCTTGCTGGATAATTTCGATGATTTGCAAGGTATCAATCCGAATACGAAAACCAGCATCAACTATTGGTTCAGACATGTCTGGGAATTCGCTTGGCCACTCTATCCCGGTGTGATAGTCGCATGCGATATCGCGGGAATCGAACTTTGGCAGATGCTGGTATACGGATTGCCATTGAGCTTCGTCTCGATTGTAGCCGGGTATTTCTTTTTTCTCAAACAGATCGGGACTTCCCATTCCGAGAGTGTGAAGACACAGAAGTTTTCCTTTGTTCCCTTCCTTCCCGTCTTCACAGTAATCGTACTGTATGGTCTCCTGCAATTCATTGCACCTACTTTGGGAGATTTCAACCAATACCTGCCCATGGTGATCGGATTGTTCGCATCCCTGGTAGTCCTGCAGGTCTTGCGCCCGCTTTCCCTGGATACGTGGGTGAAAATGCTCATATCCCCGCGCATCTTCAAGATGCTGTTGATCATCCTCATGGTCAGGGTATACGGGGCGTTCATTGCGACCGAAATCAACGGAGTTTCCGTAGTCCAGTCCATGGCGAACGAGATGCAGCATTTCGGCATACCTTCCCTGCCATTGATCATGGCACTGCCGTTCCTCACCGGCATGACCATGGGTGTCGCCGTTGGATTCGCAGGAACCGCCATGCCGGTGGTTGTCGCGCTCATGGGACCCGATCCGAATTTCGGTGTGTTGATCGGGACCGTGATTTTTGCCTATGTATCGGGCTTCATGGGGACCATGCTCTCCCCGTTGCACGTATGTATGATCGTTACCAGCGAGTATTACAAGACAGACTTGATCCGTTCGTACCGTCCCATGGTTGTTCCGGCGGTGTTCATGATTCTCGTCGCTTTCGGTTATATGCAGCTATTGTCAATCATTGTATAATCCAAGTACAGACAACGACCGATACTGAAACGGAGGTGGGGAATGTACAAGCGATTTGGTTCCGATCTGCAAGGAAAGACCGTAGTAGTCACCGGTGCCAGCAAGGGCATCGGTAGGGGCTTGGCAAAGATACTGGCCAATGAAGGGGCCAGGGTTGCCGTAGCGGCGCGGGATTTGGATTCGCTTGTTTCCCTTGCGGACGAGATTCGCCAAACCGGCGGGGTCTGTGAGCCGTTTTTCCTCAATCTGAGGAGTGTCGTCTCGATACACGAATGTTTTGCGAAAATCGAACAGCAATTCGGTCCCATCGACGTGTTGGTCAACAATGCCGGCATGGGAAATCCTATTCCTGCCGAGGATATCACCGAGGAAGACTGGGATTGGATGATGGACCTGAATCTGAAGGGAACCTTCTTCTGCTGCCAAGTGGTGGGGAAGGCCATGCTTGCACGCAAGAGGGGCAGGATCATCAATATGAGCTCGCAAGCCTCTGTGGTCGCCATTCCGAACGAAGCCGTCTATTGTGCGTCGAAAGGTGCGGTGAACATGTTGACCAAGACACTTGCTGTCGAATGGTCGGGTAGGGGTATTACCGTAAATGCTGTGGGACCAACCTTTGTAAGGACTCCCGGAACGGCAGAGCGGCTCGACGATCCCGAATTTCTTGCTGGTGTCCTGGCGAATATACCGAGGGGTAAAGTCGCAACCATCGAGGATGTTGCCGGAGCTGTCCTCTACTTGGCTTCCGATGCCGCCGATATGGTTACCGGAACGCTACTGCTGGTGGATGGCGGGTGGACAGCGATCTGACCTGAACGTAGTGGTAGGGTAGTTTTTTATTTCCCTCCTTGAAGGCCTTGCGATTTTCGTCTACGATGGGGTCCATGAAACGAAAGCTTATTTTCTCTGCATTGGTAGTCTTGATTGTATTGGCTGTCAGTTTTGGCCTTGTCCGACTGTTCGAGCCAGTACATATCACGGTACGTATGCAAGAAAAGTCACCGTTGAGTGCTTTGGTATCGATCCAAAGCAAAAACTTGACACAGGTATCCATACGGGTGGTTGGAAAACATGACAACGATATCGAAGTCCGGTTTCCAAATTTTGCACGGGACCATGAAATTCCGATCTTGGGTCTGTACCCGGATTTCAACAATACGGTGGAGCTGGTGTTTACCACCGACGAAGGTGTAAGCTTCTCCAGGCAACTCCGTATCAAGACCAAACCGTTGCCGCCGATGTATCCACGGTTTTCCGTCGAACGGTTTGAACCGGACCAGATTTCTCCCGGAATGATCTTCATGCATCTGGGGCACTATGACGAAACTGGGGACTTCACCTCCTTGCCCGCCGCCATCGACGAATATGGCCAGGTCCGATGGTATTACATCGGTGAGATCGGACATGTCATGAAACGGCTTCCGAATGGCAATCTACTCATTCAAGGTAGCAGGCAAGGTACCACGCAGGACAACCTGTTGTTGGAAATCGATATGTTGGGTAGGACAGTGGCCATCCGAGCCGAAGTGCAAACGGGAATCCACCACGATATCGCCGTCATGCCGAACGGGAACCTGCTGGTGCTCTCCTCTGCGCCGAATTCATTCGAGGACGGAGTCGTGGAAGTGGATGCCAAATCCGGCGAGGTGGTGCAATGGTGGGACTTCCGTACGATTTTGGATCCGAGCCGACCACCGCAACCGCGCAATCTCGAAAAGAAGGATTGGTTGCATCTCAATGGTATCGATTATGATCCGCTGGATGACAGTTTCATCGTATCCGGTCGGGACCAGAGTACTGTTGCCAAAGTCGACAGGAAGAGCGGGAAACTGGTATGGATCCTGGGCAACCATGAGTATTGGCCCGAAACCCTCGAACCGTACCTGCTGGAACCTATCGGCGAGACATTCGCATGGCAATGGGGTCAGCATGCCCCGATGGTGCATCCTGAAATCCCCGGAAGGCTCATGGTGTACGACAATGGGAACGAGCGGTCGTACGACAGCCCTATTGCGGTTGGGGACAACTTTTCCCGCGCCGTTGAATTCCAGGTCAATGCACGGGCGATGCAGGTGCGGCAAGTATGGCAATTCGGAGAAGAGAACGGATCCGAGACCTTCACGCCGTTCATTGGCGATGCCAACTACCTTCCTAGCGGCAACAGGTTGATTTGCTTTGGTGGAATCACCCGTTCCTTGGATGGCCAACCAATGGAGATTTTCGATTTTGCCGCGGGGAAAATCAATCGGATGAAGATTTCCGCACGGATTGTGGAAGTTACCGCCGACTCTCCGGCACGCGAGGTCCTCCGCATCTCCATTGCCGATCCGGACCCCAACAGTTTTCGGGGATATCGCAGTTACCAAGCTGAAAAATATCCATTGTACTACTGAGTGCACAATTTTCTACGAGTAGGCTTCCCAATTGTAAAATATTGATGCACCACACCCAACGGTGTGGTACTATCGATGTGTCATCTGTTACAGGAGGAGGACTAGTATGAAGAAGATAGTGGTTGTGTCGATACTTGTTGGTATCGTCTTGACCGGTTCCTTGTTTGCCACACGACAGAATCTTTCACTGGGTATGTGGGGTGATGCCTACAATCTTCGGGATATCCCGAATACCGAAGCACTCGAATATTCGCTGTATCCATATCTGAAATACGACCTGGGTGATGTGGCCCAGGATGCGTTGACATTGTATATGCAGGTTGGCCTTCCCTATGTCATCGGCGACGGGTTGGATACGCTGTTTCCCGACGGTTCGTTGGCACTGAATTATAGAATCCGTTCGGAAAGTTCCGATGCTTTCATCAATACCGGACTTACGTCCACAATCAACCGATATTCGACACCCGACACAGTGCTTGCCAATACCGCCTACTTGTATTGGTACCCATTCAACAAGGCCCAGGAAGTGTATGTGGACGACAGGTATAACGAATTTATCGACGGAATACGTTTCGGCTTTGGCTTGGACGCTGGTGCCGATCTCGGCTACCTGTTCGAGGATCCGGAAATCGAGACGGTTGTGCATGGGGCGCTTGTCGGCAGGATGCTGGCTGGAGCACAGCTCAGCGACCGGATCTGGCTGTCAGCCGACTTGAGGGTGCAGACCCCCGGTGGACGGTATTTCTTGGAAAATGAAACATATACGCTTGGGTTCGATTCCGAGCTATCCATGAGCCTTGCATTCATGGGCAGCAGATTCCAGGCCTTCGGCGGTATGGATGCGTCCCTGAATGTTGCCGATGTCTATACCCAGGATGGATTTCTGGACGGTACCGAATATTCGTATGACTTCATGCTGTGGGGAGAGCTCGCTTTCTTCATCATCGAGGACCTCAATGTCTATGCAGGTGTTGAATTCACCGGAAGCAGGGGAAGTCTCGACGATGAGCTCGTAGCATACGTCGGTTTGCAATATTTCTTTCTCTAAATACAATAGGTTGGGGTGAGGCAGGTTGGTACCGCTTCGCCCCACTTGCCTTTCAAGCATCGAAGACTTGTGGTTCCCACAGTGGTTCCATCGCCTCCGATGTGGTTTGCAATGCCTCGAAAATCGCTTCGGAAAGCTTCGACAACCGTTCTTTCCTTGAAAGACCCTTCGCGGTTTCCCCAATCTCAGAGACCCTTACAGGAGAGCCGACCGAAACCAAGGCTTTCTTGCCTTTGGGACTATAGCGTGTGTTGATGTTACCGCCTTGGACCCGATTCAACACATCCAGCAGACTGAGGGCATACTCGCAAGCCCTTCCGGTTGAGCAGGGAGCGGCGATGTAGGATGGGTCGACATACTGCAGGACATCCACCAGTTGCGAGTGGCGCGCATATACGTGGGCTTCCAGGGCATGGAAATCGGCGATGCTTCTTCCCAGTTGTGGCAACTGGTTGGGAATGAACCTATGCGGATGGATGGCTTCCACCGCACTGTAGCGGATCCTGAACAATCGGTCGAGCAACGAACCTTGGGGTTCGACCAAAGCCAACATCTCCGCCTTGAGCATGGCAATTTCACAGATTTGGAGGATACGTTCCCGCAGATCCCCGTCATCTTTTTTCCTATCGATCGCGTACAATTGTTCCAATAGTTCGACTGTCAGTTGTGTCGCTTCGAGCAACAACTCCAATGGTGGTCGTGATTCGGGATTCTCAAGGTGCAATCCTGTTTGCTCTTCCCATCGGTGCATCACATTGCGGATAACCTGCAGGGGGTCGTCGCCGTGGCGGTACCCGATCGCTACAGGAATTATCGTCACTTCCTTGTCGTCCGAACCACCCCAGACCGCGAGCGATGCCACACCTGCCGCCAACGGGCTGCACCGGTACATATGGTAGGTGACTTGGCTTTCCGGGGCCAACGCGATCGGAAATGTTCCGTCACGCATCTCACGTCTCAGGATATCGAGTCCATTCTTATTGTTCCCACGGTTTTGCACAGGGACACATCCGATTTTCGGAAACAACCAGGCGGCGGCCTTTCCAGCCCAATCGAGGACATCGCTCCCATAGAGGAAGCGGGCATGGGGGATGATCCGATCTTCCTTGCGCCTGGTACGGTTGCGCTTGCGGATCATCCGCTGCAGCTTCCTGTTCAACGCGTACATCATGACCGGAGCATCTTCCTTGGCAACATGGCGGAATGCGATCACCAACCGTTGTTCCCCATTATAGAAGCGTTCCAGTTCATCGATGAGAAGCTCCGCATCCGCGATTTCAACGTTCCGAACCCCTTCGAGGATCCGCAAGTACCAGCCGCCCACCACTATCATGAAACGACGTGCCTTTGCCGAGTAGCGCGGCGCGACAAAACCGCGACCCGCTGTTGCCCTGGGCAGGACCATGAGCCGCTCCTTCCGCTTACCCATTGGATGGCTCCCGCCGCTGGAGCATGGCGGCATAATACTCCTTGTCGATTGGATAGCGACGGAGTATCCATATGCCGACGAGATACCACACGAGTGGAATAGGACCACAGATCAATTTGATGCCGATCGCCGCCAAGGCCGAAGGTTCGTCGGGCGTATAGGCGAAAAGGGCGAGTATCCACCCGTTCAACGCCAAGGCGAAAGCTTGTCCGATCTTGCTCGAGAAGGTCCACAGGCTTGAGAATACGCCCTCACGCCGAACATTGCCGTGGTGTATCGCATCGTGTTCCACCACATCGGGCAAGATGGCGTGGGGCATCACATAATGGGTCGACAGTCCTACACCCGCCAAACCCATGACCACCACAGCCGCCGTCGGACCGATGATTTCGCCAAGGAGGGAGAACACCATGACCCCGACTCCCATGATACCCATACCAATCATGTAACAGGCTTTTTTTCCGATCCGCTCCGAGATTTTTACCCAGATGGGGATGCAGAGGAGACTGGTCGCCAAGAGGAGGACAAGCGCCATTTGGAATAGCCCCCCATTGCCGAAGATGTAGGTGAAGTAATAGACCAGTGCCCCTTGCACCATCGAAGTGCCGGCGATGAAGAAAGCCCAGGGAAATAGCGCGGTGAGGAATACCTTGTTCTTCAATGCCTCCGTATAGGTAGTGAAGAATCCCTTCTCGGGTTGGTTTTCCAAATGTTGCGGTTCCCTGACCGCCCAGATGGTGATCAGTGTGGTCAAAAGCATGACAGCGCCCATGATATAGCCCATGACCGACCACCCGAGATCCACCGAGGGGGCGAACAGGTCGATGATCGGCATGACCGCACCAGCTCCGACAAATGTTCCGAGTACGGCAAAGCTCATCCGGTATGCGGTCAGAAGTGTCCGTTCGTTGTAGTCGTCGGTCAATTCGGGCAGCAGCGCCGCATAGGGTATGTTCACCAGGGTGTATGCGGTGTTCAACAGACAATAGAGGAATGTAAGGTAGACAAATAGTGTCGTTTGGGACTGGAATGAGGGTCGGGTGAACATCATTCCCATGGTGAAGAAGGATACGATTGCGCCGACGAACATATAGGGTCTGCGTCTTCCCCATCGCGAACGGGTCCTGTCCGACACATACCCCGTGATCGGGTCGGTGACGGCATCCCAAATCTTGCCTATCATCAGTACCGTTCCCGCAAGGGCTGCAGACAGATGCACGATATCCGTGAGGAAAAAGAGCAGGTAGAATCCAATAACGGTGAAAAAGAGATTGCCCCCCAAATCACCGATGCCGAAACCCAATTTGATTCGTCGTGTTACAGTGCCGATGGTGTTTTCCTACCTTGGACTCGTCAGAATGTCAGTAGTCTAAATCCTAATGCCGGTAAATACAAGCAAATCGTTGTGACCGATGGGTTGTTCACATCTGCTCTCCAGCTGCCGTAGCCGTTTTCGAATTGAAGAAAAGCGATTTGATTGATTTGTATGCGATCACTACAGCCAATCCGATCAGAAGGAGGGCAAACACCAACTGCATCCCGTCATTCAGGATGCCGAAGGAGCCGTTAAGAATTCTCGCGGATTTCTGGACAATGATCTGTCCCAGCGCGGTGAAGGTTATCGCCAGCATGACAAGCATGGGAATCCATGTCATGGCACCGCCTTTTTGGGTCTTGCGTAGGAATATCGCAATGGCGCACAGGGCCAGGGCCCCGATCATCTGGTTTGCGGAACCGAATAGCGGCCAAATATGTCGGTATCCTATTTTTGCCAGCATGAACCCGAGGAACAGGGTGATGCCGGTCGCGAAATACGTGTTCGTCAGCAACTTTTGGATACGTGGCATATGCTGGTCATCGGTTGAGTTGTCGAGGAACAGCTCCTGGAAGGAAAGTCTGCCTACCCGGGCGACAGAATCCAAACTGGTGAGGGCGAACGCGCTGATTGCCAAGGTGATGATCGTGGTGCTGGCCAGGGAGGGGATACCGGCTTTCGTAAGGAAGCTAGCCACCGCCAAAGCGAAAATTTGTGGAGGCGTACCTGCCGGAAGAACTCCTTGGCTAGCCACAGCTCCAGCACATATCAAGGCAATGATCGCCAACAGGCATTCCACCAGCATGGCACCGAATGTCACCGGCAGCATATCCTTCTCGTTTCGTATTTGTTTCGATGATGTTTCACTGCTTATGAGGCTATGGAATCCGGAGACCGCTCCACATGCGACAGTAACGAAGAGAATCGGGAAGAGATGTTGGCCACCGATGGTAAACCCCAGGAATGCAGGCAAGTGGATGGTGGGATTTGCGATGAATATCCCCACCATGGCCGCAAGCATCATGAATACCAACAGGAAACTGTTCAGATAATCCCGTGGTTGCAGCAGTACCCAGACCGGAAGCACCGAAGCGAGGAATATGTAGGCGAAAACAAGATACATCCAGATCTGTTTCGGGATGAATGTGGGAAATGCCATTCCCAGGATGATGCTGGTGACCAGCAATACGATTGCCACCAGGTTGCTTCTCAGAGCCGACGGCCTGCGCCTCTTCATGTAGATGCCGAGCAGGAACGCGAAGCCCATGAAGGCGATGCTGGTCGAAGCCGTGGATCCATTGACTATGCTCCTGCTTCCATCGGCACCATATCCTGCGAAGGTTCCCGCCACTATATCGGAAAATGCGGCGATCACCAGAATGGAGAAGAGCCAGACGAACAACAGGAACAGCCGTTTGCCGACCTTCCCAATATAGATTTCGATGATATAACCGATCGAACGTCCTTTGTTTCTCACAGAGGCGAAAATCGATCCGAAATCCTGGACAGCCCCAATGAAGATCCCTCCGACCAATATCCACAATACGACAGGAAGCCAGCCGAATATCGCAGCCTGGATAGGTCCATTGATTGGTCCGGCACCCGCGATCGATGCGAACTGATGCCCGAAGACGACCTGGGCTCCGGTGGGTACGTAATCCACACCATCCTCCAGCTCCACCGCTGGTGTCCTGCGGGTGGGATCTACTCCCCACCGCTTTGCCAGGAACTTGCCATAGGTGATATAAGCTACGATGAGAATGACAATGGACACAATCAGCAACACTATTCCGTTCATAATGGTCCTCTTCATGTTCTTGATGGTCTGGGAACACCGATTGCTCAACAATACTGTACCCGACTGTCCCCCCGCAATAAAATTCACTGGTTTCCAGCAAAATTTTGTGAATATCGCCCGATTGCCTTGATTTTACCTTCATGCGGCCATACTTTGATACTTGAGCATATATCATAATTGGAGGAACTATGTACGTACCGAAAGAGTCGCGTTATCAAGACATGCAGTACAACTACTGCGGAAGAAGCGGATTGAAACTTCCTGCCGTATCACTCGGCCTTTGGCATAATTTTGGGGATGCGACATCGCTGACCAACGCCCGTAAGATGGTGCACACCGCATTCGACCTGGGGATCACACATTTCGACCTGGCGAACAACTACGGACCGCCCGCCGGTTCCGCGGAACTGAATTTCGGCAAGTTGTTGGCACAGGACTTGTCGGCATACCGTGACGAGCTGATCATTTCCACTAAAGCAGGGTACAACATGTGGCCAGGCCCTTACGGGGAATGGGGGAGCCGCAAATATCTGTTGGCCAGCCTCGACCAGAGCTTGAAGCGGATGGGATTGGACTATGTCGACATCTTCTATTCTCACCGGTTCGATCCCAATACACCGTTGGAAGAAACCATGGGCGCATTGGAAACGGCATACCGGCAGGGCAAGGCATTGTATGTCGGACTCTCGTCCTATTCTGGAAAGAAGACCAGGGAAGCATACGAGATCCTGAAAGCCCGCAATGTGCCGGTGCTCATCCACCAGCCTTCGTATTCGATGCTGAACCGCTGGGTCGAGGAGGACCTGCTAGATACGGTCGGCGAACTCGGTATCGGCACCATCTGTTTTTCTCCACTGGCACAAGGCATGCTTTCCGACAAGTATCTCAAGGGAATCCCCGAAGGTAGCCGTGCGGCGACCGCCGGAACAGCCCTTTCGGAGAAATTGTTGACCAAGGAGAATTTGGAAAGGATTTCGAAACTGAACGATATGGCTACCCGACGTGGACAGAGCTTGGCCCAAATGGCATTGGCCTGGGTCTTGCGTCGCAAGGAAGTCACTTCGGTCCTCATTGGAGCCAGTTCACCACAGCAGATCGTGGAGAATGTCGGTGCCTTGGGGAATCTGGAGTTCTCGGCAGCGGAATTGGCGGAAATCGACGACTACGCCCAGGAGGGAAATATCAACCTGTGGGCACGCTCGAGCAAAGCCGGTTCCTAGTGGACTGTAAACTTTAATACTTTATTGCCAAACGAAGCGAGAGGAGAGGGGCTATGCAATGGCCACTTTACCGAGCGAGTGCAGGCAACGTAAGGTAACCTATGTTACCTTTCACTTTCCTTCGGTCTAAGCGGTGTGTGGCGGCGTTCGTGTCGAATCTAGTCATACCGTTTTGGTCATGGTGAAATCGAGTTGGTGCCCCTCGTAGAATCCCCAATGGGAAGGGGGCATCAGCTCTGCCAACCGCAACATGATCTCATCGACCAGCTTCTGACGACCGTCGGCATCCAAACGGCCTCCCTTGTTGGCCACTTCGAACGGCTTTCCCACCGCAATGGTTAAGGGTGTCCTGCGCAAACGCTTGATGTTCTTACCGAAATTCTCGAATCCAGTGATTGCGATCGGCACCATGGGGACCTGTTTTTTATGGGCTATGAATGCGACGCCGGCCTTACCTTGTTGGAGCGTACCGTCACTGCTACGGGTCCCTTCCGGAGCGATGGCGAGGATATTGCCGCGGTCCAGGATGGAAAAACACTGTTCCATGGTCTGGCGACCCATGTTTTCCCTGTCCACGGGAATCGAGTTCCACAGGTTCATGAGAAATCGCGTTCCCATATGGTCCCACAATTCCTGCTTTGCCATCGCTACCATTTCGCGCGGTCTCATGAACACATACATCAAGGGTCCGTCAAAAGTGGAAGTATGGTTCGCGATCAACATGAACGGTCCGGTACGTGGGACTTTTTCAAGCTCGTCCAGATTCATCGTAAAGAACATGCGCAGCAGTGTGCGTAACACTGCGTTGGTAATGCGTTCGGATAATTTCATGGATTCAATATAGCAGAGGATTCTGTTTAGTGGTAGCTATCATGTTGCGAGAATGAACGCGATTGGAATGGTGACCACTCCCAATAGTGTGGAAAGCATCACTATCGGTCCCGCGTACTCGGAACGGATACCATACCGGAGGGGCAATACGGAGGTGAACACGGCCGACGGGAGGGTGGCTCCAACGATTAGCACTGTCCGTGCCACTCCCGTGATGCCGAAGATCCATGTGGCGAGAAGGGCGAATGCAAAGCCGCCGACAAGCCGAATGAAGACTCCAGCGAGTATGTGCCGATTCACCGTCAGCTTGTCCTTGTTCAAGGTTCCTCCCAGCACAAACGCTGCGAGGGGCGGAGCGGCATCACCCCCGAACTCCATGGTTGTCAACACGGGTTGGGGGATGGGAATACCTGCGATGCGTACGAGAAATCCGGCACATATTGCCCAGAGCAGGGGGGATTTGAGCATGTTGAGCACGGATTTGGTGGACAGGCCTCCCGTGAGTATCAAGATACCCAGGGTGAATACATATATCGTCAGAATCTGGTCAAATACCACAATCACACCCATCGCCGAAAGGCCTCCCCACAACTTCATGAGCGGAATGCCGATGAATCCGGAATTCATGAAAATTCCAGGGGGCATGAAATCACGTGCATCGATTTTGGCAATGCGTGCATACGCATAGGTGGTGAGCGCGAGCAAGGCGACTATCAAGGTTGTCGAACCGAGAATGTCCACCATCAGGGAGCCCTGCAGGTCACTGAAATACAACGAGTGGAACACCAGCATCGGCATGAAGAAGTCAACGATGAGCTTGACCAACAGCGATAGGTCGAACGAATGGTTCCTCGTCATGAAGAATCCACCCATAGAGATCAGGAGTATAGGCAACAGTTGCAGGAACGTCTCGATGAACATGGCTCACACTCGAGGCAGGAACAACCGGATACTCAAGAGTCCCGTCTGTGGTGATAGTCCCTGTTGTCCTTCTTGCGCGCCAAAGACAAGCCGCCGAACCCGCTGATGATCGCCATATAGAAGCCGAAATCATACCACCATCCGGTGTTGAACGATTCGTAGATCCTGACTTCCGGTTTGAAAAGCCTGACTATGAGGGAAATCGGTGCGATCCATCCATGCCAGACTCCCATGAGGAATCCCGCCGGCTTCCTTCCCTCCGATTCGATGGTGCCGGGAAAACACGACGATAGCAGGATCAACAATGCCATGGCAAGAACGAACAGCGATATTTTGACTCTTCGACTATTCTGGTTCATGAAACAAGGCCTCCTTGTAGTGTTGATGGAGTATATCACATCAATTGTCCTTTGGTGTACTCAAAGACAATGGTATAATCGCCAGTGATCGACAGCACGGAGGATACTATGAAGATAATCGGATTCAATGGAAGTCCAAGGAAGACCGGGAATACCGCCGCCATCATGAAATCCCTATTGCAGGGGGCGCAAGAAGCCGGGGCTCAAGTGGAGTACATCCATCTCCCATCGTATCATATCGAAGGGTGCATCGGTTGCGAGCGTTGCCGGAAGGACAAGACCTGTACGCAATTCTACGACGGCATGCATCTGCTGTATCCGAAATTGATCGAGGCCGATGGTATCATACTCGGCTCCCCCACCTACAACTACAATGTGACTCCTTGGATGAAAGCGTTCATCGACCGGTTGTACCCTTTCTTCGATTTCACCGAGCCGCGGCCGGGCCCCTATACGTCACGATTGGCGGACATGGGGAAACGGGCCCTGGTGTTCGGAGTCTGCGAGCAGGTGGACCCGAAGGAGATGGGATATACGATCGTCTCCATGCAGGATGCGATCGCCGTCCTCGGGTATGGCATGTCCGAACCGCTGGCTTTTCCGGCCCATTTCGGGCCCCAGTCGGCCGGCAAGTCTGAAAAGGAAATGGAAAGGGCTCGGAAGGCCGGTTTCGGCCTTGTCCAGGAATTCCATGTCATAAATTGACTTTTATACCTAAAGCACCAAAGTACTCGTCCTTGCATTCTCCGCCAATTGGGGTATCATGAAATTGATATGCAGCAACAAGGAGCCGGCAAACATATGCAGGAGACGAAACGGTGCATCGGTGTATTCACTGCCTCGTTGGACGATGGGTACCAATCTACGATTTGGCATGCGATAGAACAATCCGCCCGGGAACATGGATTCGGTTCCATATCTTTCCTGGGTTCGCGCCTGGGCTCGCCCATTGCTTCCGAGGCTTCGTCAAACCTGGCATACCATTTGGCGAATGTCGGGAATATCGACGGCTTGATCATCATCGCCTCCTCGTTGGCCACGTTCTTCACGTCGGTGGACTTGAAGGAGTTTTTCGCACCGTGGGCCGATTTGCCCCGGGTCTCGATCGGCATGCGGATTCCCGGAATGTCCGATGTCATCGTCGAGGGAACCAACGGCATTTCCAGTTTGGTGGAACACCTCGTCGACGAACATGGCAGAAGGCGATTCGCGGTGATTTGCGGGCCTGGTAGTCACGACGAGGCTATCAGCAGGTTGCATGCCTGTAGGAACATCCTGGAGCAACGGGAAATTCCCCTGGACGAACGGATGGTGATACCGGGTTCCTTTACCCAAGAATCGGGTACCCATGCGGTACGTATCCTTTGTGAATCTGGAATTCCCTTCGATGCACTCGTATGTCTGAACGACCGGATGGCCCAGGGAGCCTTGGAGGAATTGTCGCAGCGGGGCATCCGGGTCCCGGACGATGTCTCGGTAATCGGATTCGACGGAATAGAATCCTCCAGGTATTCCTTGCCACCACTCACCACCGTCGTACAGCCAATGCATGAATTGGGTGTTACCGCAGTGGATATGTTGGAGCGGTTGATGCAAGGCGGGCGGGAGGAGCATATTTCCCTTTCCTGTTCTCCATTGGTCAGGGAATCCTGCGGATGTGGCCCCAGGTTCAACTATACACCGAATTTCCACGAGATTCCCCGGTATGCAAGCAGTTCCGAACACCAGGCGATGTTCGATCTCATGATCCTCATACGCAAGGGCGACTACAACGGTCTGATCATGCGACTCAATCGGGCTATCGATACCACCGGGACCGAGAATGGGTCGGTCGATCGTTGGAACGAATACCTGTCGATCGTGGAACACCATTGCGAGAACACTCCATTGGCTGGAGACATGTCGCTTTCGACCCTCATGGGAGCCGCCCGTGTGTTTACCAACGAAAAGATCGGACGGTACCAGGCGGCGAAACGGATAGCCGCCGAGTCGTCGTTCGAGACGTTGCGCCAAGTGAGTGCGATGTTGGCGGGAGCATTCGAACTTGCCGATATGTTTTCCAACCTGAAGAGGGGATTGCAGCTATTTGGCCTCGATCGTGGATATCTGGTAGTCTTCAACAGGAAAAAGGGGAAAGCCCGATTGTTGATGAGTGTCGAGGATGAACAGCGCTCCGACCCATCTTTTTCGCAAGAGTTCGATTATGCGCAACTGTTGCCTGCCCGAATCGGGCCTGTATGGAGACAAGGCCAATGGATACTCATGCCGTTGGTATACAACGATGAACCCTTGGGATATCTGATAATTCCCATCGGAATCGTTCTGCCGGCACTCTACGATGTCCTGCAGGAACAGATTTCAAGCAACTTGAAGGGGACATTGCTGCTTGAGCAGATCAGATCCCATGAGAGGACGTTGGCGGAGCAGGTGGAATTGCGGACCAAGGACCTGATCCGTACGAACCGTGAATTGTCCAATGAAATCAAACGCCGCACAGAACTCGAACATGAGGTCATGGAGATATCCAGCAAGACCATGGAACGGATCGGACAGGATTTGCACGATGACCTGTGCCAACATCTGTTGGGGATCTCGCTACTCGCATCTTCAGTCAAGAAGACTGTGTTGGACCACCATCAGGTACAACCGGAAACCCTGGAGCGCATCAGTTCGCTGCTTACCGAATCCATCGGCAAGATAAAGACCATATCCCGTGGTTTGTTACCCTTGGAGATGGATTCGCATACATTCGCGCAACGGTTGGAGGCCTTGGTCGGAGATACGAAACGGTATGCCCATGTGGATATATCGGTCAAGATCGATTCCGCGTTCGAAATAGCCGATGCCGATAGGGCCTTGCATATATTCAGGATTATCCAGGAAGCCCTGACCAATGCTATCCGTCATTCCAATGCACACCATATCGTGATCTCATTACAGGTACAGCAAGATTCGGACGGGAGCGTCCAACGGATTGCTTCCATTGCGGACGATGGTGTCGGTTTGCCCAAACAGCTTCACAAGAATGGCTTGGGTTTGCGTATCATGCGAAACAGGGCGAGTATGGCAAAAGCCGAATTGAGTATCGATTCCTCCTCCGGAGGAACGGTGGTTCGAATACGGGTTCCAGGGAGAAACGATGAGAAATCAAATTGAATTCGTGGTTGTCGATGACCATCCGTTGTTCCGTCAGGGGTTGGTGAGTGTCATAGGAAACAATGATCGCTATACGGTGATCGGTGAAGCCAGGACGATTTCCGAAGCGCTTGGGATTATCGGGACACGTCCGCCCCATGTCCTCCTGGTCGATATTGCCTTGCAACAGGAGAATGGGCTTGAACTGGTCAAGCAAGTGAAGGCCATGTATCCCAAGATCCTTCAGATTGTCGTCTCCATGTACGATGAGATCATCTACGCTTCAAGTGCCCTGAAATCCGGTGCACGTGGATATGTCATGAAGCAAGAGGCTGCCGAGACCCTGCTGGAGGCGATCGACACGGTCTTGAAGGGAAAGATCTACCTTTCCGCCACCATGCATGAACGGATGTTGGATTCCATGTTCGCCCAAGACTCGAATGCCATGGAGGTCGACCCCATCGTCCAGTTGAGCGTGCGTGAATTGGAGGTCTTGCGGTTGATCGGTCAAGGATTCGGTGTCTCGGAAATTGGGGAAACCCTGAACCTTTCGGTAAAGACTGTCAACGTGTATCGTGACAATATTCGTCATAAGCTTTCCATTGCCGATGCCGGTGAATTGCGGAAATTCGCGATCAAATGGGCGAGGGGCAATGAATCGTACTAGGACAAACGTCCTAGTACAAGTCAAGACAAATGCCCAATGGCGTCCTGCTCGGATCGATTGTAGCATTCGGTTGTGGGGAGAAGCATAGACCATTGCTCCCTGGATACATTGGTTCTTGCGCTATCCAATGAATCGATATCCGCAAGGCATGCACAGGTAAGGAGGAATTGAAATGAAACGGAAACTGGGTCTCGTGGTTTGTGTTCTGTTGATCTTGAGCATGGGCTTGCCCATATTCGCGGCAGGACAACAAGAGAGTGGTCCGAAAGTGATCAACGTGTGGAGCTTCACCGACGAAGTGCCGAAAATGTTGGAGAAATATAAGGAGTTGCATCCTGATTTCGATTATGAGATCAAATCCACCATAATCGCTACGACTGACGGTGCCTACCAGCCTGCACTCGACCAGGCACTGGTAAGCGGAGGAGCCGATGCACCGGATATCTACTGTGCGGAGAGTGCATTCGTCCTCAAGTACACCCAAGGCGATGCGGCACAATTCGCGGCACCCTACAAGAGCCTCGGCATTTCGGTCGATGCACTCTTGAAGGAAGCCGATATTGCGCAGTACACCGTCGATATCGGAACGAACAAAAGCGGGGAACTGGTCGGTCTCGGTTACCAGGCGACCGGAGGCGCATTGATCTATCGCCGGTCCATAGCCAAAGCTGTTTGGGGAACCGACGATCCTGCCGTGATCAAGACCAAGGTCGGTCCGGGTTGGGAGAAGTTCTTCCAAGCCGCAGCCCAGTTGAAGGCAAAAGGCTATGGAATACTTTCCGGTGATGGAGACATTTGGCATGCTATCGAAGGTGCTTCGGAGAAGGGCTGGATCGTAGACGGCAAACTATACTTGGATCCCGATCGTGAAGCTTTCCTCGATATGGCCAAGTTGTTGAGGGACAAGGGGTACCATAACGATACCCGTGACTGGACCGACGCATGGTTCGCGGATATGAAGGATGCGGGAGCCAAGCCCATATTCGGATTCTTTGGTCCCGCATGGTTGATCAACTATGTCATGGCCGGCAACAGCGGTGGTACTGCTCCTGGAGAAGGTACTTTTGGGGATTGGGCGGTGTGTGAACCACCGGTAGGATTCTTCTGGGGAGGTACCTGGGTACTCGCCAACAAGGATAGCAAGGTCAAGGATGTCGTAGGCGATATCATAGAGTGGATCACCCTCGACAGTTCTGAAACCGGACTCCAATACTACTGGGCGAACGGAACCCTCAATGGACCTGGTGGAACCAAGGATACCGTTGCTTCCGGAACAGTCATGGAGAAATCCGACGGCTCGCTCGCATTCTTGGGGGGACAGGACATGTTCGACGTATTCGTTCCCGCCGGACAATTCGCAACCGGAAGAAACAAGCACCAGTATGACGAGACCATAAACATCTACTGGCGTGACCAGGTGCGTGAATATGCGCAGGGCAACAAGACCCGTGCGGCGGCAATCGCCGAGTTCAAGCAGCAGGTCAAGGATAATCTTGCCATAGAAGCCCATTAACTGAGCTTTCCGTTTGACTGGATGCGGGCGGGCCGAATTCCGCCCGCATCGATTTTCCCGTACCACTGGTCCGGACCATACCGATCGAAACACGTCACTAGCAACTGGAGGGGTTATACTTATGCGACGCAAGGGCATCAACTATGCTAAATACGGCTACATATTCTCCATACCGTTCGTAGTGACTTTTCTGATCTTTTCGCTATACCCGATTCTCTATACGACAGTCATTGGATTCACCGATCTCAGGGGTATTGGAAGGACCGATATCAACTTCCTGGACAATCCTTTCCAGAATTTTCAGATTATCCTCACCAATGCGACGTTCCAGAAAGCCTTGTCCAATACGGCATTGATCTGGATCATGAATTTCATTCCCCAGATGCTGGTTGCCTTCCTGTTGACCGCATGGTTCACGAACCGGCGGTTCAAGGTCCGTGGCCAAGGCATATTCAAAGTGTTGATCTACATGCCGAACATCATAACCGCAGCCACCATCGCGCTTCTGTTCTATTCTCTGTTCGGATATCCCAAAGGTCCGGTGAACGATGTGCTCATGGCATTCGGATTGACCGATGAACCTATGAATTTCCATTTGCAGAAGTGGACAGCCCGCACCGTGGTGGCTTTCATCCAGTTCTGGATGTGGTATGGGCATACGATGATAGTCCTGATCGCAGGAGTATTGGGAATCAGTCCGACGCTTTTCGAGGCTGCGGAAATCGATGGTGCTTCAGCTCCCCAGATATTTTTTCGCATCACGTTGCCAAGGCTGAAGACCATTGTCCTCTACACCCTGGTCACCAGCATGATCGGTGGACTGCAGATGTTCGATATCCCCAAACTGTTCCTTCTCGGCGGACCGGACAGCGCCACGCTTACCACCAGCGTATTCATCTACAACCAGGCGTTCAGCGGCAGTTATCTCTACAACCGTGCGGCTGCCGCAAGCATGATCATGTTCGTCATCATCTCGATCCTCTCGGCACTGCTGTTCTTCATCCTTCGTGACAGGGATCCCGGTCGGGCACGGAGGCGGGCGCGTGAGTTGCGCAGGATCGCAAGGACCATAGATGGGGAGGTGTCGGTATGAAGATGGGTATGCTCGCCTCCCGCAACAGTACGAAGGCAGTCATCTATATCGTGTGTATCTTCTTGGCGTTGATAAGCATATTTCCCTTCTGGATCATGTTCATGAACGCAACACGGAGTACCTTCGAGATCCAACAGAATTCCGTGGCATTCTGGCCTTCGACATTCCTTTCCAGCAATTGGAAGATCCTGGTTGGAAAAAGCTTCAACCCGGTGACTGGGTTCATGAATTCCATGCTGGTCTCAACCGGTGCCACGTTGGGGGCGGTCTACTTTTCCTCGCTTACCGCATACGCATTGGTCGCATATAGCTGGAAACTGAGGCAACCATTCTTCACGTTCATCATGGCTATCCTCATGATACCTGCCCAAGTGTCGAGTATCGGCTTTTATCAGTTCATGTACCGTATCCACTGGACAAACAGCCTGTGGCCACTGATTTTGCCGGCGATAGCGACCCCGGCGATGGTGTTCTTCATGCGCCAATATCTTATGGCAACCCTGTCGTTGGAAATTGTCGATTCGGCGCGAATCGATGGTGCGGGGGAGTTCTTTACATTCAATCGGATCATCCTGCCGATCATGAAGCCGGCGATAGCCACGCAGGCGATCTTTTCCTTCGTATTCAGCTGGAACAACTTGTTCTTGCCATTGATCCTTCTTACTGACAACAAGAAGTATACGATGCCCATAATGGTGAGCCTGTTGAGAGGCGACATCTACAAGACGGAATACGGTTCGGTATACCTGGGACTTGCCCTTACGGTACTGCCGTTGTTCGTTATCTATTTCATGCTTTCGAAATATATCATTGCCGGGGTTGCGCTAGGTGCGTTGAAGGAGTGAGGGTATGCGGACGAATTATGAACGGGCAGTAGGGCTCCTGAAGGAAATGAACTTGGAAGAGAAGGTCGCCCAACTTTGTTCCGCTTGGCTGGAAATCTCGGAAGATGGCAGCTTTTCGGTAAAGGAAACGGCATTCCGGACCGATCGTCCCGCACATGACCGGGAAATGGTGCTGGGCAATGGAATCGGACAACTCACGCGACCATATGGTACACGTTCCTATGCCCCCAGAAAGGTGGCAAGGGGAATCAATGAGATACAGCGGTATTTGACCGGTCGTACCCGTCTCGGTATTCCGGCGATGCTCCACGAGGAATGTCTCGCAGGAGCCATGGTCCAGGATGCTACGATATTTCCCTGCAGCATCAACTATGGAGCCACCTGGGACACCTCGCTCATGTATCGGATATCGCGGGCAATCGGGAGGGAGTTGGCTTCACTTGGTATCCACGAAGGGTTGGCCCCGGTCTTGGACGTTGCGCGGGATGCCCGTTGGGGACGATTGGAGGAAACGTTCGGTGAGGATCCGTACCTTGTAGGTTCGATGGGGATTTCGTATGTGAAGGGGCTGCAAGGTCCCGACAGGTCTCCGATCTCAACGCTCAAGCATTTTGTCGGACATTCCTCGAGCGAAGGTGGAAGAAACCATGCTCCCGTCCATATCGGACAGCGCGAATTGTCCAATACATTCGCCCTGCCTTTCGAGATGGTGGTGAAAGCGGCTGCCCCGGGGGCAGTCATGCCGGCATACCATGATATAGATGGCGAGCCCTGTTCATCCTCCCACTCACTGATCACAGGATTGCTGAAGAATACCTGGGGATTCGACGGCTTGGTGGTTGCCGATTATGAAGCTCCCATGCAACTGTTTGCCGACCACAAGGTGGCTCGCGATGTCGCCGAAGCAGCTGCACTCGCATTGAAGGCAGGGATGGACATGGAGCTGCCGAGCAGCACGACCTTCAAGGACGGCCTTTTGGAGGCCGTCAGCCGCGGATTGGTGGAAATGGCTGAGGTGGATGCCTCTGTGCTTAAGATCCTACTGGAAAAATACCGGTTGGGTTTGTTCGACCATCCGTTCATTGAAATCGATGCGATCGAACTCGGTTCATCCGAAAACCATGGCTTGGCTGTCGAGGTTGCGGAGAAATCGATGGTTCTCCTGAAGAATACCGGCGTACTCCCCTTGCCACAGGCTGGTTCGATCGCTTTGATCGGTCCTTTGGCGGACCACCCCTATGCCATGCTCAGCGGGTATTCGGCTCCGGTCCATCTGCAAGGTTCGAGCAATCCTGAGGACACGGTGCCCGCACGGGCCTTGTCGATCAGGAAAGCGTTGGAATCGGTTCGGGGGAAAGCGACCATCCGGTATGGACAGGGATGCAAAATCTACGACAATTCGTTCAAGGATGCCGTGTATTTTCCTGGCGATGTAAGCGAGAATGAGCAGAATTCGCTCCAGTTGCCCAGTAGCGACACCAGCGGAATCCATTCTGCCGTAGCATTGGCCAAAGAGTCGGATGTAGCTGTGGTTGTGGTTGGGGATCTAGTCGGGTTGTTCCAACATGGAACAGTCGGGGAAGGCTCCGATGTCTCCTCGCTCAAGTTGCCCGGTGTACAACAACAATTGCTCGATGCGGTCTTGGAAACAGGGAAGCCGGTTGTCGTTGTCTTGGTAAGCGGACGACCATATGAATTGGGAAATGCATTGGAGGGAGCAGAGGCAATCTTGGCGACCTGGTTGCCGGGAGAGGGAGGTGGTGAGGCTACCGCACGGATTCTATTCGGACTTGCGGTACCGGGTGGGAAGACGCCGCTCTCGTTTCCAAAGACTGCCGGGGCGATGCCACATTTCTACAACTACTCATTCAAGGCTCCGGGATTACCGAAACAGAGGCAATTCGAATCGATGTTTCCCTTCGGTTACGGATTGAGTTATACCCAATTCTCATACGGGGATTGTTCTGTTGATGCCCTGACGGTGTCGAATGACGGTACCTTGCGGGTATCAGCCATCATTGGGAATACGGGAACATATTCCGGTGATGAAGTTGTCCAACTCTACGTGCGGGACTGCCAGGCCTCGATCGTTCGGCCAGTCAAGGAATTGAAGGGGTTCGCCCGAGTATCCCTTGTCCCGGGAACACGACGTCGGGTTGTATTCGCGTTGCCGGTGGACATGCTCTCGTTCATTGCCGACGGAACAACGAGGATAGTGGAACCGGGGGCATTCGAGATCATGATCGGTCGATCCTCCCGTGATATCGTCTGGTCACAAGAAGTCGAGGTGCTCGGTCCCGAACGGGTGCTGCCACACGACTGGCGGTTCCAGACAGATGTGACAATAGAAGAGATTATCGGGTGAATGGGGATGGTGGTTGCCGACTTGACATATGTTGTTGTAAATTGTATAGTGCACAATATAATTTAGAACAATATAGAAGAGGTGCATATGGCTACGACTGTGTATGATTTCCATGCGAAAACAAATTCCGGAAAGGACTTTTCCTTCGAGACCTTGAAAGGTCGACCCATCTTGGTGGTGAACACCGCAAGCAAATGTGGATTCACTCCCCAATACGAGGGATTGGAGGAGCTGTATCGCGAATATGGACCGAAGGGATTGGAGATATTGGCGTTTCCGTGTGACCAGTTTGCCCATCAGGAACCGGGTGACGATGCGGCGATAGAACAATTCTGCAAGGTCAACTATGGTGTTACGTTTCCGATCATGTCGAAGATCGAAGTGAATGGGGATGCTACCCATCCGTTGTATGTCTGGTTGAAGAAACAGGCTCCCGGTGTACTGGGCAATGGCATAAAGTGGAATTTCACCAAGTTCCTGGTTTCCAAGGACGGAGAGGCTGTCACGAGGTTCGCACCGACGGTGGAACCCAAGGATATGCGCAAGGATATCGAGCGGGTGTTGTGATGGATACCGACCCGTTGTTGCTGGAAAACCAGATATGTTTCCGCGTGTATTCCCTTGAAAAGTCCATTATGGCTGCGTACAAACCTATCTTGCGGACCCTTGGCCTGACATATCCGCAATACCTGGTCATGATGGTGTTGTGGGAAAAGGAAGAATCCACAATCGGTGG
This sequence comes from Spirochaetae bacterium HGW-Spirochaetae-4, assembly GCA_002839335.1. Taxonomy (GTDB): domain Bacteria; phylum Spirochaetota; class Spirochaetia; order Sphaerochaetales; family Sphaerochaetaceae; genus UBA8525. The sequence goes on from PGXU01000016.1 coordinate 33,218, forward strand.
CTTGTGCGAGTCGTTGGGACTCGATACCGGTACGGTTTCACCCCTGGTGAAGCGGATGGAGAAGAGCGGGCTGGTGGAAAGGCATAGGCAACCTGCCGATGAACGGACAGTGGTTGTTGTCTTGACCGAAAAGGGAAGCCGACTACGAGAGGAAGCTGCACAGGTTCCACACATGATAGGAACGTGCTTGTTCGGCGGCACAGGCGGGTTCGATCTTGCTTCGTACAACCGCTTGCGGACTGCACTGGACGAAGCCTTGCTTGCACTGCGGGCACATGCGTGCCTGGATTCGAAAACTTGAACGGGGTATACGTACGTTTCATGCCGTACCGGGTATCGGAAGGAACATACTGACGGATCCGGAATATTACCAATTCCAAAACAGTATCACCATGTGGTATGCTGTTTACCTGTAAAGACAAGAAAGGAGATGCAGCATGAAAATTGCCAGACAACTGTTCGTGACACTCATATTGGTATCGTTCGCGACCGTGGGTCTTTTTGCCGCGGAGAGCGAGATGTCGGGGAACTTGAAGCTTATCGCAAGCACGGCTCCCGAATTCAAGGTAGAAGCCGGCTATACCGTCAAGATCCCCTTCCTCCAGGGAGAGGGACCGTTGTTCAGCGGGAACAATGTGAAACTCAAGGGGCTCATGGGACTTTCTCCTGTCGCCGCAACCTTGTCTGTCGATGCGGTGTTGACACCCGTGGCGGTCATGGAACTTTCTGTGGGTGGAGCCATGGGGACCGGATGGGATTTCCCACTTATGGACACCGAGGGGCTTCGGGTAGGAGACGGAATCGCTGATTCCACGTCGGCTTCCATGGAAGGTATCTACTACAAGGGTCGGGCCGGAGTCGCGTTGCAGTTCGACACGGCAGCCATTTGGCCGGGGGAGTGGAAAAGCGTGGTCATGCGGACCTATCACGAAGTGAATTACCAAGGATATTCCGATGCTCCAGGGACAGGTTCTGCCTGGGAATACGAGACCAATGGCTTGCGCCAGAACGGCTTGAACTACAAGGGAGAATACCTGGTCGGCTACCAGATGCCGCTCATGGTAAATACCGTGGCGATCATGCTGGAGACCTATCTGGACAATATCGGAACCGAATTCGAGGTTACTCCCATGACGTTCGACCTTGGTCTGGTTGCCAACGTGAAGTTCTCCGACCGCTTGAATCTCACCATCATACCCCAGCTGACAACAAGATATACGGATGCGGATACCCGCTTGGTAACCCACGGTGATATCAAGTTCAAACGTGTCGCTGCCATGTTGAATTACGCATTGTAACGCTACTGGAGCACCAGATGTGAAAACCGGATACTGTGTCGGGAGGGCAACCTTACTGGGCATGGAATCCGGTTCTTTTTTTTTCTGGGGACTCAGGAATCCTGCAGATGGTTGTATAAATTTTGCATATGCTCTAAGATTATGTAAAAAATTCATGATATCGATAATTTATCTATAATAAATTTGCGATATGATAATATTATATCTGATTTAGGGAGACCAATATGGACAATAGCGCACCCGATTTCTCGTGGGTTATCCGGGACCATGGCAAGAAGAATCTACAAGCTGCGAAAGAGATGTTCCCCATCGAAGTCGCCAGGACCGCACGACGGTTCCATCGGCAGATTCCCGGATACCAGATGAGTCCATTGGTATCGCTACCGAATCTGGCGGCGATGTTCGGAGTCGGTGGTATTTGGGTCAAGGACGAAGCTTCCCGCCTGGAACTCAACAGCTTCAAGGTCCTCGGGGGATCATTCGCACTGTATCGTTTTATCCAAGAACGGCTGGGGATATCGGATAAGGATATGACCTATAGGTATCTGGTTTCTTCCGAAGTCAGGGAAAAATTGGGTGACATCACCTTTGCAAGCGCCACCGACGGCAACCATGGACGGGGAATCGCTTGGGCAGCCCAGAAGCTCGGGCACAAATGTGTCATATACGTCCACTCGGAAACGAGCAAGCGTCGTATCGATGCGATCCGCAGTTATGGAGCGACTGTAAAGATCATAGCGGGCAATTACGATGACGCGGTTCGCCAGATTGTTGTCGATGCCATGAAGTTCGGCTGGGAAATTATCAGCGACACGAGTTGGGAAGGATACACACAAGTTCCCACATGGATCATGCAAGGGTATACGACCATGATGGCGGAGATCCAGGAACAATTCAGCGGACAGGGAATCGTGCGGCCTACCCATGTGTTCGTCCAGGCTGGGGTTGGAGCTTTGGCGGCTTCCGTGATCGGATACTACCACAGTCTCTGTGGCGATTGCGCTCCCAAATGCATTGTCGTTGAACCTGATAAGGCCGCGTGCCTATTTCAGAGTGCCACGGTAAACGACGGGACACCGCATCATGTCGATGGGGCATTGGATACTATCATGGCCGGTCTAGCATGCGGAGAGCCAAGCGAGATCGCATGGAATGTGTTGAAGGATACTGTCGATGCCTTCGTCTCCGTTCCGGATTATACGGCGGCCCACGGCATGCGGGTCTACGCAACTCCCTTGAAAGGCGATCCGTTCATTGTCAGTGGTGAAAGCGGGGCGGTGACGCTCGGTGCCTTGCTGTCGATCTTGAAGCAAAATGGTGCACAACAATTGCGTGATTTCCTTAAGATGGATGAAGATAGCCAAATCCTACTGATCAATACCGAAGGGAATACCGATCCTGTCCTGTTCCGGCAAATTATCTGGGCAGGCAGCAATCCTGTTCCCAAGGAATTCTGGTTCGATAGGGAGTAGTCAACTCCATGTAATCACCATGTACCTTTCATATCAGATACAAGCAGAGACAGTATTCATTATCCATGATCAAAAAGAGAACAATACTGATACTGCTTGTGTTCATTTGTATCCTGGTCCCGATTGGCGCGGAGATTTTACCACTGGATCGGGCAATTTCCCTGGCAATGGAAAACGTCTTGGCTATCCGTTCAGCCGAGTTGACAAAGAAGAAAGCATTTCAGATTGCTGAAACCAATGAATTGCTTCCATCCTTAGGTGTTTCCTATTCTTTCAATCAAGATTTTGATCCTGTACAGGCAACCTTTGGGGATGCTACGCATACTGCGAAGGTTGCCTTGAACTGGTCACTTTCGGGATCTTCCTTTCTGCAGAAAAAGGAGAAGGCCCTCTCCCAGTCCACGGCATTGTTTTCCTACGACGCAACTGTCGATGAAATCATATCGGGCATAACCAACCAGTACTGGAATCTTTCCGCATCCCGGTTGTCGATGGAAAGTGCCAGTGCAAATCATGAGGCGGCTGTGGAATCGTATAGCCAGGTTTTGGCATTGTACGATGCTTCCCGCGCCACCAGCCTGCAATTGTCACAAGCCAAACTGTATCTCCGTGAAACGGAACTTGATTTGAAGCAAATCAAGGACGAGTATGAACAGGCTAAACGAGATTTCCTGGAGAACTTGGGGCTAGCGTCCGATTATGGATTTGAATTGGAGGAGATGCCAGAACCGCAACCCATGGACAGTGAGAAGGTAGAAAAGCTGGTTGCCGAGAACCTTACCGATACCATAGCGGTCCAACAAGCTTTCAATGCTCTTGAAGTTGCTGTGATCGAAAGGGAGGCTGCAATCCTTGATGCCAGGGTACCGCAACTTACAACCTCCCTTGGGTATTCCTTTATGCAAACCGGTAGTAGTTTCGGTTCACAACCTATGCAATTGTCGGTTGCGATATCAATACCGCTGGACAGTTACCTCCCCACTAGTTCAGCCAATATCGCCATCAAGGATACCACCATTGGGATATCACAAGCGGAATTGGGAATCCAAATGGTGAAGCAGGAGCTGCAACGGGATGTCCGGAACATTCTCACCACCATTGAAAATGCCTATCTCCTGCATCAAAGACAACAGGAATATCTGGATTTGGCCAGGGAGACGCTCGGTTTGACTACCGAAGCATACGAAGTCGGGTTGGCCACACTCGCCGATTACAATGCAACCAAGCGGGATGCCTACCAGGCGGAAATTACACTTGTGAATCGCACTTTGGATTATCTGCTTGCATGCTATGATCTGGCGGACTTGCTGGATATCACCTATGAAACAGTAATGAGGTCCCTTATATGAAATTTGAAAGATTGGTAACTATCCTTCTTCTTGCTGTAATCCTGTTTGTCGCCTATTCGTTGGTTCAGAATACCAAACCTTCCGGGGATGTCGATAAACCGATGTTTTCCGATAGTCAACAGGATCCGACAGATGAGGCAATCAATGTGCGGGTGCAGGTGATGGAACCGACAACTTTTGTCAAGACTACCGATATCACTGGAGAATTGGTGCACAAGGATGATTCCAAGTACCTGTATTCGGACGTGACCGGTGAAGTAACCGCAATTCTGGTCCAACGGGGCGATACAATGGAAGTTGGGGACGTGATTGCCTATGTGGACCCCTCGACACCTGGCGCTGTCTATAAGGAACGTGCTGTGACCGCAACGACTGGTGGAGTCGTCCAATCGGTCGACACATACAAGGGGCATTGGGTTACAGCGGACTCTACCCCATTGTTCACTATCGCCGATCCCTCGAATCTTATGCTTGCAATCAAATTGCCGGAACGATATATCTCCATGGTCACGGAGGGTGTTTCCGCTACGTTCACCACAGTCGCATGGCCTGACGAACCATTTTCTGCCGAGGTAACGTATATTTCACCTTCAGTCGATTCGGTGAGCAGAACAGTTGAAATTGAACTTGGCATTGAATCGGATGCCAGGTTGAAGAGCGGGATGTTCGTTTCGGTGAAGCTTCTAACGGGAGTGTTTGAACAGGTTCTGGTAGTGGAGAAGGATGCAATTTCCTCATACCTTGGTGAAAAATCAGTATTTGTCATTGATGAAGGGAAAGCAAGGAGAACGCTTATAACCACCGGTTCGGAATCTGACAGCCAGGCGATTGTCACATCTGGCTTGGAAGTAGGAGATCATGTCGTAATTGCCGGTTCAGTTGTCGATGGCAGCACCGTACACATACTCTAGGGGGATATCGATGACTCTTTCAGAATTATCCGTTCGCAGACCGATACTCATGACGATGGTGTATGTCCTGATCATCACACTGGCGGTTTTGGTGGTCCCAAAACTGAATATCGCACTGTATCCTTCCGTGGATATGCCGATATTGAGTGTGATTGTCGAGACCAGCAACGCCGGACCTGAAGAAAGCGAATTGCAGGTCGCGCGTATTCTCGAGAACAACCTGGGGTCTATAACTGGATTGGAGAATATCACTACGCAAAGCACCAGTAGCAGGGTCGTTGCAATGATGGAGTTCTCCTACGCGACAGACATGGATGAAGCTTATGACGATACGACTGCCAAACTGAATATGATTGCCAAGCAACTACCTGATTGGGCTTCGACCCCAACTGTTATGCGGTTGGATAGCATGATGGGCAGCACCGTTGTCGAATTGTTGATTTCTGGCCCTTACAATCAGGATGAGTTGAAGACAATTGCGGAAGATTCCGCTTCGACGCTGCTTGAACGAATAGAAGGCGTTGCCCAGGTAACGATTCTCGGGAGCGATGATATTCAATACACGGTTGAAATCGATCCAACCATATTGGCCTCCTATGGTTTGACATATGCCGAAGTTGTGACTGCATTGTCTTCGAGAAACATCCAAGGACAGGGAGGTTCCCTGAAACAAGGTGTCTTCGAATATGCTGTGACAGTCGACCAGCGGTATATCGATATCGATCAGATCCGAAACACGGTGGTTTCACGTATCGGTGAGGTCTCCATTCGTGTAAAAGACTTGGCCGAAGTTTTTTCCGAAGCGGTAAGCGATTCGAATTCCCGTGTTTCATATCTGAATGGTGAACCGGTAGTTATGCTGTTGGTCAGCAACGAATCGGACAGCAATGCATCGAAAGTAGCTTCTTCAGTTATTGGTACGTTGGATGAAATCAATGCCCAATTACCTGCGGGTGTAGAACTGTCTGTTCAAGAGGATAGTACTACCATGATATCTTCTACCATGCAGGAAGTGTATAAAAGTGCATTCCAAGGTATCGTGTTGGCAGCCCTGATAATTTTTCTTTTTCTTCGTGGAATCAAGTCCACACTCATTATTGTCCTTTCCATGCCAATTTCCATTCTCATCACATTGATGGCAATGGCTGTTATGGATGTGACGATAAATACCATGAGCATGAGCGGGTTGATTCTCGGAATCGGTATGATTGTGGATGCCTCGATTGTCATTCTCGAACGGACCTATACGTATCGGGAGAAGGGGTATAAACCGGCGATTGCGGCGATCTTGGGAAGCAAGCGCATGTTTGCGGCGATTTTCGCTTCCACCATGACGACTCTGTGTGTGTTTATTCCCATTCTTGTTTACAGGACGGAGTTGGGGATGATAGGAATGATATTCCAGGATCTGGTGATCACCGTGTGCATTTCCTTGGCTTCTTCCCTTTTTATCGCGGTAACCCTTGTTCCCGCACTCAGTGGCAGCATCTTGCGAATTCATACCCGGGTTCAAAAACCGTTGCGTTTCAAGGTGTTGCGTGCAATCGATGCGGTGTTCCTGTGGATTGAGAAGAAGATTCGCGATGGGTACCAAGCGATGTTGGAATATGTATTGAGGCATAGATTCTTGATCCTCGTTTTGATCGTCTTGATACTTATATTGTCCCTTACTTTCATTTCGGATATTGGTTTGAGTCTCATTCCTTCCATGCAAACCGATGATAGTGTAACCATTCAAGTGACCACACCGGCAGGAACTTCCCGGAATGAAACGGTTCGACAGCTGTTTTCATTACAGGAACAAGTGAAGGAATTGTTGCCTGACGACTCTTGGCTACACATGGTTGTGCAAACCTCGAGCTCATCCGTTGGAACACTGCAGATTTCCCTGCCGGATATCACCGAACAAAGAGTAGACGCTGCTGGGATTAAAGAATATATCAGACCGTTGCTGAGTAGTCAGGAGCCCGGTTCGAATTGGGTGTTCGGTGGTGGGCGTGGACCCTCGTCGGACTCTTCGATAGATATCGAAATCCATGCTACCGATACAACGGCAGCCAAGGAAACCTCCGATATGATACTATCGGTGTTGGAACGTTTTGTTCCTGAAGCCGTGGATGTTACCAGCGATATTTCGGATGGAGCTCCGAGAATCGAGGTTCTTGTCGACCAGAACCGTGCCGACGATTTGGGAGTGGACATGTCCACGATCCTCGCTACCTTGGAGGCTGCTATCTCTGGTGTGGAGGCGACAACACTCAATACATTCAGCGATACCAAGACATACGACTTGATAGTGCGGTTCAATGATGAGCATCTGAAGAGTACAGATGAGCTTGGAGCACTGTTGGTAATGGGTTCGGCGGGAACCGTACGATTGGATAGTTTTGCCAGCTTTTCAGAGGGTAACGAGGCTATGACAATCACTCGGGAAAACAAGATCCGGGTGAACCATGTGACCGCGTCCCTTGCTCCCGGTTATTCTGCGAATGAAGTGCAAGCATTGGTGGATTCGGCGTTGGAATCCAACCTGTTGCTGCCTGCCGGCGTTACTATCCAGCAAAGCGGCGATATCCAGCAATTCATCGGTTACAGCTCTTCGCTTATCCTGATTGTAGTGATTGCCCTGATCCTGGTGTATTCTGTAATGGCTGCCCAATTCGAATCACTTGTCGATCCCCTGATCATCTTTGCGAGCATTCCCATGATTCTAATCGGAGTTGTGTTGGTCCACGTGTTCATGGGCCAAACCTTTTCATTGTTTTCGATCGTCGGGATTGTCGCGTTGATAGGCATCGTCGTCAACAACGGCATCGTGTTGGTGGATTCCATCAATTTCGAAGTACGGCAAAAACGTCCGATTGTCCCAAGTTGCGTAAAGGTTGCCAAGGAACGTCTTCGTCCCATACTCATGACAACACTGACAACTGTCTTGGGTCTCGTTCCCATGGCTTTTTTTCCTGGTGAGGGAGCGGAGTTGATGCAACCGATTGCGCTCACCGTTGTAGGCGGTTTGCTGTCAGGTGCATGTATCACCTTGTTCCAGACACCCATTCTCTACAGTATCCTCAACAAGCGGAAGGAAAGGCACTTCGATGATCCCATGAGCTTGCAAAACCAGTTGGCCGAATACGATGTTACGATTATCGTCGAAAATGATGATTAGCCAGGCAATTCGTGCAGACGATCAGTCTCCAATGTTTGAAAGGAATGGTTGCGTCATGTTACATGGAGATTCGTTTTTCCGCAGCTTTCAATAACCGGACTTCGAAGAAAGCCGCGAAGAAGGCCAGGACACAGAATGAAAGCACTTTGGTGAGCATCACCGGTAGGGGAAAGACGATTCCATCCAGGTACTGGAACACACTCTGTATCGGGACCATGATGCCAATGGTGACACACAAGGTGAACAGCAGCGAAAGGACCATGACAACATAGTGTTTCCGATTCGACAATCCATTGAGACACATCAGACAAGCGGGAGCTATGATCGCCATGTCCAGGACATAGGTGATTTCTGTCGTATAGACACCCAATGTAGCCAACGGACCGCGGGAAATCAGGGCTGCCACGATATCGGGTAGCCAGGCGACTACCAGTGCGATGCTGGAAAGGACAAGGAATATGCGGGTGCCTTTTCGATCCATGGTTGCCGTCACGGTATCTTTCCAAGTTCCATCGCCAACAGAGGGAATACCCAGGATCAATGCGAAGAAGCTGGCCGAGACCAGTGCGATATAGACAAGAAGCATGGCATTTGCGATAACCCCGAAGGACATCGAGATAGCGTAGTACAAAAATACTCCCATGAGGGAGGTCAGGAACAGTCTTCGGGAATTGCTGGTTTTTTTCATATCATTGACCAAGACCATGATTGTGGTTGGGATTACCAGAACCAGCATGGTGAGGTCTGTGCCACGGAATATCGGGGCCTTGAAGGCATCGTCATGTGCATATATCCCATAGCCGTAGGCAACCATGCCCTGACCGTACGAATTGGTCGCGTTCGTCACAGGGTGGGGCGTGTGGACAAATAGGCCTACAGCCGCGGTTGTGATTGTCAGAATCAATACGAAAATGACTAGAATGTGAAATGATTCCATGTTGCGTGCAACCATACTGCTATCCTCTTGGCAGGAGGTTACCATATAACTTCCGACACCTCAACTCCCGGTTTTCAATTGAGAATCAGCACAATCCACGGTAGACTATCGGTATGGATACAACCGGATGCAAACAAATCGTATGTTATGGTGATTCGAACACCTGGGGGTTTACTCCGGCGACAGGTGAGCGTATGCCGTATGGACAACGCTGGACGAGTATCGTCGCCGAGAAACTGGGAGCAGGGTATAGGATTATTCCCGAGGGTCTGAACGGACGGACCACAGTTTTCGAAGATCCTGTCGAAGCGGGGCGGAATGGACTGGACTACTTGCACCCTTGCCTGGTTACGCATCATCCGGTGGATGCCGTTGTATTCATGCTGGGAACCAACGATACGAAGCATAGGTTCGGCTTGTTTGCAGTCGACATCGCCCTCGGTATGAAGCGGTTGGTGAAGACGGTACTGGCCGGTGGGTATGGACCGGAAGGGAAGCCTCCGAAGATCGGTATCATCGCACCACCGGTGGTGAACGAATGGATCATGGATGGGCCGTTCTTGGGTTCACACGAAATTTCGATCAAGTTGGCGCGGGAATACCAATTGGTTGCCCGTGAGTTCGGATGTGCTTTTCTCGATGCGGGGGAACATATCTTCTGCTCCATGCCAGACGGCATCCATATCGATTCCCCATCACATGCATTGTTGGGAGCCATGGTCGCCGAATGGATTGGAAGGGAACTATTCCCGGGGTGAACTCCCCAAATCCTTTTGGTAGATGCGGTACGTTTTGGATCTTCGCAGACCGAGTTTTTCCAAGGCATTGCGGATATTCCAATTGTCCTCGAGTATATAATTCGCCTCGATGAGCGGGTCCTTGGGTCCCAAAGCCTTGTAGAGACTGTGGTAGAGCAGTACGTCCAGACCCATACCATGGTACTGGGGCAAGACTCCCAATCCGAAGAGCCGGTACCGTCGCATGGAGCCTTTGCGTCTCAGATACACCAGGAAGCCGAAGGGCAGCAGACGCCCGTGGATTGCCTGGAAGATTGCATTGGGATCGGGAAATCCCAAGGCATATCCCACCGGAAGGCCGGCATCCTGCACAAACCAGACTGCTTGCGGATCAAGTATCGGTTTGAGCCGTTTCACCATGTCTTGCATGACCGGAAGTGCTACGGGGACATATCCCCAGTTGTTCGCCAGGGCCGTATTGGTTATGTGCCAGATGTGCCGTGCATCCTCGAGCAATCGACTCGGATCGAGCGGTCGCACCGACAGATCGGGTTTCCGCGAAAGCAATGTGGACGTGAACCGTTCGATCCTATCGGGAATCGTATACCCTGATCGGGTATCGGCTTCGTAGGCATAGAGGTCCTTGATCTTAGCCATGCCCGCAGCGTGCATCATGCCGTGGTAGTATGACGGATTGTACGGAGCCATGAGCACCGGTAAGGAATCGTATCCTTCAAGGAGGAATCCCCAACTCTCCGCGATGGGATTGATAGGACCCCGCATAGATGACATGCCATGCCCGCGTATCCATGCCTCGGCTGCATCTAGCAGAAGATTTGAGACCCGGGTGTCCTCGATACATTCGAAGGAGCCGAAGAAGCCCACCGATTCCCCGGTATGCGCCATATGGCTCGCATCGATGAACACCAGGATCCGACCCGCCACGACTCCATCGTGTATCGCCAGATACAGGATGTGTTCGTTCGCCTGCAAGACCACATTGTTCGAGGCGATGTAACCGCTTTTCTCGTCGTGCCACAACGGAGGTGCCCAGAACCTGTCGTGTCGGTAGAGCTGTCTCGGAAAGAGTACGAATGCCCGCATCGCCTTGGCATCGGCCACAATCTGGATGTGCATGGATAATCTTATCATGGTTATGGTGTTTGCAAATTATTTTTTTGACAAATTCTCCTTGGTTTTTGACATATACATTGTACAATAGACCAAAACAATATGGGAGGGTGTGGACTACCATGGGGAAGAGAACTGTTGCCGTTACGATTTGTATGTTGCTTGTTGCCATAGGGTTGTCCGGTTCCATACCGTTGCTCGACTTGTCGGTGCAACAAGCATTGATTGCCACGGATGCCCTTGCGACCTCTGGCAATGGAGCCTTCGTAACCAGTACACCATCGGGAAAAGTCGTAGCCTACCAAGGCAATGACGGCCGCATCCATGTGGGGAGGGAAGAGGCGTCCGGCCGGTGGACCACCGCACCGCTTCATGCCGTCCAAGGCGGCTATGTCCAGGGAATCGTTTCCCATAGGAACCGTGTGACAGTCGGTTACTCCGCAAACGGCCAGATTTTCACCATCACATCCAATGACGCGGGCAAATCCTTCAATCCTCCTGTCCCGGTCACCCAATCGAGGCAGGCTGCTTCGATCCAGGATATGGTGACCGATTCGAAAGGAACCATCCATATGGTGTTCCATAGGCATGACAGCTACTGGGACTACAATTATGCCAAGTCTGTCGACGGTGGCTATTACCAGGTGAAGAATGGATTCACCAAATACACCGATTCGGGCTCGACCGGCTATTCGGGAAACTTGCGTGCGGCCCATGGCAACTTGTACACGGTGTATCAGGACAACAACGATGGGTTCGCGGTGAAACTCTCGGTTTCCAAGGACAACGGATCCTCATGGAACACTACACGGATCGCACCTTCGTCCGGAGGCCGGTTAGGACTGGCCGTCGATCCCCAGGATCCCGACCTGCTTTATATCGCCTCCTACAACAAGGATGGATTGACGATCCTGAGGGTCCGCAACGCTACGGGCGGTTCGCCCGAATTTTGGCCTGTCCATGGGGATGGCACCGTGCTCCCCACCGATACCAGCGCAGTTACCGTCCACATAGCAACCGCTGACGACGGAACGGTCGCGGCCATCTATTTGAATCCGATCACCGGTTCCTACACCTCGCTGTCCAGCTCCGATGCCGGAGAGACGTGGGAAAAGAGTATCCTGCTGACATTGGTTGAGCCCAAGAATTTCCAATGGATCGCCGATTTGGAAAGCTTCGGCAACGATTTCTTCTTTGCCAGAACCGATGGCAAAGGCTCGGTGTTGCTCCATGGCGCCGAAGGTCGCATGACGGCGTCGGCAGTATCGGCCGGTAACGATATGGTCGTCTACACTCCCGATTCCAATGGCATGGTCGAGATTCCCTCCGTGGAGGATCCGTTCGGTGTCGAATTGGGCAGTAGTTTTCCCATGGTGATGTTCGAGGTTCCCGAAGCCGGACAGTATCGCATCACCCATCTCACCCAAGCTTCCATACCCCTCTACTATTCACTCCACGATCCCTTCAACAAGGGCGATCTGACACTCGCTGAGAATTATGATGGCAATACACTCCATGATGCGATCGAGTCCCGTCTTGAGCCGGGAATTGTGTATCTGCTTGTATTGGGTGTTCTCGACGACGCTCATGCGGGAAAGACCGTGGAATTCACCATGGAATCGATGGGTACGGATACTGGTATTCCTCCTGTCGTTCCTGCACCGGCACCCGCAGTGGTCGGTGGACAACAACCGAAGCCGAGTCAGACTGAAGTTCCGGTAGACAGGGTGGGGGCAGGGCACTTCGCATCGTTTGCGCTGAGTAGGACCGGTTTCCTTGTGGGTGCCGGCTTGAACCAATTCGGTCAGATGGCGGATGGATCGACCAGTACCAAGAAGACCTTTTCCCCGTTGCGTTCCTCCATTTCCGATATCGCCGCGGGCTTCGCTCATGTCTTGTACATTGCCGATACGGGAATCCTGTATGGCGCTGGAAGGAATGAGGATTACCAACTCGGCGACGGAACGCGGAGCAACAGCTTGTCCTTCAAGAGGATCGCCGACAACGTCGTGAGCGTTGCGGCCGGATACGGGCATTCGTTGTATGTCCAACGGGATGGCAGTGTGTGGGCTGTCGGGCAGAATGACGTGGGGCAGCTCGGGGACGGTTCGAAGACGACACGGACCGCACCGGTCAAGATTGCCAAGGATGGCGCCAGGGTGTTCTCCAGCTTGAGCAAGACATCGTTCCTGCTCGACCATGAAGGCAACCTGTACGGATTCGGGGACAACTCGTACGGCCAGCTCGGACTTGGACACAAGAACGATGTGGTCGAACCTACCTTCATAACCGATAAGGTGAAGACTGTCGCACCGGGACGCAACCATACGGTGATCCTGAAGCAGGATGGAAGTGTTTGGACTTCCGGTGACAACGGACAGGGTCAACTGGGTACCGGCAACACCACCGGTTCCACCCGCTGGATATCGGTCGCCTCGAATATCTCCGATATAGCCGCGGGATTCTACAATTCATGGATACTCGCAGATACCGGTGACTTGAAGGTCGCGGGCAGCAACAGGTATGGACAATACGGAATCGGCACAACGGCGAACACCTCCACCAGCGTGGGTTTTGTTTTCGTACTTGACGATGTCGCTGATGTGGCTGCGGGGCGGGACCATGCGGTGGTGTTGAAAAAGGACGGGTCTGTCTGGACCAGCGGTTTGAATGAACAGTCGCAATTGGGCGATGCCTCGCAGGGCTTCAGGATGGTGTGGAAGCAAGTATTCGAATTCTAGTGGTCTGAAAGGCTCCACACGTGTCGATAGACTACGTGTGAAAGCGGAGCGTTTGCAGACTACTCGGGAGGTACTGGATGAGACCGATGGATTTTCTTGGTTCCGTCATTGTGGTCCTTGGTGCGGTTGTGCTGGTGGTGTCGGTTCGCTTGCTGTTCAACCGATCCATACGGAAAGCTTCCAGCAAGAGCTTCCCCTACCATAGGCAGTTGCTCACCTTTGCCATCGTATTGTTGGGTTTGTTCCTGGCAATCGGACTGTTGCCGATCGAACATGAGGTCAAGGGGCAGATCCTTAGTCTTCTGGGCGTGTTGATCAGTGCCATCATAGCATTGTCCTCGACAACACTGGTCGGCAATGCCATGGCCGGGATCATGCTGCGTCTTATGCATGAGTTTCGTGCCGGGGACTTCATCGAGGTGGAGGACCTGGTAGGGCGTGTCACCGATTTCGGGATATTCCACACCGAGATCCAGATGATCACGCGCGACGTCGTCAGCCTTCCCAACATGCTGTTGGTACAAAAGGCTGTCAAGGTGACCCGACGCGGGGGAACCTTCCTCCATGTTTCTGTTTCCATCGGATATATGGTGCCGCATGAAAAGGTCGAGGAAGCGCTGAGGGAAGCTGCGGAAACTACCGGTTTGACCGACACCTTCGTCTTCATCGAGGGATTGCTCGACCATGCGGTCAAATACCGGGTGTACGGCTTGCTGGAGGAATTCTCCGAACGGTTGAGCAAGACAAGCGAATTACACAGGGCTGTACTGGATGCCCTCCATGCGAAGGGAATCGAGATCGCATCCCCCTCGGTCATGGACCGGAGGGAATATCCTTCGGACCATGCCTACATTCCAAAGAGGAGGATGCAGGAACGGGTCTCGGAGAACCAGGCGGCGATTGAGGAACTTGCGTTCGACAAGGCTGTGGAAGCCGAATCGATCGAGCAATTGCACCAGGCTGAAACCAAGTTGGTCCAATCCCTCGAGTCGCTGGACGAGAAGACCACCGACAAGAAGGCGGCGAAACAGCAACGCGAAAAGATCGAGGGCAAGATCAAACAGATTCAGGGTGAACTTGAGATCCGGAAGGAAGAGCAGGCCGAGAAGAAGGAATCGGGCGAATAGTAGTCTTGGCGGTACTAGTTTTCCGGTGACTTGGATCCAGCATCCTCCGGCTTCAAGTAGGTGTCGAGATAGGATCGGACGTGTTTGTTTATACCTTCGACCACGTCCGACACCTCCAATACCCGTTCAGCTACTTTCGGGCTCATGAGGTATGCGATATCGATATCCAGGCCTTCGGCGATACGCCGTAGATTCTTGACTTTCGGAAAGCGTTTGTATGTTTCTATGCCACCGATATATCCTGTCGGCATATTGCATCTGCGTCCCAATTCCTCTTGTGTAAGTCCCCGAGCTTGGCGATACATCCTGATGTTGTCAATTATTTCCCGCTCATACTCATCGCGTTTCATTCTATCAACTGTATCCCAGCAACTGCAAATATCTAATCACCGAAATGGATACAACTTTATATCTATTTGGGTATACGAGCATATATGCTTCCCGAATCATCTCCACTCTTTTCATTCGGGACATGATTCGATATGCTTGGGAAACTATGAATATTCGGCAGATGGTTGAGCAGGATTGGCCGGCAGTCTCCCAAATCCTCTTTGAAGGCATTGCCACCGGGGTAGCGACATTCCAAACCGAGGTGCCTACCTATATGCAGTGGAATTCGACGCATCTCGAAGCCTGCAGATTGGTTGCGGCGGATGACCAGGGAAGGATATTGGGTTGGGCCGCGCTTTCACCTGTCAGTAGCCGTGCGGCTTATCGCGGTGTCGCCGAAGTCTCGATATATGTCGCGGCCGAACATAGGGGAAGGACTGTCGGCAAGCAATTGTTGAAGGAGTTGGTCCTCCGTTCGGAACAAGCCGGGTATTGGACACTCCAATCGGTTATCCTGGCGACCAACGGGGCTAGTCTTGCACTGCATGAATCCTGTGGCTTCCGACTGGTCGGCAGAAGGGAACGGATCGGCAAATTGCCCAACGGGACTTGGTGCGACACCCTGCTGTTGGAACTCCGCAGCAGCTCGGCAAACTTCCTCGACTGATCAGGTGATCTTGCCCCGACCTGCGATGGTCCATACGGCAACCACGTTGCCGTTCTCCACAATATGCATATGATCGTACAAGTTGACTACCGGACAGATGTGGTTGGGAACGATGCGGATATGGTCTCCGATGGCCACGGCATCATGGAAATCCCTGTCGATGATTATGGTGTGCTCGTCGAACACGCTGGTCACCTCGAGCGGACGGTCCCATAGGATCCGTCCCTTGCCCTCGGTCTGGCAAATTCCCTTCCCCCTGCTTTGCATGGTCAATGCTTTCGCCCCGGCATCGGCGATTACCCGCCCGTTCGTCGGTTTGGAGATCACAGTGGCCAATACGGAAGCCGCACAATGTTCGTATGTTCCTATGGCATTCGCCTGACCAGCGTCCATGAATACATACGTGCCCGGCCGAATCTCGGTGATGCCCTTTTGCAGGGGTATGCCCCGCAATGCGGCGATGAATAGGCTGGGGGTTGACCCGATACTTACCCGTTTGCACGTGATTCCCAATGAACGGGCAAGTTCTACGTACGCCAACGTATCGTTTTGGGCGGTTTCGAACAGTTCCATGGCAGCATCGCCGTCGGCGGCGCTGTACGTATGCCCCTCATGGCTGAATATGCCGTCGAAACAGACGTTGTCGGCACCTTGAATCGCCCGAAGGAGTGTGAGGAATTGTTCCTTGTCGGTTACTCCGCTTCGGTTCTCGCCTGTTTCGACCTCGATGAGGACATGTGCGGGAGTATCTGCGGTGAACACCTGTTCGACCTGGCGCAAGGCATCGACAGAATCGATTCCGAAGGATACCAGTGCTCCGCTACCGCAGAGGGTTTTGATCCTTTGCAGTTTGGATATGCCGACTATCTCGTTGGCGATGAAGACGTCGTCGATTCCGTGCGCTACCATGACTTCGGCTTCACCGGTTTTGGCGACGGTGATTCCCCGAGCCCCCAAATCCAGCTGCAGGCGGGCGATTTCCGGTGTCTTGTGGGTTTTCGTGTGCGGCCTGAGCGCAACTTTCCAAGCATCTGCATGCTGTTGCATGAAAGCCAGGTTTTGCATCATTATGGTTCGGTCGATTACCAATGCGGGCGTTTCCAATTCTGAAATAGTCATGTGCATCCTCGCCGCCCATGATATATAATCGTACGTAAAAATACAATGAAGGAGCCATGTATGAAATATATCTGCACCGAGTGCCATAAGGAACAGCCGGTGAATCCAGACCGCTACCGTTGCGAATGCGGTGGCTTGTTCAGTCTCTCCTTTGATAAGACCGCCCCCGACTTTTCACAAACGGCCTACGCTGCAGAGCGTTCGCTCTGGAAATATGCCAACGCCTTGCCTCCGATAGATCAACAGATAGTGCATGAGACCACCATGGGGGAGGGGGGAACACCCTTGATCTCCCTCGGAACCCACCTGTGGGGAAAAGCCGACTATTACATGCCGACCCTCTCCTTCAAGGATAGGGGAGCAGTGGTGCTGGTCGCGGCGATGCGCGGCATGGGGGTACGCCGGTGTGTGATCGATAGTAGCGGAAACGCGGCGACAGCTGTGGCAGCCTATTGCACGAGGGTAGGTATCGATTGTGAAGTCTTTGTTCCAGCCCATACCAGCGCCAAGAAGATCGAACAGATCGAGGCCCATGGTGCGGTGGTGCATAGGATTCCGGGAACGCGGGAAGATACCGCCGATGCGGCTATCGCCCATGTGGAGAAGACGGGAGCCTTCTATGCCAGCCATATTTTCAATCCCCTCTTCTGGGAAGGGACCAAGACCTACCTGTACGAGCTGTTCGAGCAATTCGGTGGAGCTTTACCCGACCTGCTGGTCTTGCCTGTCGGAAACGGTACGTTGCTCATGGGTGTGGCTTTGGCTCTCAGGGAGTTGAAGGAATGGGGCCTGGTGGATCGGTTTCCATTGGTCATTGCGGTACAGGCCGCGAATTGCGCTCCTTTGGCGGCAGCATACCTGGCTGGTTCGCTGGTGGTGCATGAAGTACCGAGCAAACCGACCCTGGCCGAGGGAATCGCCAGTGCCAGACCGGCACGAGGGGCAGAAATCCTGCAAGCCATGCACCTTATGGGGGGAAGATTCGTGACGGTTAGCGAAGAGGATATCCTCGCTTCCCGGGATGCACTGGCACGGAAGGGTGTGTATGTGGAACTTACCAGTGCGGCCAACCACGCCGGGTACCTCGCCGCGTTGCGGGAAGATGCACAGCTCGGATTGCTCGATGCTGTGGTTCCCCTTTGTGGCGCTGGATTGAAAAGTGCCCATTGAGCATCCCAAGAAATTGCATTATATATGATATTACAGAGACCCGGTAATGACTTTCCTTACCAATTGGAGGTATTGATTGGGTGCCAGACCTACTGCTTGGACTACAAAAGGCTTCACTCGGATTGTTCTGTTGATCGCCGTCCCCCTGTTGGTTGGAATCGTTTGGATCGCAACCGAGCCGTTGCGGAACACTATCAAGCCTTCATCGGAAGATGTTGCTTCTCCGACAACGTCAGTTGGACTCAGCCTGAACGAGCGTGCCTATCTGGATGCTCTTGGTCCTGTACGCATGGCGGTCGATCCCGATTGGGAGCCGTATGAAGTGATTGCCGCTGGAAAATATGTCGGGATCGCTGCTGATCTGATCAAGCTCATCTCCACCCGTCTTGGCATGGAAATCGAATTGGTGGTCACCAGGGATTGGGATGAAAGCCTCGAAGCCTCCCGTGATGGAAGGGTCCATATGTTGGCTTTCTTGAACCAGACTCCCGAACGGGAGACCTGGTTGTATTTCACCGAGCCGTATTTCAAGGACCAGAACGTACTGATCACACGCATTGAACACGACTATATCGCGGATGCAGCGGGATTGTCTGGTGAGACCATCGCACTGCCGTCGGGCACCAGCATCCAGGAACGGTTGCAGGACGAGTACCCGAACCTTGGGATAATGGTGGTCAGGAACGAGGCGGAGGCTTTCGAGGCTGTCGAGAACCGTACCGCCGACATGGCTATCAGGTCGCTCACCATGGCCGCCTACACGATCAGGAAGGATGGGTTGTTCAACCTCAAGGTGGCTGGGCAATTGCCTGGATTCGAGAACCAGTTCCGCATCGGGGTAGTGAAGTCGGAACCGATGTTGCGTACGATCCTGAACAAGGGGATAGCCACCATAACTGCGCAAGACGTTCAGCAGGCGATCAACAACCATTTGCCGATCGAAATGCGCACAGAAGTCAACTACAACTTGATCTTATGGCTCTCGAGCATATTTTTCCTGCTTCTGGCCGGCGGTTTGTTGTGGAATTATTTCCTGAGGCGGATCAACCGCCAGTTGCATGAACAGGATGTCGCCCTCAAGCAATCGCAGGAGATGATGGGGTATATCATAGAGCACAACAAAAGTGCTGTGGCGGTATTGGACCATCAGTTGCGGTTCAATTATGTGAGTCAAAAATACCTCGAGTTGTTCAAGTTGCAGGGCAGCCTTATCCATAGGTTCCTCCACGAGGTGCATCCTGGTCTGAACGACTATTGGTACCAGGTACTGCAAAAGGCTTTGGCAGGCCAGGTCGCCAACGGGGAGGAGGACCTGTTCGTCCACGGAGACGGGACATCGGATTGGCTTCGTTGGGAGACACGGCCCTGGTTCCTGGTAGACGGTACAATCGGCGGTATCATCATCTATGCCGAGAATATCAGTGGACGCAAGGAGGCGGAATCGGCCTTGCAGGCGAGTGAGGAAAAATTCCGCCTGCTCACCGAATATACCAGCGATGTCATCTGGATACTCAACATGCGATCACGCCGGTTCAGCTATATCAGTCCTTCGGTCGAACAATTGCGTGGGTATTCCGTGGAAGAGGCGATGGGGCAGGACCTGCAGGACTCGCTCGCCGCCGATTCCTATGCCATGATCATGGAGGCGTTCCCAGCCGAGTTGCGGGAGTTCTTGCACAATCCGAACAATCCGAAGACCCATTACGCCCAGGTGCGGCAACCGTGCAAGGACGGTTCTGTGATCTGGGTCGAATTCTCCATGAAATACCGGTTGAACAAGACCGGCGAGCTCGAGGCGATCGGTGTCAGCCGCAATATCGAGGAACGCAAGCGCGCGGAGGAACGTATCCGGTTCCTCAGTTACCATGACCAGCTCACCGGCTTGTACAACCGCAGGTATTACGAGGAACTGTTGCCCACGATCGATGTCCCGGATAACTATCCGTTGTCCCTGGTGATGGCGGATGTGAACGGTTTGAAGCTTGCCAACGATACCCAAGGCCATCAGGTAGGTGATGCCATGCTCACGGCCGTTGCCGACATGTTGCAGAAGATGTGCAAGCAGCACGATCTGGTTGCCCGTATCGGGGGCGACGAGTACGTCCTGCTTATGCCGAATACCCGTGCCGATGAAGTCGAACAGCGGATTTCGGATGTGGATACCCATCTCAGGAACCATTCGGTCGGATCCTTGCGGCTTTCGGTTTCCTTTGGATGGGCGACGAAGGATTCTACCGAGAAATCACTTCCGGAAATTTTCAAGGAAGCGGAGGATATGATGTATACTCGTAAGCGTCTGGAGCGTTCGAGCAGGATATTCTGCCAGGATTGAATTCCTTCCGTGCAGCAAGGAGGTTGCCGATGGACAAGTCGACTGTCGTGATTACCGAAAAGATACCGATAGGTATCAGTTCCTGTGCCATGGGAAGCCCTATCCGCTACAACGGGAAGGGTATCGATGTCTTGAAGGACCTGGGAAGGGAGAAGAGCGACTTCATCTGGTGCCCGGTCTGTCCGGAGTGTATGGCGGGTCTGGGAGTTCCACGTGATCCGGTGCACCTTTCGGGTGGGGACGGAAACGCGGTATGGTCGGGAGAGGCTGTCGTCAAGAACCGCAAGGGTAGGGATGTCACCGAAGTCATGAAGATCGGTTGCCAGGTGTGTCTCGAAGCCCTCGGACGCTGTCATGCGGTCGCGTTCATCTATATGGATGGTAGTCCTTCCTGCGGCGTGTACCGCACGACCTTGAAAAACCAACGGCGGGGGAATCCTCCTGGAGTATTCGGTTCACTGCTTTTGGAGAAAGGATATTTCCTCATTTCTTCCAGTGACCTGCAGAGTCCTTTGCGATGGTGGGATTGGCGCCGACGGTTGCTTGCGTTCCACTGGTTCTCCACTGTCGAGCTCTCTACCATGAAGGATGTGTACGAGGTGTGGTACCGGCTCAAGTTCCTCTGCCAGGAGCTGGACAATACCTGGGCCCGCGAAATGGGGAAGACCCTCGCGAGCATCAAGTTGAAGGATGCTCCCGACTTCCTTGCACAATTCAGGAAGGAACTCTCGGATGTCCTTCGCAAGCCGTCCACAACCAAGCGCATCACAAATAGTCTTTGGAAGCACTACTCCCATTACCGCAAACAGCGGGGCAAGACGGTAGACGAGATTCAGTCTCCCGAGTTCAGGCGCAACCGCACCACCATTGCGAAGGAATTGACTAGGATGGAGCGCACGGCGGTGGAGGACGACTACCTGTTCGGTGCCTCGCCGGTCATATATCGCGATGCGAGGCGACTCAAACCGGCGGCAGGGGTTGTAGAGGACGAAGTACCTCCTGCTCCCTGATTGCCAAACGGAGCGAGAGGAAAGGGACCATGCAATGGTCACTCTCCCGAGCGAGTGCAGGCAACGTAAGGATTCATACCTCGCCCCTTGGGGCGGAAAAGGAGGCGAAGCTTCCCGGGTCCAGGGCTTGCCCTGGGGTAGGGATACCTTTCATTTAGGCTGTCTTACGTTTGTACACCCGCATGGCGAAGAAATAGGCGACAATCGAAATACCTACACACCACGCGAGGGCAATCCAGATGTCGTTACCCACGGGTTCAGAGGCCAGCAACGATCGGATAGCTTCCACTATCGATGTCACCGGTTGGTTATCGGCGAAGGCGCGAACAACGGGCGGCATCGATTCGGTCGGTACAAATGCCGAGCTGATGAACGGCAGGAAGATGAGCGGGTAGGAAAAGGCTCCCGCCCCATCCACCGATTTCGCGGACAATCCGGCAATCACAGCCAACCAGGTGAGTGCGAGTGTGAACAGCGCGAGTATACCGGCCACGGCGAGCCACGACACGATTGGTGCCGCCGAACGGAATCCCATTACGAGTGCCACGAGGATGATCACAACGACCGAAATCGCATTGGAAACCAACGAGGTCAGCACATGGCCCCACAATGCCGCCGAATGCGCGATCGGCATGGAGTGGAACCGCTCGAATATGCCGCTTTGCATATCCATGAACAGGCGGTACGCGGTGTAGGCGATTCCGCTTGCGATCGCGATGAGCAGAATACCAGGCAACAGGTAATTCACATAGTTGTCCATGCCGGTTTGAATCGCCCCGCCGAATACGTAGACGAACAGCAGCATCATCGCGATCGGAGTGATGGTGACCGTGATGATCGTGTCCATGCTACGGAAGATATGACGCATGGAACGTCCCAGCATTATACCCATATCGCTAAAGGAATGTTTCCTTATTGCTTCCATTTACTTTTCCTCCTTCTTGCCGATGATAGCGAGGAAAATATCCTCCAACGTCGGCTGTTTCTCCACATACTCCACCTTGGCGGGTGGGAACAGTTTTTTCAGTTCCGCGAGAGTGCCGTTGGTGATGATTGTCCCCTCGTGCAAAATAGCGATCCTGTCGGCCAATTGTTCCGCTTCCTCCAGATATTGCGTGGTCAAGAAGACTGTCGTACCAGTGCTGGAAAGCTCCTTGACCATCTTCCAGACCTCAAGGCGGCCTTCGGGATCGAGTCCCGTAGTCGGTTCGTCAAGAAAGATTATGTTCGGCTTTCCCACAAGACTCATGGCGATGTCGAGCCTCCGACGCATACCGCCCGAATAGGTTGAGACCCTTCGGTCGGCGGCATCGGTCAAATCGAACCGTTGCAACAAATCGTCTACGATCCGGCGAGAGTCCGCGAGATGTCGCAACTTGGCGATCATGACCAGATTTTCCCTACCTGTCAAAATTTCATCCACAGCGGCAAACTGTCCGGTCAAGCTGATCGACTGCCGCACCCGTTCCGGTTCGTCGAGAACATCGAAACCATGTACTTTCGCCGATCCACTGTCCTGTTTTGCCAGGGTGCTCAGGATTTTCACCAGTGTGGTCTTGCCGGCGCCATTGGCCCCCAGGAGGGCAAAGATTTCGCCCCTCCGGACTGTGAGATCCACACCTTTCAAGACCGTTGTGGTCTTGAAGGATTTTTTCAAGCCTGTTACGTGAATCGCTATGTCATGCATATCGTTCATTTCCTTGTCTTATCCATACTTTTGTCCATTGCCTTGGAAACTTCCTTGGCAACAGATGCCTGATAGATATCGGCATATGTCTTTGAATCCTTGATCAGATCGTCGCAGAAAGCGGCGACATCGGTACCGGTCACATCGAGCACACGTTTTCCCGAGGCAACGCCTTCCTCAAAAAAATCGACAATCCCCGAGAGCAATCCCGTCCCTTCGGTCAGCTCCACCGGACCGACCTTATAGAGATATTTCTGAATTTCCCTGTACACGATCTGATATTCTTTCGGCAGTGTCCTGACTCGTGCCATGTGTGCACGCCATGCCTTCTTGCCTTCGATGATATCTTGTATTCTCATAGAATCCTCCTATTTTCCCAATTTCTTGGCGATGGTGTTGTTCAGTTGCTCACGCCATTTGTCGCGAAAGGACTTTGCGCCTTCTTCACCGACCAGCGCGGCACAGAAGCCTTCGATATCGTCACCCAGCACTTCCTGGACACTCTGTCCATCTGCCGCTGTCTCCTCAAGAAGCCCAAGGACACCGTCGAGGATAGGCATGAGGTTGCGACCGGTCATGTCCGAGTGTGGCCACAGGTTTGTAGTGATCCTTTTCCACGCCTCCTGATATTCTTTCGGCAGCTTTCTGGCTCGCGACTGAAACGTCTTCCATTCCTTGGTCATATCGCTTCCGGTTATCTTTTCCCAAAAATTCATTGTATGTTCTCCTTCAATTCGTAGATTTTTGATGATATGAATTCCCATTTTTCCCAAAACTTGACAAGTTCCCTTCTTCCAGCATCGTTCAGTAGGTAGAACTTCCGGGGAGGCCCCATGTCGGAGGGCTTCTTCTCGGTATCCACGAGCTTGTTCTTCTCGAGTCGCACCAGGATGGTGTAGACCGTTCCTTCCACAACATCCGTGAAACCGAGGGTATTCAGTCGCCGCGTGATCTCATATCCATACGTTTCTCCGCGGCTGATGATTTCAAGCACACATCCCTCAAGCACGCCTTTGAGCATTTCCGTCAAGTTTTCCAACATACGTTCTCCTCACTAGTCTGTATAACTGATATTCAGTATTACTTAGTACCACTACATAGTAATACGAAGTAGTGGATTCGTCAATAGTGCTTTCCATATTTATTCCTTTCCTTGAAACATCGGAATTTTAATATCCTGGGAAGGGTACGTACTCATGAAGGGTTTTCACGATTTCAAACAGAGGCATTCTTGCACCTGTCATAGGCTTTGGGGGAGGTGGTTTTGCGCCAAGGGATTTCGGGCAATTTGGTATTGACCAAAATACCTCAATAGTGTAATTTTGCACCTGTCAGTTCGCGGCAGTGGTGGAATTTGGTAGACACGCTAGCTTGAGGTGCTAGTGGGCGAGAGCTTGTGCTGGTTCAAGTCCAGTCTGCCGCAACTACTTAAACCCTTATCATGTAATAACATGGTGGGGGTTTATTTTTTTATTTAACCTCTCACCCCGAGGTGTGACACCAGTTGTGACACCAATAAGATTGGGGAATATTATGAGATTTCGAGAAGAGTTTTCCTTGTACAAAAGAACACTGAAAAGCGGAAGGGAGGTATGGTACTACCATGCCTATGATGAGGATGGGAAACGCATCTCCGTCTCCACCGGAAAGACCAAGAAATCCAAGGCTAGAGAGCATGTACTCGAACTCATGAAACAAAATCGTCTGATCCCGTCTACCATAAAGCAAGCCACAACGCTAAAGGAGTTCTCCAAACCCTTCTGGATCTGGGGAGAGTGTCCGTATGTGATGGACAAGATAAAGAGAGGCGGTACGTATTCCAGGTCCTTTTGTGATGCCAACAGGAAGTCGCTGGAAAAGCATATCCTTCCCACTTTCGGTAATAAACGAATAACCAAGATTACAACATCGATGGTCAATTCATGGTTGCTCGATCTACCGAAAGTAGCCGAGGTATCTCGATCCACCGCAAACAAGATGTTGAGCCTTCTTCGTATTATACTGGATGAGGCTGTGAGGCAAAACATCATTAGAACAAACTCTGCAGGATTGGTCAAACCCCTCATTGAGAAGGCTAATGCACGTGATGCATTCACGAGAGAGGAATCAGCCAAACTACTCAATGATCCGACACATTGGGGAAACGAACTCAGCTATACGGCTTCTCTTCTTTGTGCCTGTACAGGCATGAGAGCAGGAGAAATCCGTGCATTGCGGGTATTGGACATACACCCAGACCACATACTCGTAGAACATTCCTGGGATGAGAAATATGGCCTCAAATCCACTAAAAGCGGTAATTCAAGAAAAATCCCAATTACTTCAGAACTATATCAAACATTGATGAATCTCGCTCCAGACAAGCTGGATGGATTCATATTCTCCCTCACCAATGGCGAGACTCCTATGTCAGGGAGAGTATTTGCTAATTCCTTATATCGAAAAATGAGGGAGGTGGGAATTACTGAGGAAGAAAGAGTAGAACGAGGACTTTCTTTTCACAGTTGGAGACATTTTTTCAATACACAACTCATTGCTGCAGGAGTAAGTGGGGAAATCACTCGGGCGGTAGTTGGACATGAAAACGAAGCGATGACGGAACACTATCTACATCTTAAACCAAACGATATGGCAAAGGTTTGCGATATTCAGAATCAGATTATCTCATAAGAACAATATAATGACCGGTCGCTACGAAATGAAAAACGAATGTTTTATTTCTTTAAATAAATCTTTAGATCTATTAAAAAGCACATAGGAAAATTCTTCACTATTCTTTGTGCTGGAATATCGTATTCCATCTATTCGAATATCTTCATATCGGTTTATGTAGGAACAACACTGTGAGACAAAATTTGATAGAAGATATTGCTTTGGAAAATGTGCCAAATCTCTTTTTTCTTTAAGGCAATACTCAAACACAATATTTGTTGTGCTAGACATATCGAGCAATGTCAATGGATTTCGATTTTTACAAGACATAAGATTAAATTTTTGTTTCCTTCCAATTTCTGCTCTTGCTACATCAACGCTACTTGCTAAATAGAGATGGCAAATACCAAATGAATTAAATCGATTGGCAATGGCAACCTCTCTATAAGGTCCAAACATCTCTTCCTCTGTAAAGGGAAAATCGCTGTCAACATCCCAACCACGACATCTATAGAATTGAGTTTCCCGGGGGATAATCGAACATGAATCGCTAGCCATTTTCTTTAATTCAGAGAATATTTTTTCCCCAATCGGATCTTTAAATGCAAGAAAGGGATAATTCTCAAGAAAACTTATAAAAGTAACAGCTTGTGCATTGGAAATATCATTGAAAATCTTTGGAATGGAATTGACTATAGGTTGTAAAGACAAACTATACTCAATCCCATTTTCTACCTGCACCATCGGAATTAATTTCTGTTTACTTGGGTTTAATGTTATTGAAATTTTTGACTCTTTGGGGATTTCTAAATAGGAATCCTTTAGAAGTCGTTTATTTCCTTCTTCAAATTTCATTATAGACGGAATTGTTTCGCGTATTAATTTTATGCTATCAACCGGTAGCATAACCTCGGATAATAATTTATTACAATCCGTAAGTGAACTATTAAAAAATTCAGTGAAATTTCTTTTAGCTGTCTCAGCTATCTCATTTGCTATCTTGAGTTCAGTTGGATCATATGCCATGTCAAAATCTTTTTTTGCTAATTCAACCATATCTCCCGTTAAACGGAGCTGATTTGATTCATTCAGCATGGATAGCCCAATTTTAGCTGCCTCAGCCGCTTCGTTTGCAAATTTGAGTAGACTTGGATCATTCATCATAGCAAAATTTCTTCTAGCTGCCTCAGTCGTTTCGTTTGCAAACTTGAGTAGACTTGGATCATTCATCATAGCAAAATTTCTTCTAGCTGCCTCAGCCGTTTCGTTTGCAAACTTGAGTAGACTTGGATCATTCACCATAGCAAAATTTCTTCTAGCTGCCTCAACCATCTCATTCATCACGCGAAATTGGTTTGAATCTCTGTAAGGGAAATTTTCTATTCCAGATGAAGTCCCAGACATTTGTCTTTTAATAGGATATCCTTTATGCTTGAATGAAGCGGTTTTACCATTTTGCCTTTCACCTTTTAGTCCCTTTTCAATATTCAATCTTTGTTCTTGATCCATTATAAAGTAATGATTTGAAAAAGACCCGACTTCTGAAAAGAGGGATTCGATGCTTTTCTCCCCATCTGTTAAATAAACAGCTACATCGTGCCCTCCAAATATTTTTGAAAATCCATCATAATCATTCTGAAGAAGTGAATAAGTGTAAGTATTATCAATGACCTTCAAATTTTTAATATTGATTGATCTGGTTTTATCTCCTGATACATTATTTCGAAAAGTAATAAATTCTGGAGGTGTCTCTGTTCCAATATATTTGATTTCGAGATGACCAAAGTCTAAAGGATTATTCTTTAAAAATTTAAAACTCCAATCAGAACCATTCATAGTTTGCCACCTATTTCTTCAATCTGGATACATTGTAACGTCCTTGTTACCAGAAAGATAGGTTTCGAGATTTAACTTTTAAAATTCCAATAATCCCTTAAGCTTCTCAATGTACAACTCCAATCCCCCAGGCTCTTCCCCGCCCCAGGCATAATCCTCCAGGTCGTATGCCCACCGCATGAGCTTCGCATAGTTGCGGATCATCTCATCCGGAATGTCCGAGTCCTCGGGAACCATCTCCAACACCGGGGGAACCGGCCGGACCGCCTCTAAGGATGGTATCTCTACCGGGGAGGGGATATCACTTGCCGTCGTGCACCCGACGAGTACGATCGTTGAAACCAGCAGAAAGGCCATTGACCAGGTTGGCCTTCTCCTTCCTCTTCTCTGCATCCGGAACCTCCTTCTCATCGATATCCTGGACAGCCTGCACCACCTCTTCCAATTCGGCCTCGTTGCCCTTCTGCTTCAAGTGCAGCGTGTCCTTGATCCTGCCCGCCTCCTGCTCGAGGGAGAATCGGATCCGCAGCGTGTCGCGCTCCGATTCGGCCTCCTCCTTGGCAGTACGCTCCTTGGACACCTTCTTCCGTTCGATTCCCAACAGCCCCAGCAGCAAAGCGAACAGGGCACCTGCAATTCCGATGATGATGTTCATGGCTGCCCCTTCTTCTCCTGGATCTTCTCCACCACCGAATTGGTCCCGATCGACGCGACCAGTCCCAGGTAGAACGGACTGAAGGTGAGCAGGAACTTCGTATAGGAGTCCATATCGAACACCTCGAACCACGAGCCTATGCATCCCACCAGGAACGCAACCACCAGTATCACCAACGTTATCCTCTTGGCCATCTCAGCCCTCCTTGCCACTCTTGAACCCCTCGGTCGCGCAGCGGGAGAAGTAGTCCCGCATCTTCTGCTCCTGGACCTCGCTCTCCCCGTTGATCGAATTCTTGCGGAACGCGTTGAAGATCACCGCGTCGTTCTCCAGCCCGTAGGTGAGCCCTTCGGCGATCCGGTCCACCAGCTTGAACAGCTTGGCCACATCCCCGCGCAGCTTGCGCACCTCGTCGTCCTTCCTCGTCTTCTTGGCCAACAGGCCTATCACCAGCGGACCGTTGACCAGGGTGATCACCCCGGTTATGACCGCGACCTTCACCAGATCACTCATCGGCGCCCCCCAATGTCGGCCACACGATATCCTCCGGGAAACCCTCCTGCTGGGGGACGTCCCTAAGCGCCTGGATATACCGGAGCACCGGCAGGATGTCCTCGGTCGGCCCGACGCCCAAAAGCAGCTCGTCCCGATATCTCCTTGCCCGCCATTCGACCGAGGCGATCAGGCTGTCGCGCAAGGCCCTGGCTTCCCGCGCGAGCCGCAGCCCCGATTCCGCATAATCGGCGACCACCATCTGTGGATGCCCGGCAACATACTCCCGTACCGCGTCGATATCGTGCCTGTTGGACGGGTCCACATCCTTCGGGACCACGTTGTAGCCGGAACCCGGGATGTCCGGATCGACGCCGACGACATAATCGTCCCCTGTCCTTCTGACAACTTTTCCATAATCCATAACTTCCCCCTATGCAATCCTGAACGCTATGGCGTGGATATAGGATTGCGCGGCCAGGTTCCCACCCATGGCAAGGTTGGAGCCCCCCGACGCCCTGAACATCTCGAACCTGGTCTGGTAGTAGTCACCCGACTGGTACTTGAAGACCTCGAACACACCGACATAGGTTCCTCCTGGCGGAAGGGTGACAGAGGAGTTCCGAGTGGTGGTGTTCAAATATTTGCCGTACGTGAACCCGCCTACACCGACAGACGGCATGCTTGCGGCGCTGCTGTCCACGGGCCTGTTCGGACCGGCCACCGTCGTGACACCGGCGAACGCTGGACTGTCCGCGGACGTCAACGGTTGGTCCATCGGGAACAGCCTGTTCACCCCCTGCCCGGTATCCACTCCGGTAGTGGCATGGACACTCGCCGCATGAACCTCCCGGTACGGTTTGGAAAGGGAGCCCAGGTCGTACAACGAGGCGGTCTTGGGCAACAGGTGCTTGGTGAGCAACGCGCCGATCTGGCTGACCAGCGTGATCGCCGTGGTCGCCAACGCCCCATAGGCTCCCACCGTGCTACCGTCGCGGAACGCATCCACAACCAGCGGCCCGGTGGTGGTGTCGAACTCGATGGAGGTCCCCACCCGCCGAACGCGGGTTATGGTCCTGGTACCCCCGTCGATGGAGACCTGGCCCGCGCTCACCCCCACCCATGTGCCGGGAAGGGTCGCCAGGGCAGTTGTCACCTCCGTCCCGGATCGCCGGGAGAGGAGCGGCTGGGTACCGAACGCGGACGGGGCAGTCATCGAGAATGGGAAGGACCGGTACGACCGTTCGTTCCTGGTCGCGATGCTTTCCACCGAAAGGTCGCTGTACCCCACGATCGCGCCGACATGGCGGGTGCGGGTGGTCACGTTGCACCGTGTTACCGTCATGGTCTGCGAACCCCAATACGCGGCCGAATACCCGTTGACCGTGATCTCGTCGCCAGCTTGCGCGTTGAAGACCAGGTTCAGGGTGGACGATTCGGTGTCGCCTATCTTGGATCCGTTGCGGTACACCCTGATGCCGTTGGCGAACCCGCCGAGGTATACGGACATGTCCACCCGGATGTCCCCGATCCCCGAGGGGATTGTGTAATAAAGGAACCGGTTGTTGTCTCCGCTGAAGGCCCCGTAGATGGTGATGGATGCCCCCGCGAAGGAATTGTCGAAGAGCAGGTGGTTCTCCGTCAGGATCTTCGCCGCCCGGACGATGGTCTTCCCGTCGTGCGTCCCCGCGGCAGCCTTCCAATCCCACCCCTCGGCCACCGGAAAACCGTCGTAGAGATCGGATTCCCTCCAAAGTGTCAGGGCCGGGGAAACCGCAAGGTA
This sequence comes from Spirochaetae bacterium HGW-Spirochaetae-4, assembly GCA_002839335.1. GTDB lineage: Bacteria > Spirochaetota > Spirochaetia > Sphaerochaetales > Sphaerochaetaceae > UBA8525. The sequence continues at coordinate 63,820 of PGXU01000016.1, forward strand.
GCTCATCCCATCCAGCTCCTCCTGGGTCTCCAGCGCATCGTGGATCAGGTCCCCGTAGACCGTCGCCTTGTAGAACTCGCCGAACACCGTCCGGATGATGTCGTTCGGCCCGTCCAGCAGCCATCCCTTCGTCGGGATCCCCGCGTTCTCGGCGTAGTTGGTGCTCTTGAGCGTCCCGCGGACCAGGATGTCCTGGGCAAGCATGAGCTCGGCCACCAGCAGGGCCACGTAGACCACCTTCCCGCTGTCCCGGGCAAGCTGCAGCGCGTCCGTCTGCGCGGCGATCACCTTCGCGCTCTCGGTGGTCGCGTACCAGAATCCGGAGCGCCACTCGT
>PGXU01000100.1 GCA_002839335.1 Spirochaetae bacterium HGW-Spirochaetae-4
GGGGCAACCTCCTGGGGCGCCATGACAACCTCACCTTTGATTATGGCCCCAGGAGCCGCTATATCGAGGATGATGCGGAACATGCGCACCAGCGTATGCACCTGGGGAAGGTTGCGGCAGTTGGTGCCCCATTCCTTCCAGATATAGGGAATCGCATCGAAACGGAAAATATCGACTCCCCGGTTTGCCATGAGCAGCAACGCCGAAGCCATTTCGAAAAACACCTCGTGGTTGCTGTAGTCCAGGTCCCATTGGAAGTGGTTGAAGGTTGTCAGGACCCAACTTTCCATTTTTGCATTGTAGGTGAAATTCCCGGGAGCCAACACAGGAAACACTTCATTCACATGCTTTTCATAGGCATCGGGCATGGTACGGTCATCGAAAATAAAATACTTCGCCTTGCCTGCGGCATTCCCTTCCTTCGCTGCGATCGCCCACGCATGTTCATCGGAAGTATGGTTCAGGACGAAATCGAGACATACACTGATTCCACGGGCATGGCAAGCGCGGGTGAATTCATCGAATTCCCCGTTGGTGCCGAACCGGCTGTCGATCGATGTGAAGTCGCTCACCGCGTATCCCCCGTCGTTCAACGAGGTGGGCATATCGAATACCGGCATGATGTGCAGGTAGGTCACCCCCAGTTCAGCCAGGTAGTCGAGCCGTGCGGGCATACTCGCGAAGGTACCGGAAAAGTTATCCACATACAGCATCATGCCGATCATAGAGGAATTCTGGTACCAGAGGGGATCGTCGAGACGTGCATCGTCCAGGTCGACCATGTTGTCCGGACGTGCCGACCATCTGAGACGCAACATATCCTCAAGCCGCTTGTATCCCTTCTCTCCGTACAAGGAACGGTACAGGGAATGCAGCTCCGGACCGAATGCAAGCATACGATCGAGAAATTCCTTTTTCTGCGTACTTTCAGCTTCCATGCGTCGCGACTCCGTTATGATTTGATTGCCCCATCGGTAATTCCCTGGACGATATATTTTTGCAGGAAAAGGAAGATAATGACAATAGGTATGATGGTAATCAACACCGCAGGGAAGATGAGTTCCCATGGATTGCCGAATTGTCCTGCCAGGATCCGGGCAAAATACAGTTCAAGCACGAGGGTTTTGGTCGTGGAATTTCCGATGACCAAGAATGGAAGCAGGTAGTCGTTCCAAATCCACATGGAATTCAATACGATCACGGTCACCGTGATGGACGAGAGCAGGGGGAGCACGATGGTGAAGAAGAGTTGGAAGATATTGCAGCCATCGATGATTCCGGCTTCCTCGATACCTTTGGGTACGCCTTTCACAAAGCCATGGTACAGGAACACCGACATGCTGAGTCCGAACCCTCCATACATGAACACCAGCCCCGTGACATTCTTCAGTCCCAGGGTATCGAAGAATTGGATAAGCGGATACATGATTGCCTGGAATGGAATGAGCATAGCGGCGACAAAAGCCATGAAGATGACTTGCGACCATCTCGTATGGTTGCGAACCAGTATCCATGCCCCTATAGAGGAAATGATCACGATCAGTCCAACGGAAACGAACGTGATCGAAAAGGTTATTCCCAACGAACGGAAAAAATGGATCTCCTGAGTCGCCTTGATTATATATTGGAACGAGGCTGTTCGGGGAATGCCCAACGGATCGCGGATTATCTCGGCTTGATCCTTGAGGGAGTTTGTCACCAGGAACCAGAGGGGCGCAAGGGTATACAGCGCGATCAGGCCCAACACCACATACGTCGCCGCATATCCGATCCGTTTCTTCAGGAAATAATTCGTATCGGCCCGTAACGCAACACTTTCACGTGGTTTGACTGTCATGCTACAACTCCAATTCACGCTTTTTGGTTACGTACACCTGCGTGAGGGTGATTGATGCGACGAGGATAAAGAATATCACGGCTTGTGCCTGGGCCTTGCCATAGTCGGGTGGGGCGGTATCCTTGACCGTACGGAGTATCTGCATGGCCAGCAACCGGGTGTTGAATTCACCGTCGGTCAACGCGATGTTCTGGTCGAGCAGTTTGAACGAATTGGAGAGGGTGAGGAAGAACACGACGGTGAAGGACGGCATGAGCATGGGAACCGTTATCGAACGGAAAGTCCTCAACGGAGTGGCTCCGTCGATACTGGCAGCCTCGTAATAGTCGCGGGAAATATTATTCAACCCGGCGATGTAGATGATCATCATATACCCGCCGTATTGCCATGCGTTCAGGATCACCAGGGCGAACAGTGCTTTGGTCGAATCCTGGGTCATATACCGTAGGAACGGGATGTGCATGAGACCTTCGGGACTGAACAGTATGTCGGTGAATACGATTTGGAATATAAATTGCCAGATGAATCCCAGGGCCAAGCCTCCGAGCATGTTCGGGAGAAAAAATACTGTCCTGAAAAGGCCGGCACCCCGTCTTGCCCGTGTGACGAGCAAGGCGAGTCCCAGTCCAACGAAGTTCACGACGACCACAGCGACAAGAGTGTACTGGACGGTGTACACAAGGGCCCGGATGAAACGTTCGTCGGCGAAAGCGTTCGCATAGTTGTCGAACCCGACAAAGGATGCGAACAGGTTCGTTGCCCGGATCCCAGTTTCAGGATCGAAATAGTAGGTGCCTCTCCACGCGAGGAAGGAGTTCAGGACTCCTACGACAAACGGGAACAGTATGACGAATCCGAACAGCAATATCGATGGCAACAACAACGGCCAGAACCATTTCTTGTAGAAATCCATGATAGTTCGTCCCTCCTTGCCAGTTGAACCGTAGCCGGATGGGTTTCCGGCTACGGGATACAATCATGTGGGAACCAATGGTCTGAAAAGCGTTCAGATTGCTAGTTCAAATTCTGCCAGTTCTGTACTGCGTAGTCAACGATATCCTTGTAATCCTGTGCGGTCCAGTTGGATTTGGTGAGATACTGTTCCATGAGTCTCAATCCGACCACATCTCCGGACCATGTGGCTGGAGCGCCATGGTACGGGGCTGCGATGATGGTTCCGGCCTTGATGTAATCGAGGATAGAGTTCCCGAGGCTGTTGGGCAATGTGGTGGTCGCTGGATCGGCATTGTACGGAATGAAGTTGAACTCCTCGACAATATACTTCTTGCCGGTAGCACTCGTGTTCAACCAAACGAGGAAATCCATGGCCAGCTTTTGCTCGGCGGCTGGGACTTGGCTGTTGATCGCATAATAGTTGGGAACGAATACCGGAATTGAGCTGTTCAGTTTCGCAACCGTAAGACCGGCAACCTTGATGTCGGCACTCTCGAACGGCATCTTCACCGGAAGGAATTCCAGCCGTTCGGCTTGTGCGGCATTCACCCCAGCTATATTTCCATAGGCCCAGTTTCCTTGCTTGAAGAATACCGCCTTGTTGTCGGCGAATATCTGGACGGCTTGGTCATACCCGAAATTGGCCGAAGATACGAAGTCCTGACCACGGGTCGCCGCACCGCGCAATCCCGCCAGATACGAGGTCTTCAGGTCGAGAGCCTTTGCGTAGGCGAGGAATGCTCCACGCAATTGCTCGACATCGGCATCGGTGGCATTCGCCGCCGCGTTGGGATTTGCGAACACGGCGTTGACTGCTACGTTGATGAAATGGTCTCCATATGTCCATTTCTCGGCACCCATGACAGCGAACACACCATTGAGATTCTTGGCGAGTCCAGTCTTGGCTGTAGCCAATACATAGGCTTTGCCGTTGAGTTTGACTGTCGCCTGTACGTTTCTCTTGATATAGGCATCGAGCGCCTTTACCAGTGCTTCCCATTCCGCATAGGTTGCGGCCTTGGCATCCGCGATGAAGGCATCGACCGAGGCCCCACCAAACAGGTCGGCGATCATCTGGCGATCGACTATGTACCCGTAGCCCTCGACATTGTAGGGGACTCCGAAGCTGGTCTTGCCATCGTTTGTCAGCCGTAGGGACGGCGAGATGTTGTTGGCAAGAGCCTTGAATGATGCATCCGTAATGGAGTTGAAGTCGACGACAAATCCACCCTGGTACCATTCGATGAGTTCCTTCACTCCTTGGATAGAGAAGATGGAAGGCTTGTTGCGGGAATTCATTTCAGCCCGTAGGGTCTCCATATGGTCTTGGCCACTCCCTATGGAGAAGGTTCGGACCCGGACACCGGTCTCCGCTTCATACGCCTTCGCCATCTCGGCGAATTGGGCGGCATTCTCTCCCTTCGAATTGTAGATGTACAGGTCGTATCCCTTGTCGGCTTCCGCTTGTGCACCGGCAAAGGCAGACAGGGAAACGGTGAGAAGGACGATTAGCAATACCACGATACGTTTTCTCATATGATTCTCCTTTAGAAATCATGTTCGGGGATTCCAACGGATCCCCCCAGCAAACGAATTGATGTATCGATGACTTGACGGACGTGAACAACTTTTCCATACTCATGGTAAACCGGTTTTCTAAACCGGTCAACAAAAATAGTATCTTTCTGTAAGACATGATATAAGGGAAACATATGGAAAATTGGAAAAAAAGTATCGTATCGGCAGTCGCGCCAGAATTCCTATCGCCGTTTCCCCCTGAGGCCGGTGCTCCGAGCACGGTGGCCTTGAACGTGTTGGCCGAGGCACCGGTCCACAAGATTGTCTGCCATGCGGTATTGGATGGCAAATCACGATATATTCCGATGCAACGGTATCGGGGAGAGATCTTCGACCGGTGGGAGGCGATCGTTGCGGCATCGCATGAACATGTCTGGAGATTTTCATTCCAGATACTTGCCGACGACGGGTGGTCCTTCGTCACGCGCAAGGGTGTGCAGGCTTTCCATCCCATCGAGGCCGATATGCATGTGGTGGATACCTCCTTGTGTCTGGACGACTGGGTTCCCTCCACGACCTTCTACCAGATATTTCCCGACAGGTTCAGAAAGGGCGACCCGTCCGTTGGGGTCCGGCCTGATGAATACACCTTCGACGGACATCCGGTCAGTGTGCTGCCGTTCGACCGGACACCTCCATCCTACGACGAAGGGCATTGCCTCGATTTCTACAACGGGGATCTTCAGGGGATTGTGGATGCGATACCGCATCTGAAGGAACTGGGAATAGGTGCTGTGTACGTGAATCCGATTTTCCGGGCATGTACGAACCACCGCTACGACTGCATCGACTTTTTCCATGTGGACGAGCACCTGGGTGGGGATGCCGCGTTGGTACACCTTGGTGAAGCGTTGCACGCCCAGGGAATCGCTTTGATGCTCGATATTTCGATCAACCACAGCGGTATCGGCCACAAGTGGTATGTGAAGGCGCTTTCGGATCCCGAATCGGATGAGGCTGCGTTCTACTATGCGAAACCCGACGGTACCTTTGTATATTGGGAGGACGTACACACCCTCCCGCAATTGAACTATGGGAATCGGAAATTACGGGAGACCATGTATCTGGGCGAGGATTCCGTTATCCTGAAATTCCTCAAACCTCCATTTTCCATCGATGCATGGCGTTTCGATGTCGGTGTGGATACCGGACGGCATGGCGCCGACCAGATGAGCCACGAAATTTGGCGGGAAGTAAGGCAATCGGTGAAGAGGGCGAATCCAAATGCCTACATCATCGGGGAAGCCTGGGAGGATGCCTCGGCCTATGTGCAGGGCGACCAGTGGGATTCGGCGATGAACTACTTCGGTAGTGGACGGTTGTTGCGCCGGTGGTATGGACAACAGGATACCTATCTCATGTCGAATTGGGGGCATTCCGATGAAAGCGGCAGGCCCCTTTCAGGCAATGAATTGGCGGATGCGATCTCGCAGCACCTGTATTCGATTCCCGACCAACTGGTTCCCCGGCAGTTCAATCTGATCGATTCGCACGATACCATGCGGTTGCATAATCACCGGAGCCTGTTCGATTGGGACCTGTATCGGGGAATTGTCATGATGTTGTACGTGCTGCCCGGAGTTCCCAGCATCTATTATGGGGATGAAGTCGGATTGTCCGGGACCATCGAAAGCAATGAGGGAGCACGGTACCCCATGCAATGGGACTCCGAGACATGGGATCAACGGTTCTTCGACCTGTACAAGCGCCTTGGCGAGTTGCGCAAGCAGGAGCCGTCGCTGGCCTATGGGAATTGGCGAACCGAATATGCCGATGAACAGACCGCGGTATTCTCGCGCACTTCCTACGGGAGCGGATTGCTGATGGTCTTGAATCGAGCAACAGGGGGAAAGGAATTGCGACTCGATCTTGGACACCTTGGATTGTGCAAGGCGACCGATTGGGAACACGGCGTCGAGATCCCCGTGCGATCGAATACCATAGTACTGGAATTGGGGGCCAAGGAGAGCAAGCTCCTGCTGTATACTTCAACGTGTTGAAATTTATTGCATCCTACTGCATTATGGCCTCACGGAGGAGCCTATGGCCATGTATGTCACCGAACCATCAAGGACATTCAACGAATACCTGCTGATCCCAGGATATTCCTCGACGACTTGTATTCCATCGGGAGTATCCCTACGGACGCCCCTGGTCAAGTTCGACAAGGGCGAGGAGCCTTCACTCACAGCGAACATTCCGTTGGTATCTGCGATCATGCAGGCCGTGAGCGATGACAAGTTGGCTGTCGCTCTTGCCAAGGAAGGGGGCATCTCCTTCATCTACAGTTCCCAAAGCATCGAAAACCAGGCGGCCATGGTCAAGCGGGTCAAGAACCATAAGGCCGGATTCGTTCCCAGCGATTCGAACATCAAGCCAGACCAGACGTTGGCGGAGTTGGTCGAAATACGTGACAGGACCGGCCACTCCACCATAGCCGTCACCGAGGATGGCAAACCGAACGGAAAACTGTTGGGAATAGTGACCAGCCGGGATTACCGGGAGCACCGGATGAGTGCCGATACGCTGGTCTCCACATTCATGACCCCACTTCAGCAATTGGTCTTTGGTCCGGACAGCTTGACCCTCTCCGAAGCCAACGACATGATTTGGGACCATAAGCTCAATACCTTGCCGATCATCGATTCCGAGGGCCGGTTGTGCTCCCTGGTGTTCAGGAAGGACTACGATACCCACAAGGAACATCCGCTTGAATTGCTCGATGCCGACAAACGCTACGTGGTCGGCGCAGGGATCAATACACGCGATTACGCCGAGCGGGTTCCCGCACTTATCGAAGCGGGAGCCGATATCCTCTGTATCGATTCCTCGGAAGGATTCTCCGAATGGCAGAGCCAAACGTTGGCCTATATCAAGAGTACCTACGGTTCCCACGTAAAGGTGGGTGCGGGCAATGTTGTCGATGCACAGGGATTCAGGTTCCTGGTTGCCCACGGCGCCGATTTCGTCAAGGTCGGTATCGGTGGAGGCTCCATCTGCATCACCCGGGAAACCAAGGGCATCGGTCGTGGACAAGCCTCGGCCTTGATCGAAGTAACGCAGGAACGCGACACCTATTATGCCGAGACCGGTATCTATGTCCCTATCTGTTCCGATGGAGGGATCGTGCACGACCACCATCTGACGTTGGCACTGGCCATGGGAGCCGATTTCATCATGCTCGGCAGGTATTTCGCCCGATTCGATGAAAGTCCATCGAACAAGGTGTTCATAAACGGAACCTATATGAAGGAATATTGGGGGGAAGGCTCGAATCGCGCCCGGAACTGGCAGCGGTACGACATGGGCGGATCGAAACAACTCTCGTTCGAGGAAGGTGTCGACTCCTATGTTCCCTATGCGGGTCCGCTGCGGGACAATGTGCAATTGTCATTGGCGAAGGTCAAGTCCACCATGTGCAACTGTGGTGCCATGGGCATCGCGGAACTGAAGGACAAGGCCAAACTCACCATAGTCTCCTCCACCAGCATTGTGGAAGGAGGAGCCCACGACGTCGTGCTGAAGGATGACCGGAACTTCTCGAACCGACAATGATTCAACGCAGGTTGAAGGCTTCGTGCAGTTCCTCGATGTCCGATTTTCCGATATGGACAACCTTTCCGACCGACTGTGAGAGGTAGAGGCTGGTTGCTGTCGCTTCGGCGACTTCAAGTCGGTCGAAGGCCTTGAGCAACGATTCTCCGGTAGTTATTATGCTGTCGTTCTCCACCAGGACCGCAGGAGTCCTTTCGGAGATCGCATCGGCGATCGCATCGACGTCCCGATAGATCGATTCGAACGGCAACTTCGCGATTTCACGCAACAGGATATAGCTCTCCGGTATCGTCCTCGGATCGAACACCGCGTCTGTAATGGCGAATGCCATGAGATGCAACGGG
>PGXU01000101.1 GCA_002839335.1 Spirochaetae bacterium HGW-Spirochaetae-4
GAGGAGCTTCCCAGCTTGTGGAAGCTTTACGTGCCGAGAAGGATATCCAGGAACATTGCATCATCGACGAGATGTCCTGTCCCAATAAAGTCTGCGATCACTCGAGGAGATCTCCTGTTGTGAAGATCGATGGCGATTATATTCTCGAGGCGAAACTGGAAGCGATCATGGACGATGTGCATACCCGAATAGAGAAGAAGCGGGAGGCAAAGCCATGAGTGAGATCGGTGTAAAACGGGTATTTGAACGGATGCGGGGAATCTATACTCCTGTGACCGATCTCCGTAGGCGGTTGCTCATGGAGACGGTACGATTCATACTTGACGGGAAGAAACCCTCGGAAATAGAGTCCCTCCCATTCAGTATCATCGAAATGGGAAACCCGATGTACCGTTGCTGTTCATACCGTGAACTTTCCATCGTGAAGCAACGTCTCAGGTTGGCCTTCGGTCTGCCGCTTGTGGAGGAACGGGAGCATATTCCGGTCTCCAGCGGAATCGAGAAGGCTTTCACCAGTGAAAAGATCATCGAGACTCCCCTGGTCAACGTCATCCGCGCCGCATGCGAGAAATGTCCCGAGGATCAGGTTATCGTCACAGACGGGTGCCAGTCGTGCATGGCACATCCATGTTCGATCGTATGCCCGAGAAACGCCATTTCATTCCCTGAGGGAAAAGCACTCATAGACCAGGATAAGTGCATAAAATGCATGAAATGTGTCCAAGTATGCCCCTATGCCGCCATTACCAGGAGAGTCCGTCCCTGCGCCGAGGCGTGCGGTGTGGATGCCATCGATTCGGATGAGGAAGGGTATGCCCGTATCCATCAGGATATTTGCGTAAGCTGCGGACTATGCACAGTATCCTGCCCCTTCGCCGCCATTTCCGACAAATCGGAGATTGCCCAGGTGACCTTCTCCCTCATGGAACGGAAACGGGAGACGACTTCCCCGAAGCTGCATGCGATCGTGGCACCGTCATTCACCGGGCAGTTCGGCAACAAGGTGTCACCGGAAATGATATTTGCCGGCATCCAGCGTCTGGGATTCGACCGGGTGATGGAAGTCGCCTATGGCGCGGATTGCGACACAATCCTACTCGCCGAGAAATACACAACCAAACAGGGAAAATTTCTTGGAACTTCCTGTTGCCCATCGTGGGTCTTGACCGCACGAAATTCATATCCGGACCTGGCGGAAAATATCGCCGACAGCTATACACCGATGGTGGAGACGGCGAAGAAGATCAAGGAATCCGATGTACATGCGAAGGTTATCTTTATCGGACCATGCATTGCCAAGAAGTATGAGGCACTCACCACCGAAGTGTCGGGATATGTGGATCATGTCTTGACCTTCGAGGAGCTTGCGGCGCTCTTCGTTGCCTTCGAGATCGATCTCTCGACAATCGGGGAGAGTCCTGCCATTCAGGACGCGAGCATGCTCGGGCGCGGATATGCGAATGCTTCGGGAGTCGGCAATGCGATCATCAGGACAGCAGAAGAGAAGTTCGGTATAACGGACATCAACTTCGAAAAAGCCGACACTCTCTCCGATTGTCTTGAGATGTTGAAACATATCGACAAAGGTAGTACCTGTCCTGATCTTGTGGAAGGAATGGCATGTCCCGGGGGGTGCGTAGGCGGTCCCGGAACATTGGCTTCACCTCCCACGGCGGCACGGCACGTGGCAAGGTTTGCTTCATCGGCACCCTTCGAGTTTCCCGTGTGCGAAAAAATCGAGAGTTAAATGAAAGGTACCATTGGTCTGCTCACGTTGCCCGCACTCGCTCGGGAGCGTGACCATTATGGCGACAGGAAAATCCGGCTGATCTGAAGGCAAATATCCTTGTCCAGCTCGCCGGCTTCCACCATCACCTTGAGAATTTCCAGGGCTTGTTTTTGCGAGTATCCCGGCCTGTAGGGCCTGTCCTCGGTGAGCGCCTGATAGACATCCAAAGCTGCAAGAGCCCGGCTTTCATAATCCAGGTTATCGGAGCGAAGCCCCTTTGGATACCCGCTTCCGTTTAGCTTTTCGTGGTGGTTGCTCGCCCATCGGATAATCTGGGAGTCGACACCCATAATCTCAAGTGTCTTTTCCGTATAGTAGGGATGTTCGTGGATGATTTCCCGTTCTTCGGGAGAAAGGGCAGTCTCCTTGTTGAGGATTGAAGTGGGTACAACCAACTTGCCTATGTCATGCAGCAGGGCAGCCAATCGGAACTTCTCGGTCTTTTCAGCTGAGAACCCACAGGAAACGGCAAATTCGAGGGCCTTCTCTTCAAGACCTTTGCAGTGGTGGTTGGTGAATGGCGACTTTGCATCTACGATGGCAGAGATTGTTAGTGCCATGGTGTGGAAGGTTTTCTCATCGATGGGGATATCCATGACAGGAAGGTGTTTAACCAGGGAAAAATCGATGTTTTGTGGTTCGATATCCATCCAGAAGGTCTTTTCTTGGGCAATTTCCTGTAATTTCAAAGTAAGGACGGGATTGAACAAGGTTCCTGAATTTTGGATAACATCCTGAAGGACCGCTGTATGATGGTATCCGCTTGTCCTTGAGAAATGTTTCCGTTCAAGATTGTCCGCCAAGGAGATGATCTGTGACATCATGGGGATTTCATTGCCGACCTTCCCGAAAAAACCGGAGCCATCGTAATTTTCGTGGTGATAGAGGATGATATCCTTTCGGTTGGAGAATCTCGTTGTATTGTCCAGGATCTTTTGTCCAAAAATGCAATGGTCCCTAAATTTTTCAAGATCATCCCGTTTGGTTGTGGCAAAAACCTGGTTCGATATGCTTTGTGTGGCACCTACATCATGCAGCAGGGCAAGGGCGCCAAGATCAAACAGATCCTCCCTTGCATACCCCATCAATTCTCCGATACGCAGTGAAATATAGGCGACACGTCTCCCATGGTTGGAGATGTTCTCCAAGATATCCATCTCTGTATAATCGAGCAGGGATGTCATCGCTAGGAGGATAGCGTTGTAGGTAACCGTACTATGCATGTGACCAATCCCTTTCCAAAGATCCTCCCACTAGCCATCGGGGAAAAGTATCCGTGGCGCCATGTGCCGGCAGAACCGTAACTCACGGTCGAACAAGCAAATCATCTGACTGTACCACCATCGCTGGCGAGTGCACAAGCCCTGCCGAGTTGACCTGGCATGAGGAGAGAGGCTAGACACTGCCGCGGATGACGAGCTCGGGATAGACGGAAGTGCTGTGGGGAACGTCGCGGCCTTGGAGAACATCGGTGAGAAGGCGGGCAAGGCTTGTGCCGACGGTGGAGCTCTTGTTGTCCACAACCGTAAGTGGTGGCGTGGAGACTTGGGAGAAGACCGAATTGTTGAATCCTATGATGCCGACATCGTCGGGAATACGCAACCCATGGGCGGCGAACTCCTTGACCATGCCGATTGCGGTAACGTCGTCGCACCCGATGATGGAATCGAATGCTATACCCCGCTGCAGCAATACCTGTGCAGCATTCTGGCCATTCTCAAAGCCACTGCTGACCCTGATGATAGAATCTTTGGACCAGGGGAGTCCATGTTCGGCCAAACCTCGCTTATACCGCTCGATCTTGTCCTCGGCAACCCACGTGCGGTAATCGATCACCAGAACAATCTTGGAATAGCCACGTTCGACGAGATGATCGATTGCCAGCTTGATTCCAGCACTTTCGTTGCTGCAGATATCATAGACATTGGGCAACTTGAAATTGCTGTTGAACATGACCACGGGCTTGCTGGGAAAATAGCGTTTTATCGCATCGTGGATAAGGGGAGTGGACAGGATGGATCCGACAAGAATCATTCCGTCGACCTGTTTTTCGGCGAGGACCTTGATATACTTTGCCTTCTCCTCATCGTGCTCTCCGGTATTGCAAAGGATAACGTTGTATCCGCGCAGGCTCATCTCCTGTTCGATCGTGTAGGCGATATTGGCATAATGGAGGTGGCGGATATCGACGGTGAGGATGCCCACGGTATTGGTCGACCGCAACACCAGGCTCTTGGCGATACCACTGGAGACATAGTTGTTCTTGGCCAAGACAGACAACACCTTGTTCCGCTTCTCGGCCGACACATTGGTATGACCATTCATCACACGAGAGACGGTCGAGATCGAGACCCCAGATTCCCTCGCAATATCGTAAATATTCACAGCACCCTCTTTTACGTTTCATCTTAGCTAGTTGAGCCGGTCCATGTCAATTTTCACAACGATTTTTTTCACTTTGGCGATTTCGCCGCGTGCACACCCTGGACGATGCAATTCCTGGGGGAAAAAGATCACATAGTCGCCTTTGTCCAAAGGAAACGCGATCTCATCATCCAAGGATTCGAGGAATGCCACATCCCGTTCTTCCAGAGCATCCTCGGCTATGACAATATCGCTGGCGGGGTTGCGATAATAGACCGTTTCATTTCCAGTGATGGAGAAATGGATATCGAGACGGAGATTGTGGTATTCTGCGCGGGCAACTCCATGCTCCTTGGTGGTGTGGTCGATCACTTGGATCTTGAAGTCGGAATCGGGTTGGCAAACGCCGAAATCCATCTGGGAGAAGTCGGTGCCGGCAAGATAACGGATCGCCTTCCGTAACACCGGATGGTACGCATCCAACATGGAATGGTTGTCGATGTTTCCATAGATCATAGGTTTGCTCCTGTGAAAAACGGCAGGATAGTCACCTATCTGCCGTTCTTCATGTAATCGGTCACATACGTGTGTGCTGATGTCTAGCGGGCATCGAGGACAGCCTGGATAAGACCATTCTTGTAGGTTGTCTCGTACTCGTTCCACAAGGAGCTGGTGGCTTTGCGGAAGGCATCGAGATCTGCGACCTCATTGAATTGGACACCGGCGGCCTTCAATTTCTCGACAATCTCGGCTTCGTTCTCGGTCCAGATCGACCGTTCATACGCGACGGCTTCAGAGGCTGCTTCCTTGATGATCGTCTTGTATGCGTCGGGAAGTTTGGCCCATGTCTTGGCGGAGATAACGAAGAGGTCGGGGGTCATGAAGTGCTCGGTGTAGGAGAAGTATTTGGTGACTTCATGCAACGAAAGGGTATAAAGGGTCGTGGGGCTGTTTTCCCATCCGTCGATCACACCCTGTTCGAGTGCGGAATAGACATCCCCCTGGCTCATGGCGGTAGCGATGGCGCCCATCGCGTTCACACCGTCGAGAGTGATCTTGGTGGGAATCGCACGGATCTTGAGACCTCTGAGATCTGCCGGCGAATTCACGGGACGGACGTTGTTCATCATGCTGCGGGACCCGCCGAAGAAGTATCCGAGCGGCTCGAAACCTTTCTTGCGAAGTGCTTCAGCCAACAGGTCGCCAGGTTTGCCTTCCAATGAACGGTAGAGGTGGTCTTCGGTCTCGAAGAGGAATGCGAGTGCCAACACGTTCATTTCGGGAACATAGTTGGCGAAAGCACCGGCGAACTGGTTGCACATGTCGATGGTACCGAGCTGGACACCTTCGACCATCTCCTCGTTGCCTCCGAGTGTGCTGTTGGGGAACAAATCGACCGTAACGTTGCCGTCGGTCTTTTCAGCAACCGTCTCGGCGAACATCTTGAGCGCCATATTCATGGGGTGTTCCATTGTGAGGGTGTTGGTTACTCTCAGTTTGAAGGTCTTGGCTTCCGAGGACTCCGCCCCACCTTGGGCGAAGAGCATACCTGCTGCTACGATCAACAGAGCAAGAATCAGTAAACCTTTTTTCATAACTTTTCTCCTTTTGAAAAATTTGGGTTTAAATATATCCAGTCAATCTGGGGATAGTGAGGGAAAGTTCAGGAATGAATATGACCAGGAGGAGTACCAACACCAACGCTCCCAAATAGCTCATATGCACCCGAAGAACTTCGCTCAGCTTAGCTCCAGAAATGCCTGATGCAACGAAAAGTGCGATTCCAACCGGAGGAGTACACTGCCCGATAGCCATGTTTACGATTGTCATCAATCCGAAATGGAGTGGATGCACACCCAAGGCCGAGACGACAGGCCAGATGATGGGTACGACGATGATGATGATCGCAGAGGGATCGAGAAAGGTCCCCAACACCAAAAACAGTAGATTGATCAGCAAAAGGAGTACAATTCGGCTTTCGGTGAGCGAGACGAGGAAGTTGGCGATCTGGGTGGGAATCTGCTCGGCGGCGAGGATCCAACCAAAGGATGATGCGGCGGCGATGGTAAGGACGACTACACCGGTGGTGATGGCGGTCTTCACCAATATCGGCCCGAGATCCTTGAACTTGAGTTCCTTGTAGACAAAGAACCCGATGATGAATGCGTAGACGGCAGCGATGATGGAGGCTTCGGTGGGTGTAAAGATTCCGGCTACGATTCCACCGACGATAATGACGACAGTGAAAAGCGCCAGGAACGAATCGACCAGCGAATGCATGATTTCCTTGAAAGACGCCCTCGGTTCGGGATCGAGCTTGCGGATCTTGGTGTAGATGTAGTTCACGACCATCAGGGACAAGCCCATCATGATGCCGGGTATCACCCCACCCATGAACAATCCCCCGATCGATATTCCCGCAGTGACACCCAAGATGATCATGGGGATGCTGGGAGGTATGACGATACCGATGGATCCGGCGGTCGCCATGACGGCTGTCGAGATATCCTTACCATACCCCTTCTCTTTCATGGCTGGGATAAGCAGGCTACCAACGGCAGCAGTGTCGGCAGCCGCGGCTCCACTGAGACCGGCGAAGAACATGGCGGCAATGACGCTCGAGTGGGCCAAGCCACCTCTCAGATGTCCGATCATATTCGAGGCAAGTTTCACCAAACGTCGGGAAATTCCTCCGTTGTCCATGAGACCACCGGCCAATATAAAGAACGGGATGGCAATCTGGCTGAAATTACTACTGGCCCGAAACATCTTTACGATAATAGATATCAGGTCGATATCGCTGAACAAGGCCATCGAGAGGACACTGGAGATGAGCAGACTGAATGAAACCGGCATCTCGATCACCAATAGGAAGGCAAAGGAAAGAAACAATGTGGCAATCATTCGACCACCTCCTCTTCATGCAAGTCAAAGAACACTTCCAACAATTTTTCCATCCCATGGATTACGATGAACAACCCCATGACCGGAACAGAAAGGTATGCCCAGAACATCGACAACGGAACAATATTCATCCGCTGGATCGAGTTGAGCAGGGCAAGTCGGACACCCGTGACCAACAGGTAGAGCGAGAAGGCCAGGATCATCGTCCAGACCGCCACCTTGACCACCTTTTGTATCGTCTTACCCAAATGTTTGGTCACGAGGTCGACCGAGAAATGGGAGTTGCTGTAGATGGCCAGGCTGGCTCCGACGAAACTTGCCCAGCTGAACGAATAGGTCAGCAGCTCTTCCGACCATCCGATCGGGGCCCGTAAGACGAACCGGGAGAATACTTGGAGAAATCCGAATACCAACATGCCCAACATCAGGACAATGAGGATGGATTTTTCCACCAGGATCACCCCATGGTTAAGTCTTCCGACCCTCCTGAGGAACTTCGATTGTTGAGGGTTCATGCAAACCTCCTTATATCAGTGTGTCCAATCGACCGGAAACAATTGTATGGTCGCAATGGAAGATTCTTTTCCCAGGCCCTTTTCTTTCGCATGCAAAAATTGTTCATAGGCTTTGGTCGCTATCTCAGCCGGATAGTCCAGCTCCCTGGCCAACTCAACCACCAGCCGCAGATCCTTTTCCGATGTGTTGATACTGCTGTAGGGGAAGAAATCGTTGTCAACCAGGAACTTTCCAAAATACTCGAACAGGAACGAGTTCCCTGCCGAATGAGTCACGATTTCATAGAAGAGCTTTGGATCGACTCCGCTTTTCCTACACATGCCCAATGCCTCCACAGTCAGGGCAATATGGGTGCTTGCCAGATGTTGGTGGAGCACCTTCATCTTGCTCCCCATCCCCGGGTCCTCCCCCACATCGAACACCTTTTTCGAGACGGCATCCAAAGCAGGTCGAACTTTTTCGATATCACTTTTCCTACCACTGAGCATCAGCGTCAACGTGCCACCTGCAGCCCCTTTCTCACCACCGCTTACCGGAGAATCAACCATGCCTATCCCCAGTTCTCCAAGTCGGGCGGCACACGAGGCGATGTATGAAGGTGGAAGTGTGCTGGTGGAAACCACAACACTT
>PGXU01000102.1 GCA_002839335.1 Spirochaetae bacterium HGW-Spirochaetae-4
GTGACACCGATTGTCATCCTGTCGTCGTATCCCGCCTCGCGCATCGCCTTGATCTCGATCGATCCAAGACCGCCGGCATCGGCGATGGCGGCACCGGACATTCCGGCGAAGATGACACTGGCGATGATATTCACATAGGCCAATCCACCCTTCACCCGGCCCATGCCTATGCGGCAGGAATCGAAAATCCTCGTGGTGATTCCACCCGAGTTCATCAAATTCGCAGCCAGGATGAAGAACGGCACTGCCAATAGGCTATAGGTGTTGATTCCCGCGATCATCCGTTGGATCGCCACGAAGTTCACGAATCCCGGATTGTTCAATACATACATGAACGAAGGAATTCCAACCGCTACTGCAACGGGAAGTCCAAGCGCGAGTAGAACAAACAGCAACAACGTCATTACAATAATCATTGGGCTCCCCCTTCATGTTTGATGATCACATGGTAGATACTCTGTATTTCCCTGTATAGATATCCGGCCGCTCCGAGAGGGACACAGACATACAGCCAAGTCTGTCGGATCTGCAACCCGGGCGATCTGAAATTCCAGGATCTGATCGCGAGCTGCAGACCAAACCATATGAGCATCACCATGAACACGATATTCAGAATCTTCTTGACTACGAACAGTGCCACCTGGGTCTTCTTGCCGACACGGACATTGATATAATCGAAGAACATCTCGATCTTGATATGCGCGTTCATCTTACGAAGGAAGCCGATGCCGATAAAGCTGATCCAGACATTGAGGTACTGGGAAACCTCGACACTCCAGGCGAACGAGATACCGAATATCGATCGCATGAACACTTGGAACAGCATTACCACACAAATAATCAGGAAGACCGCAATCGGCACGTACTCTTCAATAAAATCATACAGTCTTTTTATCATTTCCTCTCCCCTTCTGGCATATCGACAAGTATCTTCATGACACTTCCACGGTTATCAACCCAATACCGGAAAGCCTCGGTCAATTCGGAAAAGGCGAAGCGGTTGGTGACCAGCAGGTCCTTCAGGGCCGGGTTCGATCGAAGGTTGTCGCGAGAACCCTCGAAATCTGCTTTCAAGGCATTCCTCGATCCGTAGACACTCAACTCCTTGCTTACAATCGGCTTTGTGTTGAACGGTATGGTATCCGTATGGTATCCGACGAAAACAATGGTTGCGGCAACCGCTGTCTTTGCGAGGGCCGCTTCGACGATTTTTGCGGAACCGACCGCATCGAACACGATATCCAGCCCCATTCCCCCACTGAGCCGATCAATAGTCGAATCGAATTCAGCATCCTTGATATCCAAAGCATAATCGGCTCCAAGACGGAGCGCAAGGGCTAGTTTGTCTTTAGCCACATCAGCGACAATCACTTTCGCACCAAGTCGTTTCAATTCGATGAGTATACCGACACCGATTATCCCAAGACCATACAACAGCACAAGCTTGCCGTCGACGGAAGGGACCCGGTTCGCGGCGTGTCGACCGACACTCAAGGGTTCCACGAGCGCAATATCGGAATAGTCCATGCCATCACAGGGTATAAAGTCATCGTGGTGCACAGTCATGAAGGGTCTGGCAGCACCTGGTCGGGCGACTCCCATCGTACGATTGGTCGAACACGTGTTGAACCGGCCACTTTTGCATGCGGGACAGACCCCGCACCTGGTGTAGGGCATGACCGTACCACGCGACCCCACGGAGATACCTGCGGGGACCCCTGGGCCGACTTCCACCACTTCACATGCGATTTCGTGCCCAGGAATAATGGGGTACTCAACCATAGGGTTGTGGCCTTGATATGTCTTCAAATCACTTCCACACAACCCCAGCACTTTGACTGCGACAACAATTTCCCCTTCCTTGGGGGCAGTATGGTCTATCGTCGTGAAAGTACATTGTTCCTTCTTCTCGATGGCAAAAGCCTTCATTATGTTCCCTCTCTGATCTATTTCTCGAATTCATTGTCCCAACAGCAAAGGAACTGCCGCAGATTGTTACTCCACGACAGTTCCCGTTCAGGACATATACAGGTCGATTACTTCAAATTCTGAATCTTTGTGTGGAAATCGGCACCGAATTCATCGGCCCACCAGTAGCTGAAGTCCTTAGGCATCGAAGCAGTCGCCTTGCGGAAGGCTTCGATATCCGGAGTAATGACTTCAACACCGGCATCGGTGAATTTCTTCTTCAGATCATTGTCGCCAGAATCCAAGATGTCGACGATCAACTGGGATGCCGCCGCGAAAGCCTTGGTCAGGATTTCCTGGTCGGCAGCACTCAACGAACTGAACAATGCATCGTTCATG
Source organism: Spirochaetae bacterium HGW-Spirochaetae-4 (assembly GCA_002839335.1). Classification (GTDB taxonomy): domain Bacteria; phylum Spirochaetota; class Spirochaetia; order Sphaerochaetales; family Sphaerochaetaceae; genus UBA8525. The sequence goes on from PGXU01000102.1 coordinate 2,308, forward strand.
ACGAAGAATGTAGCGTTCGTAACGTGGCTGGTGAGAATGACATACTTCTGGACTTCGTAGAACTTCTGGGCGTTGATAACCGACAACGGGTTTTCCTGACCATCGACAACACCCTGTTGGAGTGCCATGTAGACTTCAGAGAAAGCGATCGGAGTCGGGTTCGCACCCATTGCCTTGGCATATGCCATGGTCACTGTCTGTTCAGGTACACGAAGTTTGAAGCCGGCCAAGTCTGCAGGAGTGCGGACAAGCTTGCTTGAAGTCATCTGGCGGATACCATAGGTGCTTGCACCGACTATACGTCCTCCAAACTTCTTGCGGAAGCCTTCAAACAGGGATTTTCCAAGATCACTCTTGGTGAATTGGAGAACGTGTGCATTGTTGCGGAATGTGTACGGCATCTCAAGTACGTTGAACGGGCTGTACAGGGTACCGACCTGACCTGCACCTGCGATGCTGGCATCCAACGAACCAAGCAGAACCTGTTCAAGCAGTTCAGGTTCGGTTCCGAGTTGTCCAGCAGGATATACATTGATATTGATGCGGCCGTTGGAAAGTTCCTTGGCAACTTCAGATGCCTTTACAGCACCGGCGTTCCAGGGGTGTGACGGGTCATAGACATGACCAAGTTTGATTTCCAGTGTCTTCTCTGCGACTTCCTGGGAACCTTGGGCGAAAACGGATGCAACCATGCCAATGGACATGACAGCAACAAGAGCAAGAAGCAAAACCTTCTTTTTCATAGCGTACCTCCAAAATGTGATCTGCCCCTGTATGGTAGGAGCAGAACTTAGTGTATGGTATACAATTTCAGCTGTCAATCTTTTTTTTCATGCAATCTCCCACAAGAAAAAGCCCTAAAACGTGTAATTATTCCAAATTTACATGAAATTTTACTGTCATAGCCTATTTTTTAGTCAAAATTTGACTTCATTCGGCATTTTTAACCGAAATCTCCAACTACCACGTGAATAAAACAGCAAATTTTCTTGTATACTAAATATGAAATAGAGGTGTTTCCATGAATCCAGCACCCCAAATAGGTAACTATATACAAAATGGAAATGTAGAGAAACTGATTACTGCCGGTTGCCGAAAGTATGGTATAATCTAACCGATGAAAGACAAATCGATCGTATCGTAGCGCTCCAAGTCCGATAATTCTACGTCAGAGACTAGTATGCGGCTGCAAGGAAGACATTTCATCAAGTCCGGAATCTTTTCGGCTTCAGATACTATTATGACGAATACAAGAGGTGCATGATGCCACAATATATTGTTCAAGACAGCCTTGCGGATAAAGTATACAATCTTATCAAAGCCCAAATCCTCAGCGGTGAACTGAAAGGTGGAATGGTCATTCCGGAGGAACATCTCGCCCAGCAATTCGGTGTCTCCAGGACTCCGATACGTGAAGCTATCCGCCGGTTGGCCGAATACGGACTGGTGGTGCTCAAACCGAGAAGCCATGCAATGGTGTACCAATTCACCGAGAAACAGGCCCATGATACGGCAAAAGTACGCCTTGCACTTGAATTGCTCGCCATAGAACTGTTGACACCGGCCATGGTGACCAAGCACATCAACGAATTGTCCAGGCTCGCCGCCGACTGCCAATACAATCTGGTGGTTGGGAACCGTGCGGAATTGTTCGTGAAGGACAGCCTGTTCCACTTGGAATTGGTCAAATGCACAGAAAACGAAGCTTTGTTCAGCATGTACGAACGGCTGGACTCCAGGATACAATTGCTTCGTATCTCAAAGAACTTCTCTGACGAGCTTCTGGGAAATATTATCCACCAGCACCTTTTAATCATTCAATCGCTGAAAAACAACGATATGCCGGCATGCCGTGAGCTCATGACGAAACATGTGAACCACCAGATGTAACCCATTCCATCGGACCAGGTCGGAGCTTTCCAGCACCCTCCCCTATAATGATTTGCAATTATTTGTGAGAATTGGTATCCTGTAAAACGACATTGCTGAAATTGTATGCTCATAAGGGGTGAAAGTGTCCAAGATAATCGTTCAAAGCAGTTTGGCCGACAAGGTATACGATTTGCTCAAAAGACAAATCTTGTCTGGAGAGATCAAGGGTGGAATGACCATACCTGAAGAGCAATTGGCACAGGAATTCGGTGTATCCCGCACACCTATCAGGGAAGCCATACGGAAACTCGCCGAATATGGTCTGGTGGTACTCAAACCACGCACCCATGCCATGGTATACAAAGTAGATGCAAAGGAAGCAAAGGATATTGCCAAGGTTCGGATCGCATTGGAGCAACTCGCCGTGGAAACCCTCACGACTAGCTCCCTGGAAGAACATGTGGATATCCTTTCCAGGCTGTCAGCCGAATGCCAATATTATCTGGGAATCGGAAATCGTGCCGAATTGTTTGTCCGCGACAGCCTTTTCCACCTTGAGTTGGTCAAGTGTACGGGCAACAAGGCGCTGTATACGTTGTATGAACGACTGGACTCCCGGGTACAATTGCTCCGAATTGCCCAAAACCGCTCCGACAAGGAATTGGCCGAGATCATCAACCAACATGGATTGATCGTCCAGCATCTGAGAAATGGTGAGAAACAGCTCTGTCTTGATCTGATCGCATCGCACATTTCCCACCAGTCCTAGTGATCTGTACCATCCTACTCTTTGCTTTTCTTGGGTCTATCGAACAGATGGACTGCGTTCGTGTCAGCTCAGATTACTTTCATCCACGCTTGTTTCAACGTCCGCTTCGCATTAGCCAATACAAGATCGGGATCCTCTCCCGGCTGGGGCTTCACCTCGAAGCTCACCATTGGACGTTCCAGTTTGTTGAGAAATCCAAGTTGCAACAATATACGTAGATAATCCGCCAGTTCCTGCGTATCGTTCTCGCTGTTCGGATACCCGAAACGAGGATGGTTGTCACCATATCCCGGCAGGTTCTTCCCCCGCATGACGGCATTGCCCATATGCACATGGCTCAAGTAGGAAACCACTGGGAGGATATTCTGGTCCAAGGTTTCGTGCAACAGGGGAATATGACTGCTGTCTATCTGCACCTTGAAATTGGCATATCGACTCGTCACTTCCCGGGCCAGACGGACAACGCGATCCACAGGTCCGATCAACGAGCATTTCTCAATATCGTAATCGAACACCTCGATCTCAACGATCATGTTCCCTTTTTTCGCGGCATAGGCGCAGAGGTCCGAAACCGATTCCACCAAGGCCGAAAACGATTCCTCGATCGTATCGTCGGCATATCGACCCGCGAGAAAAGCAAAATGGGAAGCTCCGAATTCGTATGCCTCGTCAATCCCTTCCTTCAGTGCTTGCACGGCGAGCATTCTACGTTCCATATCAAGATCGTTGATATTCAATTTTCGTGAGAGCGTGATCCCTTGTCCCCCAAACGCCACTCCCCCAAGATGGGCAGTGCCGATCATCGAAATCATCTCTTGGCGTACTGAATTGTCGTCCACATGTCCGACTTCAACGACATCGAAGAATTCATCGCAAAGGATCTTCTTCAAGGATACAAGTTTCTCATGTTCATCAGGAGTTGTTTGCGGATAGGATACATGATGGATAGTGCCGACCCGCATGTATTGTTCCAATGAATCGATCATTGTTCTCCTCCAAGCAGGGATACAATCTCCCGCATACACGAGTCGGGACTTGATAAGACCGGACATCCGCAGATGCGTTCCACCGTACCGGCCATATGGGCCATGGAGGCTTGCGCAAGAACCACCACATCCTGGTTCTTGACGTCCAGAGCCATCTTGGCGACCAAGTCATCGTGTGTTTGCACATCTCCCTTCTTCAACGCAACAATAGCCTCCGGGCAAACATGCGAGGCAATATCCACCATGATACCCGCAGTCTTTGCCTCTGCCAATATCTTCCCTGTTGTTGGGGCAACGGTGCTTGTCGCAGTCGCCAATACCGTTACATTCCTTCCAAATGTCACTGCTTTCCGGCACATCTCGTCGTCTATGGCCACCAAAGGCACCGGCACTGACGCACGCAGTTCGGTTACAGCCGGTGTCAACGTCGAACATGTCACGACGATGATATCAGCTCCCGTCAATACACAATTGTGCACATCGTTAACAAGACGTTGTCGATTCGTTTCAGAAAATTCACCTGTTTCCGCGGGATCGGAAGCAAGAAAATCATCCAAAATGTTATGTATCTTCACTTGGGTTCCCACCATCTTCTGCAAGGCAGGACCGAAACTTCCATACACACTACCGACGGTGTGGATCAACGCTATCCTTTTCATGGCAATCTCCGTTCTGTTTCCCAGTAGTATGAAAGGGGGAGCCTCAGCTCCCCCTTTCCACATTAGGCATTATTTTCCAAGGGTCTTCAAGTAATCGGCTTCGAATTCAGCCATGTAAGTCTGTGCTTCCACATGGTTGCGGAATTCAGGAACCAGCTTGTACTTGTTGATGTACTCGTTCTTCCATGCATCGGATTCCGAAACAGCTTGGAACGCATCGCTCCAGAACGCAGCAGCCTCGGCTGTCATGTTCTTCGGTCCTACAACTCCACGCCACACGGGAACTTCGACATCGTCATAATCGCCGACTTCACTCAACGTGGGTGCATCGGCCAGATTTCCCGAGAAACGTGCTTTGGAAAGTGCGAGGATCGGGGTGAGTTTACCAGCTACGACATATTGGTCCGCGGCAGCCGGCTTCGACATGACCAGATCTACGTGTCCACCAAGGATGGAGGTAATAGCTGCACTGGTAGAGTCGTTGGTGATGAATGCGATCTGATTCTGGTTTACACCGAGTTCGCCGATCATCTTCTCGTATGTGGCGATATCGTCACCCTTCGAACCTGCGATCACAACCTGCTTTCCAGCGGCGACAGCGTCGAGAACTTCATCGAAATTCTTGTAATCGGAATACTCGCCGATATAGAGCAACTGCTTGTCCACTGCCATGATGGCGATAGGAGTGAAGTTCTCCAAACGGTTGGCTGTATTCTTGACCATCGGCATGAGATCCCCGCTGTTGAACGTGAGCAAGGTATGGTTTGCGAGATTGCCCGCATTCACACGGCTGACTTGCAGACGACCCACTTCACCACCACCATCGGTCTTGTTGGTTACCAGGAAAGTCTGTCCGGCGACAACATCCAAACGCGTCATGATATCGCTGATCATACGTGTGTAGATATCGCTTCCACCACCGGGACTGGAGGTGACGACCCATTCGATATCTTTGGAGGGGGCGAATCCAGCGGATGCCGCTTCGGCTCCACCCTGGGCGAACAGCGGCGCAACCAGCGCAACCATCAGAACGAGAACAATCAAAGCTAGCTTTTTCATGTTTTTCTCCTTTTTAGAGACAAAAAATTTGTACGCTGGACAACGTCCTGCGATAAAAACCGTAATTACGAGGCCTTTCTCTTCATAAGTCCAAGTCGGATCAGCAGCGGACGAACCACTGGGAACACCATGATCGCTATCAGGATGATGATGAACACCAGGGAAATCGGTTTCTGGAAGAAGATGTCCAGACTTCCCTGCGATATGATGAATGCCTTGCGCATATTGGATTCCAACAGGGGCGCCAGGACGAAAGCCAACAGCACGGGAGCCGTCTGGTATTCGCATTTGGTCAACACATACCCCAATACACCCGAAAGGAACATGATCAGGACTCCGTACATCGAGTTGCTTGTGCTATAGGAGCCCACGACGCAAACCACGGTGATGATAGGGATCATCAATTTGGTCGGAACCGACAGAATCTTGATCAGGAAGGGAATGACTCCCCACGCAATCATCAGGGTGACAATGTTGGCCAGGAACAATGAAGCGATCAGTCCCCACGCGAAATCGGGTGAATTGGTGAACAAGAGCG
>PGXU01000103.1 GCA_002839335.1 Spirochaetae bacterium HGW-Spirochaetae-4
CGCAATCGTGTAGGTATCGACGAGCGTCGTCGCTCCGGTAAATTCCAACAACTTCCTGAAATCACATCCAAGGGAGGCATAGCCCCAAACCAAATCCCCATCATCAGTTTTTTGCGTAACCTGCGCATGGCTTCCAACGGTAAGGTTTCCTTGTGGTGAGCGGTAGGGACCGATGAATACCGGATCACCCGAATTCAGGTCATCCACCACATGGGAGAACCATGCCATTCCAGTCAGCGATGTACCTATGGCCGAAATGTTGGGGAATTTGGGATAGACATCGGAAACGATTCCCTCCTTGGACAATGCCAAGACTGAGAACGACTCCAGGTACCTGGTCAACTGGGCAGGATAGTCCGAAAGTTGTGCGATCGAAATCTCATCATACCGTTCCAGATGGTCCGAAACATTCTCGGCGAAGAGGCGAAGGAACAACTCTTGGGTAAGCAAACTGGTCCGCAGGCGTTCTTGGACGACCTGGAGCTGCAATTCGGCGAAGTGTTTCGCTTCGTTGACTTGGTTCCTACGCAATTGGTGGACCAGCAATTGCGAGAACAAGACTACAAGGATCATGGAGACAATCGCAACGGTAAAAGCTATGGTATGTTCATGTTTCAGGCGTCTCAGCTTGTGCCTCCTACCTCGTCGTGTCCGTAAACCCCGATTATTGCTATTGCTTGGCTTATTGTACATGCAATTCGTATAAACTCGAGATAAATTGTAAGAAGTTTTGCACTATGTTCAAACTTACATCAATCGAGGAAACATTTCGTTACATGCATTTTTCCATTCAACCTTGAGGTGCGGTTGAATGTGCGATATCATCGAAAGTACAGGAGGAGCGCATATGGATGCCAACAGGAACAAGGTCCGGGAAATGTCCATAGCCCGAACAATGGAACGTCTTCGGAAAAACAATATGGAAGCAGCCTTTCTTCCATCGGCTCAGGATGTGGTTCCCATGCTCCGCTCCATGCTGGAGGAAAACTGCACGATCGCCTTGGGCGGTTCCATGACGCTGGTGGAATCCGGTGCGTTGAAATTGGTGAAAAGTGATACCTACCGCCTGATCGACCGGTATGAACAAGGCCTCTCTCCCGAGGAGCTCAGGGCAAGGTTCATAGAAGCATTCTCAGCGGATGTATTCCTGTCAAGCGTGAACGCCATTACCGAACATGGGGAACTCTACTGCGTCGACGGCACGAGCAATCGGGTTGGAGCACTCCTTTTCGGCCCGAAAAAAGTCATCATCATAGCCGGATGGCAAAAGATCGTACCATCCCTGCGGGATGCGGTCGACAGGGTGAAGCGAATCTCCGCTCCTGCGAATGCAATACGTTTGGAAAAAGATACCCCCTGTGTAAAATCGGGCCACTGCGTGGCGCCGTTTTGCGACGACCGCAACCTCATGGCTATTCCCACGGGTGCATGCGATACAGGAATCTGCAGCAATATGATCGTAATGGGAAGACAACCCCGCAATGGCAGGGTTTCGGTTCTTATCGTCGGTGAGGAACTGGGGTATTAGTCCAGGAACAGGCGCATAACCTCATCTGCCGAATGCGACGCAGCCAGCAATCTGCGGAGTGCCGGCGACGCTGTTGCCCGAGCGATCGAGGCCAATACTTCGATATGCGCACTGGCTTCATGTTCCGGAGCCAGGACGAGGAAAAAGAATTGCGATCCTTTTCCATCCTGGGCATCGAAATCGATAGGCTCACGTGTGATTCCCATGACAACGGAGACGGTGTCGACCGCAGTCGTCTTGGCGTGGGGTATCGCGATTCCATCGGCAAGTCCGGTACTTCCCAGCGCTTCGCGCGACAGGACCGCAGAAAGCAGTTCCTCACGATTCCTCACATGGCGATTTTGCACAAGAACATCCACCAACTCCTCGATCAACGCATGCTTGGTGGTGGATTGTAGCGGTATTTTCATGAGGTCTCTATCCAAAATATCTGTCAGCGTCATTTTCGGCCTCCTACGGTTGGTCTGGCAGGGACTCGAACATGTCCCAGATGGTGTCATTGTCCCGTACAACCAAGACGGGACAGGGAGCGGTCCGCATCATCCTGTCGGTTTCACTCAACAATTCGTCACGCCTGCTATGGATCTCGGACATGCCCCCAAGCACCAGCAGATCTATATGCTTTTCCTGCAGATACTTCTTTACCTCGGTATGCACGGTCCCGGAGGTTTTCACCGGAGTCACATGGACACCCTTTTGCAACCCGAGCCGTTCCACGTGGTTCAGATACCGTTGGGCATCACCCTCGATATCCCTTCGGTATTCCTGTTCTTCGACATCCAAGAAGATCCTGGCTTTCACCAGGTCTTGCAAAGCTCTGGTATTCACGACATACATTGCCGTCAAGTTGGCATCCAACCGTCGGGCCATGGCGATCGCAGCCATGGCAGCTGTCACCGAATCCTCGGAACCATCGAGAAACACCAATATGCTTTTGAAGGGTTCTGTCATTGCTGTGCCTCCGCTGCCCGTTTCCGTTGACGCTCCAACCGTTCCTTCACTTGTTTCATCAACATAAAACTCTCCCTTTCGGCTTCTTCAATCCTTCCCCGCGTATAGGCCAAGGTTTCATGCAGTTCTGGAATCACTATCTTCTCCAAGGCATTCACTTTCCGAATGGTCTTCTTCACCTCGCGCGCAAGGCGCATGATAGACACCTTCAATTCCGCGAGCCGGCCCATCAACCGCAAGGCTTCCTGGTAGGCGGACAATGTGTCCTCGACAGACAACGTCGTCCCCTCGGGACTGAAATACGGACCATTCTCCACGAACGTTGTTTCAACACGGGGCAAACGTACACCCATGACCTTGCGATCGGACAATTCGATGGAAGAATCGATCGTTACCGCTCCAAACAGATTGGCTACCCGAAGCCTACCCATCTCCATGACTGTATGTTGCATCGAATCCGCTGCGTTTGCAAGCGCTTTGTCGACCCGACGCTGGTACTCGACCGCCTGGTCGACCAAGGTAAGCAGTTCGACAACCAGGATGGACCGTTTCTGATCCAACAATTCATGCCCCAAAGTGGCGAATTTCAACTCGTCGGTCAATTTGAGTAGATTGCTTCTTGTCGGAGCCACATTTCGCGCCATGTTATCTCCCGTAATGCCCTTCGATCTCTTCGTCGGTCACCCGCTGCAGTTCCTCGGCAGGCAACTCGGCGAGTGCTTTCCAACCGAGATCCAAGGTCTGTTCTATCGAACGATTCTCTGTGAACGACTGGCTGACGAATTTCTTCTCAAAAAAGTTTCCGAACTCGAGGTATTGGTGGTCCAGTGAAGTCAATTCCTCCTCACCGATTACCGAAGCAAGATTCCGGACATCCTTCACATGGCTATAGGAGGCGAACAACTGGTTCGCAAGATGGGGATGGTCCGCCCTGGTCATGCCCTCGCCTATACCGTCCTTCATGAGACGGCTGAGACTCGGCAACCCGTTCACGGGCGGATAGATTCCCCGGCCATGCATTTCCCTGTCAAACACGATCTGACCTTCGGTGATATATCCGGTCAAGTCGGGAATCGGATGCCCGATATCGTCGTTCGGCATGGTGAGGATCGGCAACTGGGTGATCGAACCGTCCCTACCAAGGATTTTTCCCGACCGTTCGTACAGTTCCGCCAGGTTCGAGTACAAATAGCCGGGATATCCCTTGCGGCTGGGAATCTCACCCCGCAGTGTCGAGATCTCACGCAAGGATTCGCAATAGTTGGTCATATCGGTCATGATCACCAGCACATGCTTTCCCTTGGTGAAGGCCAAGTGCTCCGCCAAAGTCAATGCGGTCCGAGGTGTTATGGTCCGTTCGATCGAGGGATCGTCGGCCAGCGACAGGAACAACGCAACGTTTTCCAATACCCCCGATTCCTCGAAACTATCGATAAAGAACCGGGCGACGTCATATTTGACCCCCATGGCGGCAAATACGATGGCAAATTCCTGGCTTTCCGCCAGGACCTTCGCTTGTCTGGCGATTTGTGCAGCCAATTGGTTGTGAGGCAAGCCGTTGCCACTGAATATCGGTAGTTTTTGCCCTTGGATAAGGGTCGTCAGGCCATCGATGACCGAAATGCCGGTCTGAATGAAATCACGGGGATATTCGCGGGCGGTCGGGTTGATCGGAAGTCCGTTGACATCCAACTCGTCCTCGCCACGTGGCAGGGAGCCTCCATCACGCGGATGTCCGAGACCATTGAGGACCCTACCGAGCATCTGTTCGGAGACTGGCAGCGTCAAGGGTTCCCCCATGAACCGCATCCGGGTTCCCGGAAGGGTCAGTCCGCTAGTCCCTTCGAACAATTGCACGACCACCGCCTCTGTACTGGTATCCAGCACTTGGCCTGTCCGTCGCCGGCCAGCGGAATCGATGCATTCCACCAACTCGCCGAATCCGATCGGGTGGGTATTGCGCATATAGATCAACGGGCCGTCAATCCTGCTGGCCCCCACATATTCCCGGCCGCTGAGCAAGGATTTGTCCAATCCGGCAAGTCGATTATCGCTCGTCATAGATTCCTCCAAGCTGGCTCATCGACCGTTCCAGTCTGAGAGCTATCCGGTCCAACTCCTCAAGATTCTCGTTCGATACGGAAAAACGCATGCGGGCAATTTCCTGCACGACTTTCATTCGCCGTAGTTTCACCATGGTAACACCTTTGGATATGGCTTCCGAGCCCAAGTGCCAATAGGAGAGGATAAGTTGCAGCATCCTGATCTGCTTACCCACCGTGGAATAGCGGTCGATATCGTCGAAGGCATTCTGCTGGAGGAACGCGGTCTTGAATAGGGAACAGACTTCCAGGATAAAGTTCTGGCTATCGGGCAACGCGTCGGGTCCGACGAGTTTGACGATTTGCTGAAGCCGCACCTCGCGTTGCAACAGTTCCATGATTTCAGCCCGACTCTCTACCCATGAGGATTCGCCTTGGGTTTCCCACCAGGGAGCCACTTCGGACACATACTCGGAGTACGAATCGAGCCAGCTGATCGCAGGATAGTGTCGCGCGCTTGCCAATGCGCGGTCGAGTCCCCAGAAGCATCGGACAAACCGTTTGGTATGCTGGGTGACCGGTTCGGAAAAATCTCCTCCGGGAGGCGATACCGCCCCGATGATCGAAACCGAACCCTCCTGCTGTCCCAAGGTGGTCATATATCCCGCCCGTTCATAGAATTCGGCGATCCGTGTCGGCAAGTATGCCGGGAATCCCTCTTCCGCAGGCATTTCCTCCATTCGCCCAGACAGTTCCCGCAGTGCCTCGGCCCATCGCGAGGTGGAATCGGCCATGACAGCGACATGATAGCCCTGGTCGCGATAATATTCGGCCAAGGTTATTCCCGTATAGATGCTCGCCTCGCGGGCCGAAACGGGCATATTGGAGGTATTCGCGATAAGTATCGTCCTTTCCATCAGGGAACGACCCGTACGGGGATCGATCAGGTGGGGAAATTCCCGTAGCACATCGGTCATCTCGTTTCCACGCTCACCACAGCCGATGTAGACGATGATGTCGGCATCGCACCATTGTGCGATCGCATGTTGGGTCATGGTTTTTCCGGTTCCGAATCCACCGGGAATCGCAACCGTGCCTCCCTTGGCCAAAGGAAAGAGCATGTCGATCACCCGTTGTCCGGTTATGAGCGGTATCGACAATGGCCGGCGGTCGGCCACGGGTCGAGGCACTCGGATCGGCCAACGCTGCATCATGGAGAACTGCTGGCGCTCCTTCCCACTGTCCTCGACAGTACAAATGGTTTGCTCCACCGGAAAAGAACCTTCCGAGGCTATTTCAATCACCGTATAGGGACCGGTACCAGTCAATACGGGCGGCACGAGGATCTTGTGCCCAATCCGCTCGTTCTCTTGTACCACGCCCACCGGTTGTCCCGGTACGACCATGTCGCCGATGCCGACGCTTGGAGAGAAGTTCCAGAGTTTCGAACGGTCGATGGAAGGACTGCCGATACCACGACGCATGAAATCTCCGCCCAATTCCCGCAACCGTTCAAGTGGACGTTGGATACCATCGTAAATGGTACCCATCAAACCAGGACCAAGTTCGACCGACAAAGGCAAACCGGTGCCGTATACATTGTCTCCGGGAGCTATGCCGGTCGCATCCTCATATACTTGGACAACGGCTTCCATGCCATCAAGCTTCACCAACTCACCGACGAGGAGTTGTTCACCGACATGAACCAGCTCCATCATCATGGCATCGGTGATTCCTTGTATCGTAATGACCGGTCCGTTGACCCGCTTGACTTGACCTACTATCCTTTGCGGCATGTTTTCCCTTCCATCAATTCCTTGAGATCCCGTTCGTGGCGGATCAATCGGGTCGCGACCTGGTTGTTGTACGCTACTTTTCCATCCAAGCTTGCGACCTCCACTCCCTGGGCGGTAAGCGTAGCCCCGCCGAACCGCAACTGGACAGTGCGTCCCGTGTGTTGCTGTACCAGCACCTCGGCTTCCCGCAGCATGGATTCGTCGACCTGTTCCTTGAAGGAACAGTGGACCAACGCCTCACCACGATCCAAACCGATAGCCGCCTCGGCGATCCATCCGACCAGTATGTTCCGATACGATTCGGAGGCAACCAATGCCGCCATTCGTTTGGAAACATGCTCGAGTGCGGCTTGCCGCAATCGTTCGCTATGCGAGACAGTATGCTTGCGCTCAAGGTTCCTGAGTGTGGATTCTTCCTTTCGTCGGATTTGTTCCAGTTGTTTTTCCGTGTTCCGTTGCTCCAGCACTTTGGCATCGGCAACCTTCTTCGAATAGGAGGCTCGCACCACTTCGGCATCACGCTTGGCACGTTCTGTGATCGTGATCGCCTCCTGCTGTGCTCCCTGCACAATACCTTCGAACAATTGGTCCGTATGTCCAGTACTCATAAAGACACCCCTATCGCTTCGTTCACCAATGCTTTCAGATCACGTGATACCCCACCCGATGAACGGTTGGGAATTTCCACAATCAATGGAAACGTCTCGGTGAACATGAAACGGTCCACTTCAGAGCGAATCAAATCGGCAATATCCTGTGTAATGATGATGATGCCGTACTCGTGGTTCTCCAACGCCTTATGCAACGCGGCGCTTGCCTCGGCTGTAGTGGAGGCGACCATGCCACGTGTTCCGACTAGAGAAAAACCGAGAACAGTATCTTCATCACCTATTACAAAATATCGCATGTCACCGATTACGCTTTACCCAAAATCATCAGGGCTGTGATAAAACCGAATACCACCAGACCTTCCGCCAATGCGATGAAGATCAAGGCTTGTGATCCGATCTCGGGTTTTTCACTCATGGCTCCCATGGCGGCAGCCCCTACATGGGAAATCGCATATCCCGCTGCCAAAGCTCCAAAGCTGAAGGCGATCGAAGCCGCGATAACCACCCACATGAGGTCTCCACCCGACGATGGTTCGACCGCGGCGGCTTGGGTGGCTGAATCAGCCGCGAACAACGGTGGGGTGAACAGGAACCCCGAGAGCATGAGCACCGCCAGAGTGATGAAAAACGATAATACGATACGCTTCTTAAACATTTGTATGGTCACGATGAACCCTCCTAACCTATGGACGAGAAATTATTTGTCGACCTGCATGCGGATGCAGGGCAATGGGATTATATGACAAGCCGCGGCCTGTGAAATACTTTGTGAAGAACTCGTAGTAGTTGAGACGCAATGCCTGGATACCGGCGGAAAGTCCTTCCAATGCGATTACCATGGCATTGCCCAACAGCAGTACGACGATACCGGCCACACCACCTCCAGCCAAATCCGCCATCTGGGCGAATGCGGTCATGAGGCTCACGTGGGCGATACCGAGTCCGGCAACCCGCATGAACGAGAGTGTATTCGCAAGGAATCCCGAAAAGATCTCGAGCACATCCACTATCCATTCAAGCACGGCATCCATGACGAGCGAGCCGATGCCTTTGGGCTCCAATTCCTTACCATGACGCCTCTCCATGTATCTGTGCAACGGTACTTTCGCGAATAGGAGTACCAAGGGAAGACCGAATGCGATCGGCAGGAACAGGCCTTGGGGAAGCTGCTTGTAGATCGGAAGAGC
>PGXU01000104.1 GCA_002839335.1 Spirochaetae bacterium HGW-Spirochaetae-4
AGGTGGCAAGCTCCAAAGCGATACCGCTCCCCGTCCGTATCCGCAGTGGCACGGATCGCCTTACGTCCGTTTTCGTGCTCCATACCGCATATCTCCAATATTTCTTTCAGCCATTCGACCACCGGGGCCCCCGCTTCGCATAGGATGCGACTACCTGCACCAGCTGGACCTTCGAGGCCGGATCGATGTACGAGCACATCCCTGCCCTGACGCAAGGCATGGTCGGCCGTAATGAGGGCTCCCGATCTCCGTGGAGCCTGGACGATTACCGTCGCCATCGAAATTCCGGCAATAATTCGGTTGCGGATAGGAAACCGCCATGGCAATGGCGCAGCCAGCGGGTGGAACTCGCTGAGAAAGGTTCCTCCACGATCGATGAAACGTTCGACCAACGTACGGGGAAGCGCTTCGATGCCTGCCAAACCCGAACCCAATACGGCCCAGGTCGGAGCCTGCAGTGCCAAGGTCCCCTGATGCACCGCTTGGTCGATTCCGCGGGCAAACCCGGAGACGGTGGTCACTTCCCAGTCCGCGCATTCCAATCCGAGGGCAAATGCCGCCTGCAGTGCCCGTTCGCTGGCGGTCCGGGTGCCTACCACCGAGAGGAATCGATTACTCGAGTGCAACGTTCCCCGGTATGTGAGGAACAAGGGGGGATCGTCGATCTCGCGCAGCAACATGGGATACTGCTCGTCAAATATCGTGACGATATGGTGTCGGGGGACGTCGAGCCACCGCATGAACTCTTCGAACCGGTTGCGGTTGGACTGGAAGTCTCCATTCGCCTTGTCTCGGTGAATGGACGTTCCAAGAAAACCAAAGATATCCACAGCAAGGATATCATTGATTTCCAATGGAGAGGCGAGCAATTCCAGTTGGACTGGAAAAGGAAGATTGGGGACGCAGGAGATAGCAATTGTTTTTTCTAGATTGTTCATACCCATTAGATGCATGGAGTATGGTTTTTGCTTCTATACGGAGTCGGGTTCTCCATCGGGATGGAATTGCCGATAGACCTGCAACAAGTCTTCCGTATCGGCGTGTGTGTAGATTTGGGTGGTTCGGATATCGCTATGCCCAAGCAGTTCCTGCACGGTCCTGAGGTCGGCGCCACCACGCAGGAGATGCGAGGCGAACGAATGGCGCAACGTATGCACCTTTGCTTCGATTCCGGCCATGCCACAATATTCCTTGAACCGTTTCCAAACCAATGCCCTGGTCAGGGGTTTCCCGCGCCTTCCGAGAAATAGGGTCTTCTCATGGATATGCGCACCCATCAGATGGGGGCGGACATTCACGATATACACCTGCAAAGCCTCCGCCGCATAATCCCCAACCGGTACCCACCGTTCCTTGTTTCCTTTTCCTATGACGTGGAGGACCCTTTCCGCCTCTTGATAATCAGCCATCTGAAGCGAGCAGACTTCCGAAACGCGCAAACCGCAGGAATAGGTGAGCTCGAACATCGCCCTATCCCGGATACCGAGACCGGAGGGATCGGATATATCGATGACTGCCAACAGATCATCGACAGCATTTGACGAGACACTGCCAGGGAGAACCAAAGGTGTCTTGGGCATCTCCAGGAGATCCACCGGATTGTCCGGGCGTATCTCGGAGTCCACGAGAAACAGATGGAACGATCGCAAGGCACTGATATTCCTGGCCTGGGTGCGTTGGGCGACGTGGTCCTGTATCGAACGATGCACGAGGAATTCCATGATCGTGGTGCTCTGCACCGATTCGACCTCGGCGTCCTTCTCCCGCAGGTACAGCAGGTACCGTTTCGCCTCCGCGGCATACACAGCCACTGTCGCCGGGCTCACCCTGCGCTCGATGTACAGGTAATCCTTGTAGTCCTCAAGGAGGGAAGTGTCGACACCGGTCATGGTGCTCAAGCGTCCTCTTCTTCTCCCCGCTGGTAGCGCAAGACAGCCGGAAAACTATAATCGTTCGATTGTTGGCGGTTTCCCAACTGTTGCTGAAGATCCTGCCAACGGTTCACGGTAATCGTATCGGGTTGGCTTTCCACAGAACTTCGGGGAGTTTCATGCTCTCGGGTCGATTCGCCGTTCTTCGGCTGGACGACCGGACCTTCCATCTTTCGGCGCTTGTAGTCGATCACATCGATCTGTTCATCAAGCACATTGTCCGAATGCTCGAACCCGGTTGCGACCACCGTAACCTTGATCTTTTCGCCCAGCTCCGGATTGTAGGCCTGTCCAGCGATGATCAACGCATCTTCGGCACAATTCTCCGTTATGAGTTCCACGACATCCTGGTATTCCTGCAAGGTAAGTCCATCGCCTCCCGCCAGGTTCACCAATACCGATTTCGCGCCATCGATACTGGCGTTCTCCAACAACGGATTGTTGATGGCAGCGCGTGCCGCATCCACCGCCCGTGTGGATCCTTCACCGATTCCAATGCCCATGAGAGCATCGCCCCGTCCTTTCATGACGGTCTTCACATCGGCAAAATCGATGTTGATCTCGCCCGGTTCGGTAATCAGCTCACTGATTCCCTGCACACCTTGACGCAACACATCGTCGGCAAGCAGGAAAGCCTTCTTGATCGGTGTATTGTTTTCGACCACTTTCAACAGGTATTGGTTCGGAATGAGTATCAGGGTATCGACCTGCTTGCGCAGCTTCTCTATTCCAGCCAAGGCCAGCTGCAGTTTCTTCTTCCCCTCGAAGGCGAACGGAGTGGTCACCACAGCAACGGTAAGAGCGTTGACTTCACGGGAAACCTCCGCGACCACCGCCGCACCTCCCGTACCTGTACCTCCACCCATTCCGGCGGTGATGAACACCATATCGGTACCGGTGAGCAGCTTCTTGATCTCCTCGCGAGACTCCTGCGCAGCCTTCTCCCCGACATCGGGAACGCCTCCGGCTCCAAGGCCACCCGTCAACTGGCGTCCCAAGGGCATGCGGATCGTCGCGTTGGAACGCTGCAGGGCCTGGATATCGGTATTCATGGCGACAAAGGTCACTTTCTTCAGGCCGCTGGCTATCATACGGTTGATCGCATTACCACCGGCACCCCCGATTCCCACGACTTTGATGTCGGTTGGTGGAGTCTGTTCATTTTGCAGCAAATCTTCAAGCATATCAAAGTCCATTGACGGTATCCTCCAGCGTATCTATCGCTTAGTTCTCTTAGAATATAGTCCGAAAAAACCCGCGCACCTTCTTGCCGAACGTACCGGATGTCTTGTTGTGTTCGACTTTTGTCCCGCCGGACGCATACTGGTCCCTGATCCGTTTCGCTTCCGTCATGACCAACCCGAGGGTCGTGGTGTAACGGGGATTGATATAGGAACGGTCCAATCCATGCAGCGCCTCGGGAAAGCCGATCCGTGCGGGCAACCGGAAGATCTCGGACGCCAATTCGGTGGCACCCGACAACAGGGCTCCACCACCGACCAGCACCACACCGCCCCCGAAGGAACCGCGAATCTGTTTCTTTTCCAATTCGACTTGCAGAAGGGAGAAGATCTCGGCCATACGGGGTTCGATTATCTTGCTCAATTCCTTCTTGGGCATCTTGATCGACGGCATGCCTCCGATCTGTGGGATAAGCATCATGTCGTCATCCGCAACCGAAGGGATATGGCAATTGCCATATTCACACTTCACTTGCTCGGCGACTACCTTCGGCTTGTTGAGAATGAAGGCGATATCGTTGGTCACGTGCGACCCACCCAGATTCACTCCCCCGGTGAATACAGGAGCACCGTTCGAGTATACGACCATATTGGTAGTCCCTCCACCGATATTGATCAGGAGCGTCCCCATTTCCTTCTCTTCAATGCTCAGGACGGCTTCGGCATCGGCAAGTTGCTGCGCAACCAACCGTTGCACCTGGAATCCCGCCCGTTGGATACATTTGCGTTCGTTCTGGCAAACCGAGGAGGAAGCGGTCACTACCAGGACCCTGCTCTCCAACCTATGCCCGAGCATATCGATCGGATCCTTTATTCCATTGCGCCCATCGACACGGAAATCCTGCACAAGCGTGTGGAGGATTTCCCTATCCAACGGCAGTTCGAAAGCCCTGGCCACTTCAAGCGACCTGAATATATCCTCTCGCTTTATCTCCTGGTCCTTGGCATTGATTCCCACGACACCCTGCGAGGGGATGCCTTCGATATGGTCGCCGCCGACACCAATGATTATCTGTTGGATATCCGCGCCGGCTTGGAGTTCGGCTTCGGAAATCACCGAGGTGATCGATTTGATGGTTTGCTCGATATTGACGATGGCACCTCCACGAACTCCTTCCGAAGGACGTTCGCACATGCTGTCGACCATGACGGTTCCATCTCCGCCCACCGTACCGATTACGGCACGTACCCAGGAGCTACCGATATCCAGACCCATCATGATTTTATCCGCGCCCACCGTTTTACCTCCGAATGAAAGGCCCCACTACCCCAGTACACGAGCCGGATCCAAGAGACTTCGCCGCCCTTGCCGCCAAAAGGGGCGAGGTATGGATCCTTACGTTGCCTACACTCGCTCGGGAAAGTGGCCATTGCATGGCCCCTCTCCTCTCGCTCCGTTTGGCATGAAAGGTTCCTTCCGTCACCTTACGTTGCCTGCACTCGCTCGGGAAAGTGGCCATTGCATGGCCCCTCTCCTCTCGCTCCGTTTGGCAATCATTGCCGGCTTACCAGCGACTGAGCATACAAATCATACCGCAACTGCCCGATAAGGGCAATATTGCGTGTAGTGTCCAACTCATGCTCCAGTCTAATCAATCGAACCGCATCGTGCAACCGTGATTCGGAGACCGGTTCACGAATATACAGTTTGCTATTGTACGCGGGAAGGTCCATTACCATATTGCCGAAGGCCTTCCCCAAACTCTCCTCATATCTGATCCTGCCAACGATACGGTACCTGCCATCCTCGTCCATACCCATATCGGTCGCCAATGAGACGACATTTCGCATGGCTTGATCGATACCGTATTTGAGCAGGTGGCTGCCATATTGCGGGGATACTTCGATTACGAACGTATTGTTTCCAAACATCTTGAAATCCTGGAAATCGATTTCCCGCAAGTCCCCTTCCCTCACCATATGTATCGAGTCCACGGTATCTTCGGGGGTGACGATGGCTATGAAGACCGAGGGGGACACGATATGCAGATGCACAGCCACTGTCGAAAACAACGAACGCCTCACCTGTGCTTCCTGAACGAGCGGAAGCGCTGCAAGCGCACGTTCCAGGGCGGCCGGAGATCCCGACATCAGGGAAGTTCCGACAACCTCGTTCGCCAATTCACCCGCCTTCACGGGTACCGAGACAAAACCACCGGTTACGGTGAACGAAACCCGTTCGATATCGAACAGGGGAATAAAGCGCAATGAATACCAACCCAAGGCCAACACGGTACCGAGAATTACCAGAATGACAAGATTCCGTTGCAACCGTGAACGCACCGGCGGCCTTGTGGTATCCTGGCCACCGTCCACCACCAGTTCGAACGGATACTCGTCGGTTTGGGACGTGCGGTGTGAACTCCGGTATGCATCGTAATCGAATCCGTGTGAATATGCGCTATCCATTGCGTTCCATCTCCTTCTCATCCGCGACCATGAACTTGTACAACAAGCCGCATTCGCAGAGGATCATGAAGAGGTTTGTTCCCCCCTGGGAAAAGAACGGAAGTGGGATACCAGTGGGTGGCAGCAACGATGTCACGACAGCCAGGTTCACCAAGGCTTGCCATACGATCATGAATGTGAGGCCGAATGATGCCAACGCGGTGAATTTTCGCGAACGGGCCAAATGGTGGTTGGCAGTACGGAAGCCGAGGATCGCGAATCCAGCAAACAATATGAAGAATACCAGGATGCCCACAAATCCCATCTCCTCAGCCAACGATGCGAAGATGAAATCGCTCTGGACTTCGGGAATCGTTCCCAACTTGTAGGTACCGTTGCCCAATCCCTTGCCGAACAGCCCGCCGGCTGTGATCGCTTTCAGGGAGTTCAAGACCTGCCAATTCAATCCAGTCGGATCGATCGATGGAAAAAGAAAGCTCACGACCCGCCTGATCCGATACGGTTCTATCAACAGGAAGATGATGGCGGGAATTCCGATTCCGACAGAAAACATACCCAGGTACCTGAGTTTGATCCCACCGGCAAGCAACAGGGCCAGCGCCACAAGCAGGAACACCAGTGTCGTCGAATAGTCACGCTGCAGCACGATCAACAAGGCCGAAAGCAGCACAACGACTGCCGAAACCAGCAGGGTCACCCAGTCCGACCCCAATTCGTCCTTGGGCTTCGAGAGGATATGGGAAAGGTACAGGATTACCGAAACCTTCAGCAGTTCCGAAGGTTGGAACGACGGGAGCGGACCAATCTGCAGCCACCGGCGGGCACCCAAGCGCTCGATACCGAAGGGAGTGACCAAGGTGAGGACCATCAACAACAGGGAAAAGATAAGGAACAACGGGATTGCCTTGCGTATCCAAACCAGGGGTATGAACCGGATGGCCACCAACGATACAAAACCCAACAGCGCGAACACCGTTTGCCGTATGAAGTAATATGCCGGAGGGAGACCGTTGCGGAGTGCTTCGTCATACGATGCCGAATAGAGGGTAAGCAGACCATAACCCACCAGTGCGATTATGATGCAGACGAACATGAAGGGACTCAATGAAACACGCTCGGTTTCCTTGAATACCTTCAGGTTGGAATCATCATACGTATAGGTCTTCATCATAGCCGTCTGTACGGTACGATAGCTTTACAGATACTTCACCATGAACAATATTGCTGCGACGACTGTGGCGATCGCGCTCACGATTTGGAATCTGTTGACTATCCTACTTTCCGATACCCCCTTTTTCTCAAAATGGTGATGCAGCGGAGCCATCGCGAACACCCGCTTATTGCAACTGCGGATGGAGATGATCTGGACAAGCGAGGAGAAGCACTCCAAGAGGAATACTGCCGAGGCGACAATAATGATCAACTCGACTTTCATCAACAATGCACTGATCGCCAACAGTGCGCCTATGGCATGACTGCCGACATCGCCCATGAAAACTTGTGCTTTCGGACCGTTGTACCACAGGAACGCGAGCAATCCCCCGACACTGGCGGCGAGTACGACAAACAGGTCCATTCCGCCTTCATGAATCGGAGCCTGGATATAGTCCACATGCAGTCCTGTTCCGAACAAGACAGCCAGAATACTCAACAGAAGCAGTGGCCCGAAGGAAACACCCGCGGCAAGACCATCGAGACCGTCCGAAATATTCACCGCATTCACGAAGGTCACCATATAGAAGAGGAACGCGATCGGGTACCAGACCCCGATATCCCAGGAGAGCGAGGGAATCCAGGGGTGGCTGACCACCGTCGATTGCAGACCCGATACTTTCGATTGGAGGAAAAGTATCAACGCGGCCACGAGCACCTGCATTGCCAATTTACGTGAAGTCCTCAACCCGACCGACTGTTTTTTCGCGATTTTTGCGACGTCGTCGAACAATCCCACCAAGGCGAATGCCCACATCGCAGCCAGGGGGATATAGGTGTAGGGGTGTTTGATGTTCCCGAACAACAGGACTGCCGCTGTAATGCCGACCAGAAAGAACAACCCGCCCGCAGTCGGAGTCCCGGCCTTGGCGAAATGTGTCTTCGGTCCATCGGGGTTGATGGGTTGGCTCAGCCCGGACGTCCGCATCTTGCGTATGTACAGGTAGCCCAGGACCATGGAGAATATCCATGAAACCAATAGTGCGGCAAGGGAATTGAGCATGGTCATTTGTTGCATGGACATATCTCCTGTCACGCTATGGATGAAATGACTGGAACCAATCGTTCCATCGCCATTGCCCTGGAACCCTTGAGCAGCACCAGGTCACCCTTTTTGGTATCCTGGATCATCCGCTGTTGGAGTACCTCGTAATCATCGGTGAAAAACACATGCCGATCGAAACCCAATCTCTGCATTTCGAGCCAAGCGCTTTCCATCTCCCTACCATACAGATACACATCGTCAAGCCCGCATGCGAGCAATTTGCGCGCCACTTGCCTATGGGCATCCTCAGTCGCGACT
>PGXU01000141.1 GCA_002839335.1 Spirochaetae bacterium HGW-Spirochaetae-4
GATCTCGTGATCAGTTCGTATTCGAACACCCAGGCGGTGGGAATCGTCATGATAATCGGGTTCTTCAGCTGGATGCAGACCTCGCGTGTGGTGCGGGGAGCGATCCTTTCGGTGAAGGAGAACGAGTATGTGACGGCCGCCCGGGCCCTGGGATCCAAGGACCGGCTGATAATCATCCGGCACGTGCTGCCCAACATATCAAACTCGATCATCGTCGGAGCCACCCTGGGAGTCGGCAACGCGATCATCACCGAAAGCTCGTTGAGTTTTCTCGGGCTGGGGGTCTCTCCCCCGACACCGACATGGGGCAATATGCTCATGGACAGCCAAGCCACCATGTCCAGCCAACCCTGGCTCACGATTTTCCCCGGTATGGCGATCCTGCTTACCGTATTGTGTGTGAATTTTATCGGCGATGGTCTCCAGGATGCCCTGGATCCAACTTTATAGGACGTAGTGATGGGAACAATACTGGAAGTGAAGAACCTGCGCACGAGATTCCATACTCGGGAAGGCGTGGTGAAAGCTGTCAACGGCATATCCTACACGGTTGACGAAGGTGAGATCCTGGCGATTGTGGGAGAGAGCGGGTGCGGCAAGAGTGTCGGTGTCCTCTCCCTTCTGCAACTGATACAGCAACCTCCCGGAAAGATCGAGGGAGGCGAGGCACTGTTCGAAGGTATCGACCTGCTGAAACTCGACGACGAGGGAATCAGGAAGATTCGCGGCAAGGACGTTTCGATGATCTTCCAGGATCCGATGACAAGTCTCAATCCGGTGCTGACGGTGAAGCGTCAGATGACCGAAGGGATGCTCAAGCATACCGATATGACGCGCCAGGAGGCCTACGACCGGGCGATCGAACTGCTCAAGCTGGTCGGCATTCCCAATGCCGAGAAGCGGATCGAAGGATTCGCCTTCCAGCTCTCGGGTGGGATGCGCCAACGGGTCATGATCGCCATGGCCCTGGCATGCGAACCGAAGCTGCTGATCGCCGACGAACCGACAACCGCCTTGGATGTCACGATCCAGGCCCAGATCATGAAGCTGATCAAGGATATCCAAAGCCGGTTCAAGATGGCGGTGATCTGGATCACCCACGACCTGGGTGTGGTCGCCAATTTCGCCCAGAACGTGCAGGTCATGTATTCCGGATATATCGTGGAGAAGTGCAGTGTGAAGGAACTGTTCGCGCATGGGGCACATCCCTATACGCTCGGACTGCTCAATTCCTTGCCCAAGATACACAACCGCGTCCACCAGAAGCTGGAGACGATCAAGGGTGCGCCACCGAATATGATCACATTGGGTGATGGCTGCCCGTTCGCACCACGCTGTCCGAAGGCGAGCGATACCTGCATTGCAGAGAATCCCGCCTTGCGCGAGATCCGACCGGGGCACTTTGCGGCGTGTTGGAATTTGGAAGATGGAGGCCCACATGTTGGATAAGCAAGCAAAACTCCTTGAAGTGCGGGGATTGAAGAAGCATTTCTCGGTCGGCGGCGGGCTTTTCAAGAAAGCGAGCCTGGTGCAGGCGGTCAATGGACTCGACTTCGACATCTACCGGGGTGAGACCCTCGGGTTGGTGGGCGAGAGCGGGTGT